>NZ_JAHZPH010000001.1:351399-702798 GCF_019929365.1 Streptococcus oralis | reverse complement strand
AAAGCTCATCTTCATCTCCCGATTGAAACAGTCACTCCCCTGACTGTTTCAACATCCCAAGACATAATCTCTGGAAGACGAGAAAAATCATGTTTAAAACGGAAGTCATTGAACTTTCGGAGAACAGTTGAAGTTGAAATGGAAAGCTGATGGGCAATATCGGTCATAGAAGTCTTTTCAATCAACTTTTGAGCAATCTTTTGATTGATAATACGAGGAATTTAGTGATTTTTCTTGACGAGAGAAGTCTCAGCGACCAACATTTTCAAACAATGATAGCACTTGAAACGACGCTTTTTCAGAAGAATTCTGGTAGGCATACCAGTCGTTTCGAGGTAAGGAATTTTGGAAGGTTTTTGGAAGTCATATTTCTTCATTTGACTTCCGCAATCAGGACAAGATGGGGCATTGTAGTCCAATTTCGCGATGATTTCCTTGTGTGTATCTCTATTAACAACATCCATAATTTGGATATTAGGGTCTTTAATATTGAGTAGTTTTGTGATAAAATGTAATGGTTCCATAGGATTCTTTCTAATGATGGTTTGGTCGCTTTTCATTATAGGTCATATGGGACTTTTTTTCTACAACAAAATAGGCTCCATAATATCTATAGGGGGTTACCCACTACAAATATTATAGAGCCAAATAAACAAGTAAGATCTGGGAAGACATTTCCAGATTTTTTTGATAGAATGAAGTCAAAGAAAACGTTATCAAAAAGAGGTGTATGATGGAGAAATTTTTTATATTATTGCTATTGTCACCCTACTTTTATTTTTTTCATTGGATTGAGAAGGCGGACAAAGATAGTAAATATTTCGCATTTTTCTATTACTTTTACTGGATTTATCTCCCTTTGTGGGCTTTGTTCAGTATCGCTTTTACAATTTTTTCATTCTTAATTTTCAATATTGTCTTGAAAAATCCTGCTGATTTAACAATTTGGGTGATATGGATTCTTTTAGTCTTTTTGTCTCTTGTGAATGACTGGAAAGTCTATGTCTGCCTGAAGAGAATGTTCAAGCTGAAACAAGAGAACAAAACGAGGACATTCATCAATAGCTAAAGTTTAGAGGAGGTTCCGATGTTCAAAATAAAGCAGTTTATTCATCAATACTACAAAACCTACATTCTTACGATTTGCTTGTTATGGCTGCTGGTCTTTTGTCTTCCATGGGATTTGCAAATAGGAGGAGTTTCGATTTATTTCTTCATCATGAAAAAACTCTTTGTCGTCTTTGGTGTATTGGCAATCTTTTTCTCAGTACTGACTAAAAGGATAAGTCTCTTCCTCTTTGGAGTCCTCTTTTGTATGGCCTTCTGGATCAATCTCTTCCTGATTTTTGGAATTTTGCCAGCTCTGCTTGGCAATTAAATTTTTGTGTGAAATGTAGTCCATAAAAAACCAAGAGGCTGACCTAGAAGTCAGCCTCTTTTCCCTGTTTAAACGCGGATTCTTTCTTGAAAATTAAGAGTAAATGTGCTAGAATTAAAAGAACATTCTAAAATATTCAGAATCTAAAGTAAGGAAAATAATGGCTAATATTTTAAAAACGATTATCGAAAATGATAAAGGGGAACTTCGTCGTCTGGAAAAGATGGCAGACAAGGTTCTCAAATATGAAGAGCAGATGGCAGCCTTGACGGATGACCAGCTAAAAGCAAAAACAGATGAATTTAAGGAACGTTACAATAAGGGTGAATCACTGGATTCATTGCTCTATGAGGCTTTTGCGGTAGTACGTGAAGCTGCCAAGCGTGTTCTTGGACTTTTCCCATATAAAGTTCAGGTCATGGGTGGAATTGTCCTCCACCATGGAGATGTGCCAGAAATGCGTACTGGTGAAGGGAAAACCTTGACTGCGACCATGCCTGTATACCTCAATGCCCTTGCAGGTGAAGGGGTTCACGTAGTAACGGTCAACGAGTATCTAACCGAACGTGATGCGACTGAGATGGGTGAATTGTACTCATGGCTTGGTTTGTCAGTAGGGATCAACTTGGCTGCGAAGTCACCAATGGAGAAGAAAGAAGCCTATCTCTGTGATATTACCTATTCGACTAACTCAGAAATTGGTTTCGACTACCTTCGTGACAACATGGTTGTTCGGGCAGAAAACATGGTACAGCGTCCGCTCAACTATGCTTTGGTCGATGAGGTTGACTCGATCTTGATTGATGAGGCTCGTACTCCTTTGATCGTTTCAGGAGCCAATGCTGTGGAAACTAGTCAGCTGTATCATATGGCGGATCACTTTGTCAAATCTTTGGACAAAGATGACTATATCATCGACATTCAGTCTAAGACTATTGGTTTGTCTGATTCAGGAATTGACAAGGCTGAAGACTACTTCAAACTGGAAAATCTCTACGACATCGAAAATGTAGCTCTTACTCACTTTATCGACAATGCCCTCCGTGCCAACTACATCATGATTCTCGATATTGACTATGTGGTTAGTGAAGAGCAGGAAATCTTGATTGTCGATCAATTTACAGGTCGTACCATGGAAGGTCGTCGTTATTCTGATGGCTTGCACCAGGCGATTGAAGCCAAGGAAGGTGTGCCAATTCAAGACGAAACTAAGACTTCAGCTTCTATTACCTACCAAAACCTCTTCCGTATGTATAAGAAATTGGCAGGTATGACAGGTACTGGTAAAACAGAAGAAGAAGAATTCCGTGAAATCTATAACATTCGTGTCATCCCAATCCCAACCAACCGTCCAATCCAACGTATCGACCACTCAGACCTTCTCTATGCGAGTCTGGATGCGAAATTTAAGGCCGTGGTTGAAGATGTGAAGGCACGTTATCAAAAGGGTCAGCCAGTCTTGGTAGGTACTGTTGCCGTTGAAACGAGTGATTTCCTTTCTAAGAAATTGGTCGAAGCAGGTGTTCCTCACGAAGTCTTGAATGCGAAAAACCACTACAGAGAAGCTCAAATCATCATGAATGCTGGTCAGCGTGGTGCGATTACCATCGCAACCAATATGGCCGGTCGTGGTACCGACATTAAGCTTGGTGAAGGCGTTCGTGAGCTTGGTGGACTTTGCGTCATTGGTACAGAACGCCACGAAAGTCGCCGGATCGATAATCAGCTTCGTGGACGTTCAGGACGCCAAGGAGATCCAGGTGAATCGCAGTTCTACTTGTCTCTTGAAGATGATTTGATGAAACGTTTCGGTTCAGAGCGTTTGAAAGGTATCTTTGAACGGCTCAACATGTCTGACGAAGCCATTGAATCCCGTATGTTAACGCGTCAAGTGGAAGCGGCTCAGAAACGTGTTGAGGGGAATAACTACGATACACGTAAACAGGTCCTTCAATACGATGATGTCATGCGTGAACAACGTGAAATCATCTATGCACAACGTTATGATGTCATTACTGCCGACCGTGACTTGGCACCTGAGATCCATGCTATGATTCGTCGTACCATTGGACGTATCGTGGATGCACATGCACGTTCTAAGGAAGATGAAAAACTAGAAGCAATCTTGAACTTTGCTAAGTACAACTTACTTCCAGAAGATTCAATCAGCCGTTCAGATCTTGCAGGTTTGTCAGACCAAGCCATCAAAGATGAGCTGTATCAACGTGCATTGAAGGTTTATGATAGCCAAGTTGCTAAACTTCGTGATGAAGATGCAGTGAAAGAATTCCAGAAGGTCTTGATCCTACGTGTTGTAGACAACAAGTGGACAGACCATATCGATGCTCTTGACCAGTTGCGAAATGCTGTTGGTCTTCGTGGATATGCTCAAAACAACCCGGTTGTAGAATATCAAGCAGAAGGTTTCCGCATGTTTAACGACATGATCGGATCGATTGAGTTCGATGTAACCCGCTTGATGATGAAAGCACAAATCCACGAACAAGAACGTCCTCAAACTGAACACAATATCAGTACAACTGCGACTCGTAATATCGCAGCGCAGCAGACTCAGCTTCCAAAAGATGTGGACTTGAGCCAAATCGGACGAAATGACCAATGTCCATGTGGATCAGGTAAGAAATTCAAGAACTGTCATGGTAAGAGACAATAATATGAGATAAGATACAGGCGGATACCTGGTGAAAATACATTTTTACTTGGTGTCCGTTTGCTTTATAAGGAGATGAATCATGGTATTTACAGCTAAAAGTCCTAAAATTAACATTGAAGAAGTTCGTTCCTTGTCAAAACTAGATGTTTTGGCTTATAAGAAAAAATACCAGCGTGATCAGGAATTGGAAGCCATCATCCGTGGAGAAGATCAGCGTATTCTTTTGGTCATTGGACCGTGTTCATCTGATAATGAAGAGGCAGTCCTCGAGTATGCCAAGCGCTTGTCTGCCTTGCAAGAAGAGGTCAAAGACCGTATTTTTATGGTCATGCGTGTCTATACTGCTAAACCTCGTACCAATGGGGATGGCTATAAGGGCTTGATTCATCAACCAAATGCGACAGAAGCTCCTAGCTTGATCAATGGAATCAAGGCTGTTCGTCAGCTACACTACCGTGTGATTACCGAGACGGGAATGACAACAGCGGATGAGATGCTTTATCCTGAAAATCTTCCGCTGGTGGATGATTTGATTTCTTATATGGCTGTTGGAGCTCGTTCTGTAGAGGATCAGCAACATCGTTTTGTAGCGAGTGGAGCAGATTTCTCAACAGGATTTAAAAATCCCACATCTGGAAATCTCAATGTTATGTTTAACGGGATTTACGCAGCGCAAAATAAACAGAGTTTCCTTTTCCTCGGTAAAGAGGTGGAAACAACAGGGAATCCATTGTCCCACGCCATTCTTCGCGGTGCCTTGAATGAATATGGTAAAAATATTCCTAACTACTACTATGACAATTTGATGGATACCATTGCCCAGTATGAAAAAATGGGCTTGGAAAATCCATTTATCATCATCGATACCAATCATGACAATTCAGGCAAGCAGTACATGGATCAAATCCGTATCGTTCGTCAGACCTTGATTAACCGTGACTGGAATGAGAAAATCAAGAAATATGTTCGTGGTTTCATGATTGAGTCCTATCTAGAAGATGGACGTCAAAATGAGCCAGAAGTTTTTGGGAAGTCCATTACAGATCCGTGTCTCGGATGGGACAACACAGAAGCACTTGTTCGCGAAATTTACCAAACGCTAGGAGAGTAAGATGGCATTTATCGAAAAAGGTCAAGAAATTGATATTGAAGCAATCAAGGCTGCGACCCAGTTGTCACCTGAAGCCTTGCGAAAAAAAGAAGCCCGCGATAGAGAGCTGGCAGCCATCATCTCGGGTGAGGACGATCGTATCCTTTTGGTGATGGGGCCGTGCTCTTCAGACAATGAAGAAGCAGTGCTTGAATATGCTCGTCGCTTAGCAGACTTGCAGAAAAAAGTTGCGGATAAAATTTTTATCGTGATGCGTGTCTATACGGCTAAACCTCGTACCAATGGAGATGGCTATAAAGGCATGATTCATCAACCAAATACCAGCGAAGCGCCTAGTCTCATCAATGGTTTGCAGGCTGTTCGTCAGCTCCACTACCGTGTGATTACGGAGACGGGCTTGACGACGGCTGATGAGATGCTCTATCCGTCAAATCTCGTTTTGGTCGATGATTTAGTCAGCTACCACGCTGTAGGAGCTCGTTCAGTAGAAGACCAGGAACACCGCTTTGTAGCCTCTGGGATTGATGCTCCAGTTGGGATGAAAAATCCGACATCTGGGAACCTTGGAGTTATGTTTAATGCTATCTATGCAGCTCAAAACAAGCAAACCTTCCTTTACCATGGCCAAGAAGTGGAAACTTCAGGAAATCCCTTGGCCCACGTTATCCTTCGTGGTGCCATGAACGAATATGGTAAAAATGAACCCAACTTCTACTATGAAACCCTCTTAAATGCCATCAATCGCTATGAGACTATGGGACTTGAAAATCCCTTCATTATCATTGACACCAATCATGACAATTCAGGCAAGCAGTATATGGAACAAATCCGCATTGTTCGCCAAGCCTTGCTGAATCGTGACTGGAATGAAAAGATTAAAAAGACGGTTCGAGGCTTTATGATCGAATCATACCTAGCAGATGGCCGCCAAAATCAACCAGAGGTCTTTGGCTGCTCCATAACTGACCCTTGTCTAGGTTGGGAAAATACAGTAGCCTTGGTAGAAGAAATTTATACTACCTTAACAAAATAAGTGAAAAGGATGGAGTTGGGGGAATCTCAGCTCCTTTTATGAGTATGATAGTTGGACACGGAATTGACATCGAAGAATTGGCTTCGATAGAAAATGCAGTTACACGACGTGAGGGCTTTGCCAAGCGCGTGCTGACCCCTAAAGAAATGGAGCGTTTTGCCAGTCTCAAAGGGCGCAGACAGATCGAATACTTGGCAGGTCGCTGGTCAGCTAAGGAGGCCTTTTCCAAGGCTATGGGAACAGGAATTGGCAAACTGACCTTTCAGGATTTGGAAGTTTTGAACAATGAACGAGGCGCTCCCTATTTTAGCCAGGCACCATTTTCAGGAAAAATTTGGCTGTCGATCAGCCACACAGAACAGTTTGTGACAGCCAGTGTCATTTTGGAGGAAAATCATGAAAGCTAGTCCGCATAGACCAACAAAGGCTCTGATATATCTGGGAGCTATTCGACAAAATATTCAGCAAATGGGGGCTCATATCCCTGAAGGAACGCTCAAGTGGGCAGTGGTCAAGGCCAATGCCTATGGACATGGGGCGGTAGCTGTTGCAACGGCGATCCAGGATGATGTTGATGGATTTTGTGTTTCCAATATTGATGAAGCTATCGAACTTCGTCAGGCTGGACTCAGCAAGCGAATTCTCATTTTAGGAGTTTCTGAAATCGAAGCTGTTTCTCTTGCTAAAGAATACGATATCACCTTGACAGTGGCAGGATTGGAGTGGATTCAAGCGCTGTTAGACAAGGAAGCAGATTTAACTGGCTTGACTGTCCACCTCAAGATTGACTCAGGAATGGGACGGATTGGTTTTAGAGATGCCAGTGAAGCTGATCTGGCTCAAGACTTGCTCAAGCAACATGGTGCTCGCGTTGAAGGGATTTTTACCCACTTTGCTACTGCAGATGAAGAATCAGATACCTATTTTAATAATCAGTTAGAACGATTTAAAGCTATTTTGGCAAGTATGAAGGAAGTGCCAGAGCTGGTTCATGCCAGCAACTCGGCAACGACCCTCTGGCATGCAGAGACTATTTTCAATGCTGTCCGTATGGGAGATGCCATGTATGGTCTCAATCCAAGTGGAGAGGTTTTGGACTTGCCTTATGCCTTGACTCCAGCCTTGACCTTGGAATCTGCTCTAGTTCATGTCAAGACAGTTTCAGCTGGAGCTTGCATGGGCTATGGAGCAACTTATCAAGCGAATAGTGAGCAAGTCATTGCGACGGTGCCAATCGGCTATGCGGATGGTTGGACACGTGATATGCAGAATTTCTCTGTCTTGGTAGATGGTCAAGATTGCCCAATCGTCGGACGAGTATCTATGGACCAAATTACCATTCGTTTGCCTAAGCTTTATCCGCTAGGAACAAAAGTAACTCTAATCGGCAGCAACGGTGACAAGGAAATCACAGCAACTCAGGTAGCGACCTACCGCGGAACTATTAACTATGAGGTGGTTTGTCTTCTCAGCGATCGCATTCCGAGAGAATATCATTAAACTAAAGAAAGAAGTGGAGCATGAATCTACATCAACCCTTGCATGTCTTGCCTGGTGTGGGACCAAAGTCAGCAGAAAAATACGCCAAACTAGGAATTGAAAACCTGCAAGACCTCTTGCTCTACTTTCCTTTCCGTTACGAAGATTTCAAGACCAAACAGGTGCTGGAGCTGGAAGACGGAGAAAAGGCTGTCCTGTCTGGTCAAGTCGTGACTCCCGCTAGCGTCCAGTATTATGGTTTCAAGCGCAATCGCCTGCGTTTTAGTCTCAAGCAGGGAGAAGTCGTTTTTGCGGTGAATTTTTTTAACCAGCCCTATCTGGCTGATAAGATAGAGTTGGGAGCAACCCTTGCTGTCTTTGGGAAATGGGACCGTGCCAAGGCCAGTTTGACTGGGATGAAGGTTCTGGCTCAGGTGGAAGATGATCTCCAGCCAGTCTATCGTCTGGCTCAAGGAATCAGTCAGGCAGGGCTGGTCAAGGTTATCAAGACAGCCTTTGATCAAGGGTTGGACCTCTTGATAGAGGAAAATCTTCCCCAGTCTTTACTTGATAAATACAAACTCATGTCCCGTTGCCAGGCTGTTCGCGCTATGCATTTTCCCAAGGATTTGGCAGAATACAAGCAGGCCCTTCGCCGTATCAAGTTTGAGGAACTCTTTTACTTTCAGATGCAGTTGCAGACGCTCAAGTCTGAAAATAGAGTTCAGGGAAGCGGTCTGATTCTGAACTGGTTTCAGGAAAAAGTGACAGCCGTTAAAGAAAGTCTTCCTTTTTCCCTGACTCAAGCTCAGGAAAAGAGTTTGCAGGAAATTTTGTCCGACATGAAGTCCGACCACCACATGAATCGTCTCTTACAAGGGGACGTGGGGAGCGGAAAGACGGTAGTCGCTGGCCTAGCCATGTTTGCGGCGGTGACGTCTGGCTACCAGGCAGCTCTCATGGTGCCGACAGAAATCTTGGCAGAGCAGCATTTTGAGAGTTTGAAGGGTCTTTTTCCAGACTTGAAATTCGCTCTCTTGACAGGTTCCTTAAAAGCTGCAGAAAAGAGAGCAGTCTTGGAGACCATTGCCAAGGGTGAGGCTGATTTGATTATCGGAACCCACGCTTTGATACAAGATGAGGTTGATTATGCTCGCCTTGGCTTGATTATCATCGATGAGCAGCATCGTTTTGGTGTGGGGCAAAGGCGTGTTCTGCGGGAAAAAGGGGACAATCCTGACGTTCTCATGATGACGGCGACGCCCATTCCTCGAACGCTGGCTATCACAGCCTTTGGAGATATGGATGTTTCCATTATTGACCAGATGCCAGCAGGGCGGAAGCCTATTGTGACTCGCTGGATTAAGCATGAGCAGCTGCCTCAGGTCTTGACTTGGTTAGAAGGAGAAATTCAAAAAGGTTCGCAAGCCTATGTCATCTCTCCTTTGATTGAAGAATCTGAAGCTCTGGATCTGAAAAATGCCATTGCCTTATCAGAAGAGTTGACGGCTCATTTTGCAGACAAGGCTGAAGTAGCTCTTCTACATGGTAAGATGAAGAGTGATGAAAAAGACCAGATTATGCAGGAGTTCAAAGAGAGAAAAACGGATATTCTGGTTTCGACGACGGTTATTGAGGTTGGGGTCAATGTTCCCAATGCGACTGTCATGATTATCATGGATGCCGATCGGTTTGGTCTCAGCCAGCTTCACCAGCTCAGAGGTCGTGTTGGTCGGGGGGACAAGCAGTCCTATGCTGTTCTCGTTGCCAATCCCAAGACTGAGTCAGGGAAAGACCGCATGCGCATCATGACAGAAACGACTAATGGATTTGTCCTTGCAGAGGAAGATTTGAAAATGAGGGGTTCTGGTGAGATTTTTGGAACCAGACAGTCAGGACTGCCAGAGTTCCAAGTGGCGGATATTATCGAAGATTTTCCGATTTTAGAAGAAGCCAGAAAGGTTGCTAGCTACATTAGTTCGATAGAAGGCTGGCAAGAGGATCCAGAATGGCGCATGATTGCTCTCCATCTAGAAAAAAGAGAACATCTGGATTAAGCCTTCTCTAAGAAATCTATAAGCTAGTTTTTAGGTTTGGGTCTTATACTAGAGTCATCAAAAAGAAACGAGGACCCTCACATGACTATTAAAGTAACCTACCAAAAGAAATTCCAAACCGTCAAACTAGAGAAAGGAGCTAGCACCTATTGATACACAGAGAGCGGAAACGCTCTCTTTATTTTTAAAACTACTTTCAGACGATAGGTTTGAGGAAAGAGAATCTAAATTCACTTTCTGTTTAGCATTCTTTCTTGCATTGCTTTCCTAGATATGCTAGAGTTATGATAGCGATTACAAAACTAAAGGAGCATGCTATGAAAAATCCAGCTTTATTAGAAGAAATCAAGACCTATCTAGGACGAGATGAGGTGCCAGAAGACTTTGATACTTTTTGGGATGAGGAAGTGAAAAAAGTATCCACACTTCCAACCTACCAGTTGGAGAAAAGAGATTTCCACATTCCCCAAGTCAAGTGCTATGAACTCACTTTTGAAGGAACCAACGAAGGCAAGGTCTATGCACGCGTCGTCCTTCCAAAGAGTGAGGGTAAAGTTCCGCTTATCTTTCATTTCCATGGTTATATGGGACGTGGCTGGGATTGGACCGACATGCTGGCCTTTACCGTGGCTGGTTACGGTGTTGTTTCCATGGACGTTCGTGGCCAGTCAGGCTACTCGCAAGACGGCTTGCGCTCTCCACTAGGAAATACGGTGAAGGGACATATCATCCGTGGTGCTGTGGAAGGTCGTGAGCATCTCTTTTATAAGGATGTCTATCTGGATATTTACCAGTTGATCGAAATTATTGCTAGTCTGCCTCAGGTAGATGAGAAGCGACTTTCTAGCTATGGCGCTTCACAAGGAGGGGCCTTAGCTTTGGTTGCAGCAGCGCTCAATCCTCGGATTCAGCGAACAGTTGCCATCTATCCCTTCTTGTCAGACTTTAGACGAGTGCTTGAGATTGGCAATACCAGTGAAGCCTATGATGAACTCTTCCGTTATTTTAAGTTTCACGATCCCTTCCATGAAACAGAGGAGGAAATCATGGCGACCCTTGCCTATATCGATGTGAAAAATCTTGCCCATCGTATCAAGGGTGAGGTCAAGATGATTACGGGCTTGGATGATGACGTCTGCTATCCTATTACCCAGTTCGCGATTTACAACCGTCTAACCTGCGACAAGGCCTATCGCATCATGCCAGAGTATGCCCACGAAGCCATGAATGTTTTTGTCAATGACCAAGTCTACAACTGGCTCTGTGGCAGTGAGATTCCTTTCTCCTATGTAAAAAAATAAGTTTAAGAGAGCCTTGAGCTCCCTTTTTGTTTTCCAAAATCGAAAAGTACTTTCAGGAAATTTGAAATATTAAAATAGTTTTAAAAGTAGAATCTATTCTATATCATTTAGCTATAAAGTTCAGAGTTTATTGTATAATAAGGGAAAGACATTATGCGAAAGGAGGGAACTTTCCGCTGTTTGGTCAAAGAGTAAGAGCAGTGGACGTTTGAAGAATGGGAGGTCTCATTCAGTCGGTTACTTTCTTTTTACTTGTTTAGTTGGAGGAACTAAAAATTTTAAGAAAAAAAGAAAGCGCTTTATTTTATGAAAAATGAAAGGACAAACATGAATTATAAATCTTCACATCGGAAACAGCGATATGGCATTCGGAAATTTGCAGTTGGAACAGCTTCTGTACTAATTGGTACAGTTGTATTTGGAGTTTCGCCAGTTTTAGCCCAAGAGCAGGGAAATGCAGTAGGAGCCAATACAGAAACTGTCGAACCTGGTCAAGGTTTATCAGAATTGCCAAAAGAAGCGTCCTCGGGAGATCTTGCTCATTTGGATAAGGATTTGGCTGGTAAATTGGCAGCAGCTCAAGACAACGGCGTTGAGGTGGACCAAGACCATTTGAAAAAAAATGAGAGTGCAGAATCAGAAACCCCATCCTCTACCGAAACCCCTGCAGAAGAAGCAAATAAGGAAGAGGAATCAGAGGATCAGGGGGCTATTCCTCGTGACTATTACTCAAGAGATTTAAAAAATGCTAATCCTGTCCTTGAAAAAGAAGATGTTGAAACCAATGCAGCAAATGGTCAGAGAGTTGATTTATCAAGTGAACTAGACAAACTAAAGCAACTAAAAAATGCTACAGTTCACATGGAGTTCAAACCAGATGCATCAGCTCCACGCTTTTACAATCTCTTCTCTGTATCCAGTGACACCAAGGAAAATGAGTACTTTACTATGTCGGTCCTTGATAATACAGCTCTTATTGAAGGGCGTGGCGCTAACGGAGAGCAGTTCTATGATAAGTATACAGATGCTCCTTTGAAAGTTCGCCCAGGACAATGGAATTCCGTGACCTTTACTGTCGAACAACCGACAGCGGAGTTACCTCATGGTCGAGTTCGTCTCTATGTGAACGGTGTCTTATCTCGAACAAGCCTAAAATCTGGGAACTTCATCAAAGATATGCCAGATGTTAATCAAGCTCAACTTGGAGCAACCAAACGGGGCAATAAAACAGTTTGGGCATCAAACCTACAAGTTCGAAACCTAACTGTTTATGATCGTGCTTTAAGCCCAGATGAAGTTCAAACACGGAGTCAATTATTTGAAAGAGGTGAATTGGAACAGAAACTTCCTGAGGGAGCAAAAGTTACTGAGAAAGAAGACGTCTTTGAAGGTGGTAGGAACAATCAACCAAATAAAGATGGTATCAAGAGTTATCGTATCCCAGCTCTTCTCAAGACTGATAAAGGAACGCTGATTGCTGGAACGGATGAAAGACGTTTGCACCATTCTGACTGGGGAGATATTGGGATGGTTGTTCGTCGTAGCTCAGATAATGGAAAAACATGGGGAGACCGAATCGTAATCTCAAATCCTCGTGACAATGAGCACGCTAAACATGCAGATTGGCCATCTCCAGTCAATATTGATATGGCCTTGGTACAAGACCCTGAAACAAAGAGAATTTTTGCAATTTATGACATGTTCCTTGAAAGTAAGGCAGTATTTTCATTACCAGGGCAAGCTCCGAAAGCTTATGAACAAGTGGGAGATAAAGTTTATCAAGTTTTATATAAGCAAGGAGAATCAGGTCGCTATACAATTCGAGAAAACGGAGAGGTTTTCGACCCTCAAAACAGAAAGACAGATTATCGCGTCGTCGTTGACCCTAAAAAACCGGCCTATAGCGATAAGGGAGATTTGTATAAAGGGAATGAGCTAATCGGGAATATTTATTTTGAGTATAGCGAGAAGAATATTTTTAGAGTTTCCAATACCAACTACCTATGGATGTCCTACAGTGATGACGATGGGAAGACTTGGTCTGCACCAAAAGATATTACACATGGGATTCGGAAAGATTGGATGCACTTTCTAGGAACTGGACCTGGTACTGGGATTGCCTTGCGTACAGGACCTCATAAGGGAAGACTGGTGATTCCAGTTTATACAACAAACAACGTTTCCTACCTAAGTGGTTCTCAATCATCTCGTGTAATTTATTCAGATGATCATGGAGAAACATGGCAAGCAGGGGAAGCAGTTAATGATAACCGTCCAGTAGGCAACCAAACCATTCACTCTTCAACCATGAATAATCCAGGCGCCCAAAATACGGAGTCAACTGTTGTTCAGTTGAATAATGGGGATCTCAAGCTCTTTATGCGTGGGTTGACTGGTGATCTTCAGGTTGCGACCAGTCATGACGGAGGAGCAACGTGGGATAAGGAAATCAAACGTTATCCTCAAGTAAAAGACGTTTATGTTCAAATGTCCGCTATTCACACCATGCATGAAGGAAAGGAATACATTCTACTCAGCAATGCTGGTGGTCCTGGACGCAACAATGGTTTGGTTCACCTGGCTCGTGTTGAGGAGAATGGTGAGTTGACATGGTTGAAACACAATCCTATACAAAGTGGTAAGTTTGCTTACAACTCACTCCAAGAACTCGGAAATGGCGAATATGGTTTGCTTTATGAGCATGCGGATGGCAATCAAAACGATTATACTTTATCCTATAAGAAATTCAACTGGGATTTCTTGACCAAGGATTGGATTTCTCCTAAGGAAGCAAAAGTGAAATATGCGATTGAAAAATGGCCAGGCATCCTTGCTATGGAGTTTGATTCGGAAGTATTGGTCAACAAGGCACCAACCCTTCAATTGGCAAACGGTAAAACAGCACGCTTCATGACCCAGTATGACACAAAAACCCTCCTATTTACGGTGGATTCAGAGGATATGGGTCAAAAAGTTACAGGTCTGGCAGAAGGTGCTATTGAAAGTATGCATAATTTACCAGTCTCTGTAGCGGGCACTAAGCTTTCGAATGGAATGAACGGAAGTGAAGCTGCTGTTCATGAAGTGCCAGAATATACAGGCCCACTAGGGACAGCGGGTGAGGAACCAGCACCAACAGTTGAAAAACCAGAATTTACAGGCGGTGTGAATGGTGAAGAGGCCGCAGTTCATGAAATCCCAGAGTACACAGGTTCATTAGGCACAGCAGGTGAGGAACCAGCACCAACAGTTGAAAAACCAGAATTTACAGGCGGTGTTAATGCTGTTGAGGCCGCAGTTCATGAAGTCCCAGAGTACACAGGCTCACTAGGGACATCCGGCGAAGAGCCAGCTCCGACAGTTGAAAAACCAGAATTTACAGGTGGAGTTAATGCTGTTGAGGTAGCAGTCCATGAACTCCCTGAGTACACAGGCTCACTAGGGACATCCGGCGAAGAGCCAGCCCCAACAGTCGAGAAGCCAGAATTTACAGGCGGAGTTAATGCTGTTGAGGCAGCTGTCCATGAACTTCCAGAGTACACAGGTGGCGTGAATGCAGCCGATGCAGCTGTACATGAAATTGCAGAATATAAGGAAATTGATTCACTTGTAACTCTTACTAAAAAAGAAGATTATACTTACAAAGCTCCTCTTGCTCAGCAGACACTTCCTGATACAGGGAACAAGGAGAGCGGCTTCCTAGCTTCACTAGGATTAACAGCTTTCTTCCTTGGTTTGTTTGCAATGGGGAAAAAGAGAGAAAAGTAAGAGAATAATTCTAATCATTTGACTTTGTAAAAATAGAAGGAGATAGCAGGTTTTTCAGTCTGTTATCTTTTTCTTTCGGCTCAAGGTGTGCTAATAAGAAATTCTAAGATGCCTGAAACTACTTTCAGGATAGTCTGTTCTATAAAATAGTTTTGAAACTGAAATCTATTCCACTACAAACTATTGAAAGCGCTTAACAAATGATATATAATAAGCCCATAGGAACAAAGAAAAGGAGGAAATGGGATGCCACAGATCAGTAAAGAAGCCTTGATTGAACAAATCAAAGATGGAATCATTGTTTCTTGTCAGGCACTTCCTCATGAACCGCTTTATACAGAAGCGGGAGGGGTTATCCCCTTGCTAGTCAAAGCGGCTGAGCAAGGTGGAGCAGTCGGTATCCGAGCAAACAGTGTTCGCGATATCAAGGAGATTAAGGAGGTTACGAAACTCCCGATTATCGGGATTATCAAACGTGACTATCCGCCACAGGAGCCTTTCATTACAGCTACGATGAGAGAAGTTGATGAACTGGCTGAACTAGACATTGAGGTCATTGCTCTGGATTGTACCAAACGTGAACGTTACGATGGTTTGGAAATTCAGGACTTTATCCGACAAGTCAAAGAAAAATATCCGCATCAACTCTTAATGGCTGATACCAGTACTTTTGAAGAGGGAATAGCTGCAGTCGAAGCAGGTGTTGATTTTGTTGGAACAACCCTATCAGGTTATACCTCTTATAGTCCGAAAGTAGATGGTCCAGACTTTGAACTAATCAAAAAACTTTGTGAAGCAGGTGTGGATGTCATCGCTGAAGGGAAAATTCATACACCAGAACAAGCCAAGCAAATCCTTGAATATGGGGTGCGAGGCATCGTTGTTGGTGGAGCTATTACTAGACCAAAAGAGATTACGGAACGCTTTGTTGCCGGTCTTAAATAATACAATCTCAAAACAGAGGAGAGTGGTCGATGCGTCAAATGAAATGAAAACGTATACAAATAGAAGGTTACTCACTATCCAATATGGACACGCTTAACAATTAGGAGAATACAAATGAAATTTAGAAAACTAGCTTGTACAGTACTTGCGAGTGCTGCGATTCTTGGCCTTGCTGCTTGTGGTAACTCTGGTGGAAGTAAAGATGCTGGAAAATCAGGAAGCGATAGCGGAAAAACAGAAATCACTTGGTGGGCATTCCCAGTATTCACACAAGAAAAAACAGGTGACGGTGTTGGAACTTATGAAAAATCAATCATCGAAGCTTTTGAAAAAGCAAATCCAGATGTAAAAGTGAAATTGGAAACCATCGACTTCAAGTCAGGTCCTGAAAAGATCACAACAGCCATCGAAGCAGGAACAGCGCCAGACGTACTTTTTGACGCACCAGGGCGTATCATCCAATACGGTAAAAATGGTAAATTGGCTGAGTTGAACGATCTCTTCACAGACGAATTCGTCAAAGATGTCAACAACGAAAACATCGTACAAGCAAGTAAGGCTGGAGATAAAGCTTACATGTATCCAATCAGTTCAGCTCCATTCTACATGGCTATGAACAAGAAAATGTTGGAAGATGCTGGAGTTGCAAACCTTGTAAAAGAAGGTTGGACAACTGATGACTTTGAAAAAGTTTTGAAAGCGCTTAAAGATAAAGGCTATACACCAGGTTCATTGTTCAGTTCTGGTCAAGGGGGAGACCAAGGAACACGTGCCTTCATCGCAAACCTTTATGGCGGTTCTGTAACAGACAAAGACGTAACCAAATATACAACAGACGATCCTAAATTCGTCAAAGGTCTTGAAAAAGCTGCTAGCTGGATTAAAGACGGTTTGTTGAACAATGGTTCACAATTTGACGGTGGAGCAGATATCCAAAACTTTGCGAACGGTCAAACTTCATACACAATCCTTTGGGCACCAGCTCAAAACGGTATCCAAGCGAAACTCTTGGAAGCAAGTAAGGTAGACGTGGTAGAAGTACCATTCCCATCAGACTCTGGTAAACCATCTCTTGAATACCTTGTAAACGGATTTGCAGTATTTAACAACAAAGACGATAAGAAAGTCGCAGCTGCTAAGAAATTCGTTCAATTCATCGCAGACGACAAAGAATGGGGTCCTAAAGACGTAGTTCGTACAGGTGCCTTCCCAGTTCGTACTTCATTTGGCAAACTTTATGAAGACAAACGTATGGAAACAATCAGTGGTTGGACTAAATACTACTCACCATACTACAACACTATCGATGGATTTGCTGAAATGAGAACACTTTGGTTCCCAATGTTGCAATCTGTATCAAATGGTGACGAAAAACCAGCGGATGCTTTGAAAGCCTTCACTGAAAAAGCTAACGAAACCATCAAAAAAGCTACAAAACAATAAGCACTAAGTCAGATTGATTCCCCCCTTTTCCCTGTGCACTATGGTGTAAGAAAAGGGGGACTTTTGTTTGAAATGGTAGGAACTGTCACGAAATTAAAATGAAGTTCTTACATAAGCGAATCTTAAAAAATTTCATTTTGGTTTTAAAACAGTTCAAGAAAATCAAAAACTATTCTATTTGAAAGAGAGGTGCCGACTGTGAAAGTCAATAAAATTCGTATGCGGGAAACAGTGATTTCCTACGCTTTCCTAGCACCAGTGTTATTCTTCTTTGTCATCTTTGTCTTGGCTCCTATGATTATGGGATTCATTACAAGTTTCTTTAACTACTCCATGACTAAATTTGAGTTTGTGGGCTTGGACAACTACATTCGCATGTTTAAAGACCCTGTCTTTATGAAGTCTTTGATCAATACCGTTATCCTGGTTATTGGATCTGTTCCGATTGTGGTTCTCTTCTCGCTCTTTGTAGCATCTCAAACCTATCATCAAAATGCCATTGCCCGTTCTTTCTATCGTTTCGTCTTCTTCCTTCCTGTAGTTACAGGTAGTGTTGCCGTAACGGTTGTATGGAAATGGATCTATGACCCCCTATCAGGGATTCTAAACTTTGTCCTTAAGTCAAGCCACATCATCAGCCAAAACATTTCTTGGCTGGGTGACAAAAACTGGGCTTTGCTAGCGATTATGATCATCCTTTTGACAACATCTGTTGGTCAACCGATTATCCTTTATATCGCTGCCATGGGGAATATTGACAACTCACTTGTTGAAGCGGCGCGTGTTGACGGTGCGACTGAGTTTCAAGTGTTTTGGAAGATCAAATG
The DNA here is from genome assembly GCF_019929365.1 of Streptococcus oralis. GTDB lineage: Bacteria > Bacillota > Bacilli > Lactobacillales > Streptococcaceae > Streptococcus > Streptococcus oralis_BT. The sequence continues at coordinate 684,782 of NZ_JAHZPH010000001.1, read as the reverse complement.
GCCTAGCCTTCTTCCAACAACCCTTTACATCGCGATCATCACAACCATCAACTCATTCCAATGTTTCGCCTTGATTCAATTGTTGACTTCTGGTGGTCCAAACTACTCAACAAGTACCTTGATGTACTACCTTTACGAAAAAGCATTCCAATTGACAGAGTACGGCTATGCCAATACTATCGGTGTCTTCTTGGCAGTGATGATTGCCATTGTCAGCTTTGCTCAATTCAAGATCCTCGGAAACGACGTAGAATACTAAAGAAAGGAGACAGTTATGCAACCTACACAAAAGAAACCCTTAACAGCTTTCACTGTTATCTCAACGATTATCTTGCTCTTGTTGACCGTACTGTTCATCTTTCCATTCTACTGGATCTTGACAGGGGCCTTCAAATCACAGCCTGATACCATTATGATTCCACCACAATGGTTCCCTAAAATGCCAACCATGGAAAACTTCCAACAACTCATGGTGCAAAACCCTGCTATGCAGTGGATGTGGAACTCTGTATTTATCTCACTGGTAACCATGTTCTTAGTCTGTGCAACCTCTTCTCTAGCAGGTTATGTCTTGGCTAAAAAACGTTTCTATGGTCAACGCATCCTCTTTGCAGTCTTTATCGCTGCCATGGCTCTTCCAAAACAAGTTGTCCTTGTGCCATTGGTGCGTATCGTCAACTTCATGGGAATTCACGATACACTTTGGGCAGTTATCTTGCCTTTGATCGGATGGCCATTCGGGGTCTTCCTCATGAAACAATTCAGCGAAAACATCCCTACAGAATTGCTTGAATCAGCGAAAATCGACGGTTGTGGTGAGATTCGTACCTTCTGGAGCGTAGCCTTCCCTATCGTGAAACCGGGATTTGCAGCTCTTGCGATCTTTACCTTCATCAATACTTGGAACGACTACTTTATGCAGTTGGTTATGTTGACCTCACGTCAAAACTTGACCATCTCACTCGGGGTTGCAACCATGCAGGCCGAAATGGCGACCAACTACGGTTTGATCATGGCGGGTGCGGCCCTTGCAGCCGTGCCAATCGTAACAGTCTTCCTTGTCTTCCAAAAATCCTTCACACAGGGTATCACTATGGGAGCGGTCAAAGGTTAAGACCTTGCGAAAATCGAATTCAAACTACGTCAGCATCACCTTGCCATACTTAAGTATTGCCAGCGGTTAGCTTCCTAGTTTGTTCTTCGATTTTCATTGAGTATAGGAAAAACTGTCTATCAAAATTCAGAAGAATATGTTATAGACTAAGAGAAATATAGTTTCATAAGTGTCTACAAAATGGAGAGTATGCAGTTACTTCGTGAAGTTTTGTCAGACACTTATCAACTTAATTTATGATTTTAGTTAACTATCAGAAACGAAGGAAACAGTATGATTTTTGACGATTTGAAAAACATCGCCTTTTACAAGGGAATCCATCCCAATCTAGACAAGGCTATCGACTATCTCTATCAGCACCGTAAGGATTCTTTCGAACTCGGTAAGTATGAGATTGACGGGGACAAGGTCTTTCTAGTTGTTCAGGAAAATATCCTCAATCAAGCTGAAAATGATCAATTTGAACACCATAAGAACTATGCAGACTTGCATTTACTGGTAGAAGGACATGAATATTCGAGCTACGGTTCACGTATCAAAGATGAAGCAGTAGCATTCGACGAAGCGAGTGACATTGGTTTTGTCCATTGTCATGAAAAATACCCACTCTTGTTGGGCTATCACAATTTTGCGATTTTCTTCCCAGGAGAACCTCACCAGCCAAATGGCTACGCAGGGATGGAAGAAAAAGTTCGCAAGTATCTCTTTAAAATTTTGATTGATTAAAAGAATCAGGAGGAGCAAACATGGCACAAAAAGGAGTAAGCCTTATCAAGGCAGCATTTGATACAGATAATTTTCTCATGCGTTTCAGTGAGAAAGTCTTGGATATTGTGACAGTCAATCTTCTTTTTGTCGTCTCTTGTTTGCCCATCGTGACGATTGGAGTGGCGAAAATCAGCCTCTATGAAACCATGTTTGAGATTAAGAGAAGCAGACGGGTACCAGTCTTTAGAACTTATCTAAGAGCCTTCAAGCAAAATCTGAAACTGGGTTTCCAATTAGGTTTGCTGGAGTTAGGCATTGTGTCATTAAGCCTTCTAGATCTCTATCTCTTCTGGGGCCAAACAGTTTTACCTTTTCAGATTGTGAAAGCTATTTGTTTAGGGATTCTCATCTTCCTCACTCTGGTGATGTTGGCTAGTTATCCCATCGCTGCGCGCTATGATTTGTCTTGGAAAGAAGTGTTGCAAAAAGGGCTTATCTTGGCAAGTTTTAACTTTCCATGGTTCTTCCTCATGTTAGCCATTCTCTTTCTCATTGTGATGGTTCTTTATCTATCCGCCTTCACTCTCCTTCTGGGTGGGTCAGCCTTTATACTCTTTGGTTTTGGTTTGCTGGTCTTTCTCCAAGTAGGATTGATGGAGAAAATTTTCGCAAAATACCAGTAGGATGAGATCTTTCTGAAACTACTTTCAATCGTTATAGTTTCTAAAATACAAGTAGAAACTAAAATCTAAGTGTATACAAGATATTGAAAGCGATTTTCACAAGGTGTATACTAAACTTGTAAAAAATAGAACTGCTCTCAGCAGAAAAAAGAAATCTTAGGAGAAAATCTATGTCAGATTTGAAAAAATACGAAGGTGTCATTCCAGCCTTCTACGCATGTTACGATGATCAAGGAGAAGTAAGCCCAGAGCGCACACGTGCTTTGGTTCAATACTTCATTGATAAGGGAGTTCAAGGTCTCTATGTCAATGGTTCTTCTGGTGAATGTATCTACCAAAGTGTGGCAGATCGCAAATTGATTTTGGAAGAAGTCATGGCAGTTGCCAAAGGAAAATTGACTATCATCGCCCATGTTGCCTGCAACAATACCAAAGATAGTATGGAACTTGCTCGCCACGCAGAAAGTTTGGGTGTAGATGCCATTGCAACGATTCCACCGATTTACTTCCGTTTGCCAGAATACTCAGTTGCTAAATACTGGAACGATATCAGTTCTGCAGCACCAAACACAGACTATGTTATCTACAACATTCCTCAATTAGCAGGTGTTGCTTTGACTCCAAGTCTCTACACTGAAATGTTGAAGAATCCTCGTGTTATCGGTGTTAAGAACTCTTCTATGCCAGTTCAAGATATCCAAACCTTTGTCAGCCTTGGTGGAGAAGACCACATCGTATTCAATGGTCCAGATGAACAGTTCCTAGGTGGACGACTTATGGGTGCTAAAGCTGGTATCGGTGGTACTTACGGTGCTATGCCAGAACTCTTCTTGAAACTTAATGAGTTGATTGCAGAGAAAGATTTGGAAACAGCGCGTGAATTGCAGTATGCTATCAACGCAATCATTGGCAAACTAACTGCTGCACATGGAAATATGTACGGTGTCATCAAAGAAGTTTTGAAAATCAATGAAGGTTTGAACATTGGTTCAGTTCGTTCACCATTGACGCCAGTGACTGAAGAAGATCGACCAGTTGTAGAAGCAGCTGCAGCCTTGATTCGTGAAACCAAGAAGCGCTTCCTCTAATCCATAAGGAGGTATTTATGACACACTACGTTGCAATTGATATCGGTGGAACCAATATCAAATATGGTTTGATTGACCAAGAAGGTCAACTTGTTGAATCGCATGAAATGCCAACTGAGGCGCATAAGGGTGGTCCTCATATCTTACAAAAAACCAAAGATATCGTAGCCAGCTATTTAGAAAAAGGCCCAGTAGCAGGTGTTGCCATTTCTTCGGCAGGGATGGTGGATCCAGATAAGGGTGAGATTTTCTACGCTGGTCCTCAGATTCCCAACTATGCAGGAACCCAGTTCAAGAAGGAAATCGAGACGAGTTTTACTATTCCTTGTGAGATTGAAAATGATGTCAACTGTGCAGGTCTGGCTGAGGCAGTATCTGGTTCAGGAAAGGGAGCGAGTGTCACACTTTGCTTGACCATTGGAACAGGTATCGGTGGTTGCTTGATTATGGATGGGAAGGTCTTCCATGGATTTAGCAATTCGGCCTGCGAAGTCGGTTACATGCACATGCAGGATGGAGCATTCCAATACCTGGCTTCTACGACAGCTTTGGTAGAATATGTGGCAGCGGCTCACGGTGATCCAGTTGATCAGTGGAATGGCCGACGCATTTTCAAGGAAGCCACTGAAGGAAATAAAATCTGTATGGCAGGTATTGACCGCATGGTAGATTACCTTGGGAAAGGTCTGGCAAATATTTGCTACGTTGCCAATCCAGAAGTAGTCATTCTCGGTGGCGGTATCATGGGGCAAGAGGCTATCCTCAAACCAAAGATTCGCGCATCCTTGAAGGCCGCCTTGGTACCAAGCTTAGCTGAAAAAACACGATTAGAATTTGCCCATCACCAAAATACAGCAGGGATGTTGGGAGCCTATTATCATTTTAAAACAAAACAATCCTAGTTTGGAACTATAGAATTAAGAAAAACACTGAATCACTACTCGAGTGAAAACTGTTTTGCTTAATTCTTTTTTTATTGAAAAATTTGAGCCAAAGGATGTAATCGTGAGAAACTAGGAGAAAATAACCGACTTGCATGAGAAGTTAAGGAGAGAGCAATTCTATCATCCATTGAATTGATATTTAGCTTGAGTAAATGGAAAAATGATATAATGAGATGGACGAAAAATTGACAAATTAAAATTTCTAGAGGTAAGAGAAGTGTGGCAACACATCCAATTTAAATCGAAATACTATAAAATTGCGAGGAGATTGTAAGATGAACAATTATATAAAATTAAATGAAGATAGATGGAATAATGTAAAAAATGACTACACTGAGCCATTGACACAGGAAGAATTAGAAGAAGTTAGAAAACATCCAATTTCTGTTGCCTTAACTGTTGGGAAAAAAGTTCCGATAGAATGGTTTGAAAAAGCAAACGGGAAAAAGATATTAGGGTTAGCTTGTGGTGGTGGACAGCAGGGTCCCGTTTTTGCTGCAAAAGGTTATGATGTCACCATCATGGATTTTTCCACATCACAATTAGAAAGAGATGAGTTGGTTGCTAAAAGAGAGGGCTTAAAAATCAATACCGTTCAAAGCGATATGACAAAACCATTTCCATTTGAAAATGAAACTTTTGATATTGTTTTTAATCCGGTTTCAAATGTATACATAGAGAATTTAGAAAACATGTATAAAGAAGCCTCTCGCGTATTGAAAAAGGGCGGTTTGTTAATGGTCGGATTTATGAATCCCTGGATCTACATGTATGATGCTGACACTGTATGGGACAAACCCGATGAGGAATTACTTTTAAAGTTTTCACTACCTTTTAATTCAAGAGACCTTGAAGAGGAAGGCAAAATCACCATCAATCCAGAATATGGATATGAATTTAGCCATACCTTAGAAAGTCAGATTAGAGGACAACTAAAAAACGGCCTCGCTATGATCGATTTTTATGAATCGTGTGACAAAAGACATAGATTATCACCTTATGGAAATGACTACATCGCTACACTTTGCATTAAACTATAATCTTATAGAACGTACTTCTGAAGAATAGCTCGTTTTATTTTACGATTAGAATTTGTCCATCACCAAAATACCGCAGGGATGTTAGGTGCCTATTACCATTTAAAAACAAAACAATCCTAGTTTGGTTCAACCAAACTAGGATTTTCTAACGCGTTTTTGTCTACGATAGCCGTTGAGTTTTTTATTTTCCCAATAGCTGTTAAAGATTTTTTCTTTGCTCTCGCGATTGATTTCTAAAAAGTAGGCATAAATCAAATCTATTAAAATGAGCATAGGGAGTTGAGCGGAAATACGCTGGATGTAAGAAGATTGACTGTGGCTTGCGACAAGGACCGTTTCGGTATAGGCATGACTGTTTTTGTTTGGAGCGCTGGTAAATAAAATGGTCTTGGCACCCATTTCCTTGGCATCCAACAAACTATCGAGGACGGATTGGGTAGTTCCTGATAGGGAAAAGCCAAGTACCAGACAGTTTTCATCCATGATACTGGTCGTCCAAGCAAAGCCATCCCGATCGGTCAAAGCTTCACAGACAACACCTAGACGCATAAAGCGCAGTTTCATCTCACGGGCAATCAGACCAGAACTTCCCGTCCCAAAAAAGTAAACTCGTTCAGCGTCATCGATTAATTGGGCGACGCGTTCCAGTTGTTCTTCGTCAATCAAATCCTGAGTTTGTTCTCGCATGATACTGTAGCTTCGCAAAACACGTTTGGTCAAAGGACTGTGTTTGTGCGAATGAGTGTCCGGTTTACTAGCCTGATGCTGGTATTGAAAGACGAACTCTCGGTAGCCTGTAAAACCACACTTTTTGGCAAAGCGGGTCAAGGCTGCTTGGGAGATATGTAATTTCTGGGTAACTTGCTGAGAAGAGAGATCATCTTGGATCGTTTCAGCTTGTAAAAAATAGCGAGCGATTTCTTGCTCGAGCTCGGTTAATTCTTCAAAATGGAGATCGATTATGGTTGCGATATCTGGCTTGTTCATGAGGCTCCTTTTTATGAGTCAAAGTCTTAAAAGTTAACGCTTTCCTAACTATTACTATCATTATATCATAGAAAATAGGATAACCAAATAAAAAGGCATTTTCAGTTAAAAGTCAAAAAATGCTTCGACTTTTCCAAGAGTTTCTCCGTAAAATATGGTACAATGAAATGTACTGAGCTTTACCTGTTTGCTCTATTATTTTAGGGGAAATAAGGGTAAAAATCAGAAATTTTTCTAGAAAAGAGTCTTAGCTGTATGAGAAAATTTAATAGCCATTCGATTCCGATTCGGCTTAATTTATTATTTGCGATTGTCATCCTGCTCTTTATGGCCATTATTGGTCGTTTGTTATACATGCAGGTGCTCAATAAAGATTTCTATGAAACAAAATTGGCCTCAGCCAGCCAAACAAGGGTAACAACCAGTTCAGCTCGTGGACAGATCTATGATGCGGCAGGGAAACCCTTGGTAGAAAATACTGTCAAGCAAGTTGTTTCTTTCACACGAAACAATAAAATGACAGCAACTGAATTGAAGGAGACAGCCAAGAAACTCCTCACGTATGTAAATGTAACCTCTCCTGATCTGACAGATCGACAGATTGCAGACTACTACTTGGCGGACCAGGATATTTACAAAAAAACAGTCGAATCCTTGCCAAGCGACAAACGCCTGGATTCAGATGGGAACCGCTTATCGGAAGCGACACTTTACAATAATGCGGTTGAAAGCATTGACGTGAGTCAACTTAATTATACAGATGACCAGAAAAAGGAAATCTATCTCTTTAGTCAGCTCAATGCCGTTGAAAATTTTGCGACGGGTACCATTTCTACGGATGCCTTAGATGATACCCAAGTTGCTCTCGTTGCGTCAGCGTCCAAGGAATTACCAGGTATCAGCATTTCAACCTCATGGGATCGTAAAGTACTGGATACATCTTTATCGACAATCGTCGGTAGCGTTTCAAATGAAAAGTCAGGACTTCCAGCAGAGGAAGTTGATGCCTATCTCAAAAAAGGGTATTCTCTCAATGACCGAGTGGGAACTTCCTATCTTGAAAAGCAATATGAAGATGTTCTTCAAGGCAAACGCTCCGTCAAAGAAATCCACCTCGACAAACACGGAAATATGGAAAGTGTGGAAAATGTCGAAGAAGGAAGCAAAGGAAACAACATCAAGTTAACGGTTGACCTAGCTTTCCAGAATGGTGTGGACGACCTACTCAAGAGCTACTTCAACTCAGAGTTGGGCAATGGTGGAGCCAAATACTCTGAAGGAGTCTACGCTGTAGCTCTTAATCCTAAAACCGGAGCAGTTTTGGCCATGTCAGGTGTCAAGCATGATGTCGAATCCGGAAAATTAAGTTCAGATTCGCTTGGAACGGTAACCAATGTCTTTGTCCCAGGTTCGGTTGTTAAGGCAGCAACTATCAGCTCTGGTTGGGAGAATGGAGTTTTGTCAGGAAATCAAACCTTGACAGACCAACCGATTGTCTTCCAAGGTTCAGCTCCGATTAATTCTTGGTACACTCAGGCCTACGGTTCATTTCCGATTACAGCTGTAGAAGCTTTGGAGTATTCATCTAATGCCTACATGGTTCAAACGGCTTTGGGTATCATGGGTCAAACTTATCAACCTAATATGTTTGTTGGAACTAGTAATTTGGAATCAGCTATGGGGAAATTGCGTGCGACATTTGCGGAATATGGTCTAGGTGCTTCAACGGGCATCGACCTTCCAGATGAGTCAACTGGTTTTATACCAAAAGAGTATAATTTTGCTAATTACATTACCAATGCATTTGGCCAGTTTGATAACTATACTCCAATGCAATTGGCCCAGTATGTTGGAACCATTGCCAACAATGGTGTTCGGATTGCACCTCACATTGTTGAGGGGATTTATGGAAATAATGAACATGGTGGTTTAGGGAACTTAATCCAAACTATTGATACCAAAGAAATGAATAAAATTAATATTTCTGAGTCTGATGTTTCCATCCTCCAACAAGGATTTTATCAAGTTTCTCACGGTGGAAGTTCTCTGACAACAGGTCGTGCCTTTTCAAATGGCGCAGCCGTTTCCATCAGTGGAAAGACAGGTACTGCCGAAAGTTACGTTAATGGTGGTCAAAAAGCCAATAATACCAACGCGGTCGCCTATGCACCGACCGAAAATCCCCAAATCGCGGTCGCGGTCGTCTTTCCTCATAACACCAACCTTACAAACGGTGTCGGACCTTCGATTGCACGCGACATTATCAATCTTTATCACCAACACCATCCAATGAATTAGAAAGGAACTTATGCTGTATCCAACACCTATTGCCAAGCTGATTGATAGCTATTCAAAGTTACCAGGTATCGGGATTAAAACGGCTACCCGCCTAGCCTTCTATACTATTGGAATGTCTGATGACGATGTCAATGAATTTGCCAAAAATCTCCTGTCTGCTAAGCGGGAATTGACCTATTGTTCCATCTGTGGTCGTTTGACGGATGATGACCCTTGCTCAATTTGTACGGACCCGACTCGAGACCAGACAACGATCTTGGTGTTAGAGGATAGTCGCGATGTGGCTGCTATGGAAAATATCCAAGAATACCACGGCCTCTATCACGTCTTGCACGGCCTCATTTCTCCTATGAATGGTATCAGCCCAGACGATATCAACCTCAAGAGTCTTATGACCCGTCTCATGGATAGTGAGGTTTCAGAGGTGATTGTGGCAACCAATGCGACAGCGGATGGAGAAGCGACATCTATGTACCTTTCTCGCCTCCTCAAACCAGCTGGTATCAAGGTTACTCGCCTAGCACGAGGTCTAGCCGTGGGAGCAGATATCGAGTATGCGGACGAAGTCACACTCTTACGAGCCATTGAAAATCGGACAGAGTTGTAGGAGTAGACAAATTTACGAACTCAATTCATTTATACAAGAATGGGGAGACCGAGTTTGTCGTTATCGGTCTCTTTTTTTATATTTCTTGACTACCAGTACCATGTTCAAGTTTCAAAAAAGAAGCAAATATGATATACTAGGGTGCGAGTATTCTATTAGAAAATAGGACAGTAATATGAAACAAACAATTATTCTTTTATACGGTGGACGTAGTGCAGAGCGTGAGGTCTCTGTACTATCAGCTGAGAGTGTCATGCGTGCGGTCAACTACGACCGTTTCACAGTCAAGACTTTCTTTATCAGTCAGTCAGGTGACTTTATCAAAACGCAAGAATTTAGCCAGACTCCGGGGCAAGAAGATCGTCTCATGACCAATGCGACCATTGACTGGGATAAGAAAGTTGCACCAAGTGCTATCTATGAGGAAGGTGCAGTGGTCTTTCCAGTCCTTCATGGTCCAATGGGAGAAGATGGCTCTGTTCAAGGATTCCTTGAAGTTTTGAAAATGCCTTACGTTGGTTGCAACATCTTGTCATCCAGTCTTGCCATGGATAAAATCACGACTAAACGTGTTTTGGAATCTGCTGGTATTGCCCAAGTTCCTTATGTGGCTATCGTCGAAGGTGATGATGTGACTGCTAAAATCGCTGAAGTTGAAGAAAAATTGACTTATCCAGTCTTCACGAAGCCGTCCAACATGGGTTCCAGTGTAGGTATTTCTAAGTCTGAAAACCATGAGGAACTCCGCCAAGCTTTGGAGCTCGCCTTCCAATATGACAGTCGTGTCTTGGTAGAGCAAGGGGTGAATGCCCGTGAAATCGAGATTGGTCTCTTGGGCAACTATGGTGTTAAGAGCACGCTTCCTGGTGAAGTGGTCAAGGATGTTGCTTTCTACGACTATGATGCCAAGTATATTGACAACAAGATTACAATGGATATCCCAGCTAGAATTAGTGATGATGTAGTAGCTGTCATGCGTCAAAATGCAGAAACAGCCTTCCGAGCGATCGGTGGTCTCGGTCTGTCTCGTTGTGATTTCTTCTATACAGATAAGGGCGAGATTTTCCTAAACGAGCTTAATACTATGCCGGGTTTCACCCAGTGGTCTATGTACCCACTACTTTGGGACAATATGGGAATCAGCTACCCAGAACTAATCGAACGTTTGGTTGACCTTGCCAAGGAAAGCTTTGACAAGCGCGAAGCGCATTTGCTATAAAATGAAAGAGAGGGTAGAAGCCAGAACTATCACTGCAAGGTGAGTCGAGTTCGTGGACTTCAGCCCTTTTTAAAGGAGTAGAAATGAAATTAACAATCCACGAAGTGGCACAAGCTGTTGGAGCTAAAAATGATGTGACAGTTTATCCAGATAGTCCGCTAGTTAAGGCAGAGTTTGACAGTCGTTTGATTGGGCCAGGTGATTTGTTTGTGCCCCTTAAAGGTGCGCGCGATGGTCATGACTTTATCGAAACGGCTTTTGAAAATGGTGCAGCAGTAACCTTATCCGAGAAAGAGGTTGCAAATCATCCCTACATTCTAGTAGATGATGTTTTGTCTGCCTTTCAAACTCTCGCAGCCTACTATCTTGAAAAAACGGCTGTTGATGTCTTTGCTGTTACAGGTTCAAATGGTAAGACGACGACCAAGGATATGCTGGCGCATTTACTGTCAACAACCTACAAGACCTACAAAACTCAAGGCAATTACAATAATGAGATTGGACTTCCCTACACAGTTCTCCATATGCCTGAGGGGACAGAAAAGTTGGTCTTGGAGATGGGGCAGGATCACTTGGGAGATATTCATCTCTTGTCTGAATTGGCTCATCCTAAGACAGCCATCGTGACCTTGGTTGGAGAAGCCCATTTGGCCTTTTTCAAAGACCGTTCAGAAATTGCTAAAGGCAAAATGCAAATTGCAGATGGCATGGTTTCGGGTTCCTTGCTTTTAGCTCCGACTGACCCTGTTGTAGAGGACTACTTGCCAACTGATAAAAAGGTGGTTCGTTTTGGGCAAGGAGCAGAGCTGGAAATTACAGACTTGGTTGAGCGCAAGGATAGTCTGACCTTTAAGGCCAATTTCTTGGAACAAGCCCTTGATTTGCCAGTGACTGGTAAGTACAATGCTACCAATGCTATGATTGCTGCTTATGTGGCTCTACAAGAAGGAGTTTCAGAGGAGCAAATTCGTCAAGCCTTTCAGAACCTAGAATTGACCCGTAATCGTACTGAGTGGAAGAAAGCAGCCAATGGAGCAGATATCCTGTCAGATGTCTACAATGCTAACCCAACAGCCATGAAGTTGATTTTAGAGACTTTTTCGGCTATTCCTGCCAATGAAGGTGGTAAGAAAATTGCTGTCTTGGCAGACATGAAGGAACTCGGTGACCAGTCTGTTCAACTCCATAATCAGATGATTTTGAGCCTTTCCCCAGATGTGCTTGATACGGTTATTTTCTACGGGGAAGACATTGCTGAATTGGCCCAACTTGCCAGTCAAATGTTCCCAATCGGTCATGTATTCTACTTTAAGAAAACTGCGAGCGAAGATCAATTTGAAGACCTTGTCAAGCAGGTCAAGGAAAGCCTCGGTGCCAATGACCAAATTCTGCTCAAAGGCTCGAACTCTATGAATCTAGCTAAGTTGGTAGAAAGTTTAGAGAATGAATGCAAGTGATTTTGTCAAGCATCTTCAAAGAATGCTAGCCATTACGGATACTGGATTAACCTTTACAAAAGATCCTTTTGACCGTGAACGCTACGAGGACTTGCGTGCGATCTTATCTGATATTTTGAGAGAAACTACAGAACTAAAGCAAGAGGAAGTAACGGAGCTCCTGAGACCAACTTCCGCTTACGCAACTCCTCTGATGGACGTCCGTGCTTGGATTGTTGAGAATGAAAAAGTATGTTTAGTTAGAGGAAAAGGGGAGGATAGTTGGGCTTTGCCAGGTGGATTTGGTGAAGTCGGCTACTCTCCAACCGAAAATATTCTCAAAGAAATTAAAGAAGAAACCGGTTTTACAGCAAAGGCTGAAAGGTTACTTGCAGTTTTTGACACCAATCGTTTCCAACTACAGAGCAAACAATATGCAAAGTTTGTCTTTGAATGTCAACTTCTTGACGGACAATTTCAAGAAAATCAAGAGATTGCCGACCTTCAATTTTTTGCTATTGACCAACTGCCAGCCTTATCTGAAAAACGCATCACCAAGGAACAAATGGAGATTCTTTGGCAAGTTTATCAGGGACAAAGAGAGCAATATATTGATTAGGTTATGCTAGAGAAGTCTGCAAATCAAAAAAGGGTGTTTGTAAGATGCATTTCTGCGATACAAATGATATAATAGGTTGCGAATTTAAGACACAAGTGTTCTATGCATGGCATGGAATCAAGCTTTTTCAAAAAAATTTAAAAGCTAGAATAGTGAGCTTTCTACTACTCTGGCTAGATGAACGAGGAATAGAATATGAATTTGTGGGAACAATTATTTACCACACAGATATCAGAACCGCCCCAGTTTGAACTCCACTGGTATATTGGTTTGTTATGTTTACTGGCTATTACTTTCTATATTTCTTATCGTTACCGCGACAAGGTGGCTTACCAGCGCTTCATTCAGATCCTTCAGTCTCTTCAACTGATTGTTCTGTATAGCTGGTATTGGGGAAATCACATGCCCTTATCAGAAAGTTTGCCTTTCTATCATTGCCGTATCGCCATGTTTGTTATGCTCTTGATTCCAGGGACTTCCAAGTACAAGCAATACTTTGCACTTCTAGGAACCTTTGGAGCAACTGCAGCTCTGGCATACCCACTCTTTGACCCTTATCCGTTTCCACACGTGACCATCCTGTCCTTTATCATCGGGCATGTGGCACTTTTGGGGAATGCGCTCCTATACTTGTTTAAGAATTATGAAGCTTCCCTGCTCAATTTGAAGAATGTGACAGTGATTACATTTTCTCTAAATGCCTTGATAGGAGTTGTCAACTTGGTTGTAGGTGGGGATTATGGTTTTTTAAATAAACCACCACTAGTGGGAAATCACGGACTATTGGCGAATTACCTCATCGTGTCCAGTGTGTTGGTAGCAGCTATCAGCTTGACTGCAAAAGTACTAGAGGTCTTTTTGCAACAAAGAGCAGAAAAAATGATTCAAGAGAAAGCTTAAAAAGGCCTTCTCTTTTTTGATTAAATATGCAAAATATAGCTGTAAGGATATAAAAATAATGATTGCTCCTGAGAAAAATTGTTTAAAAGACTTTTACAAAAAACCTAGAGGAAATTTATGAAAAACTAAGCACGATTGGATTTTTTGTGTTATAATATTTTGTGAATAGCTGTGTCTCGTCACAGTTATTGAAAATAGAAGTGAGAAACTTGGAAGACAGAGAGGACGCAATGTAATGACTAGAGATGGTTTTTTTACAGGCTTAGATATCGGAACTAGCTCCATCAAAGTGCTGGTTGCCGAACATAGAGATGGTGAAGTGAATGTAATTGGCGTTAGCAATGCCAAGAGTAAAGGTGTCAAAGACGGGATTATCGTTGATATTGAGGCTGCTGCTTCAGCAATTAAATCCGCAATTTCCCAGGCAGAAGAGAAGGCAGGAATTTCAATCAAGTCTGTCAATGTTGGTTTACCAGCAAATCTCTTGCAGGTTGAACCAACTCAAGGAATGATTCCTGTAACATCAGATACAAAAGAAATTACAGATCAAGACGTAGAGAATGTTGTCAAATCAGCTTTGACTAAGAGCATGACGCCTGATCGTGAAGTGATTACTTTCATTCCAGAAGAATTTATCGTAGATGGCTTCCAAGGTATTCGTGACCCTCGTGGGATGATGGGGGTGCGTTTGGAAATGCGTGGCTTACTTTACACAGGACCTCGTACCATTCTTCATAACCTTCGTAAAACCGTGGAGCGTGTGGGAATTCATGTTGACAACGTCATCATCTCACCATTAGCCATTGTAAATTCAGTTCTCAACGAGGGAGAACGTGAGTTTGGTGCGACAGTGATTGATATGGGTGGTGGACAGACTACAGTTGCAACCATTCGCAATCAAGAATTGCAATTTACAAATATCTACCAAGAAGGTGGAGAATATGTCACTAAAGACATTTCCAAAGTCTTAAAAACTTCCCAAAAAATCGCAGAAAGTTTGAAACTCAACTATGGTGAAGCTTATGTTCCACTAGCAAGTAACGAGACTTTCCAAGTTGAAGTCATTGGTGAAGTAGAGCCCGTTGAAGTGACAGAAAGTTACTTAGCAGAAATTATTTCAGCACGTATCAAACATATTTTTGATCAAATTAAACAGGAGTTAGACAGAAGACACTTGTTGGATCTACCAGGTGGTATCGTTCTGATCGGCGGAAATGCGATTTTACCAGGAGTTGTCGAATTGGCGCAAGAAGTGTTTGGTGTTCGAGTGAAACTCTATGTGCCAAATCAAGTGGGAATTCGCAACCCTGCTTTTGCACATGTAATCAGCTTGTCTGAGTTCGCAGGTAAATTGACAGAAGTGAATCTTCTGGCTCAAAAGGCAGTCAGAGGAGATGAATTCCTTCGTCAAAAACCAATTAATTTTGGTGTTTCAAATCAAAGTGTGACACCGATTATACAATCAACTCCAGTGCAACCAGCTACTGCAGCAACTGAAATCACACCTGACAGTGGCCTTGCTCCAAGAGACGAATTCCAAGCAAGTTCTCAAGATAAACCGAAATTAACAGACCGTTTCCGTAGCTTGATCGGAAGCATGTTTGATGAATAAAAGAGGAAAAGAAATTATGACATTTTCATTTGATACAGCAGCTGCTCAAGGTGCAGTTATTAAAGTAATTGGTGTCGGTGGAGGCGGTGGTAATGCTATTAACCGCATGATCGACGAAGGTGTTTCAGGCGTAGAATTCATTGCGGCGAACACAGACGTACAAGCCTTAAGCAGTACAAAAGCTGAAACAGTTATCCAACTCGGACCAAAGTTGACTCGTGGTTTGGGTGCTGGAGGTCGACCTGAGGTTGGTCGTAAGGCTGCTGAAGAAAGCGAAGAAGCATTGACAGCAGCAATTAGCGGGGCAGACATGGTTTTCATCACTGCTGGTATGGGTGGAGGATCTGGAACAGGTGCTGCCCCAGTGATAGCGCGTATTGCTAAAGATCTTGGTGCCCTTACAGTTGGTGTTGTGACACGTCCTTTCGGATTTGAAGGAAGCAAACGTGGTCAGTACGCTGTAGAAGGAATCAACGAACTTCGCGAGCATGTTGATACTCTATTGATTATCTCAAACAACAACTTGCTAGAGATTGTTGACAAGAAAACACCACTTCTTGAAGCTCTTAGCGAGGCAGATAACGTCCTTCGCCAAGGTGTTCAGGGGATTACAGACTTGATTACCAACCCAGGTTTGATCAACCTTGACTTTGCCGATGTGAAAACTGTCATGGCAAACAAAGGAAATGCCCTTATGGGTATCGGTATTGGTAGTGGTGAAGAGCGTGTCGTTGAAGCAGCTCGTAAAGCGATTTACTCACCACTTCTTGAAACTACCATTGACGGTGCTGAAGATGTCATTGTCAACGTTACTGGTGGTCTTGACTTGACCTTGATTGAAGCAGAAGAAGCTTCTGAAATCGTCAATCAAGCAGCAGGTCAAGGAGTGAATATCTGGCTTGGAACTTCTATTGACGAAAGCATGAAGGATGAAATCCGTGTTACTGTTGTAGCGACAGGTGTTCGTCAAGAGCGAGTGGAAAAAGTTGTTGGTTCTCCAGTAAAACAAGCGGCTCGTCGTGAAGCCTCAAGACAACCGCACCCTCAAAATTTTGATCGTCGTTTTGACCTAGAAGATACAGCAGAATTACCAAAACAAAGCCAACGACGCTTTGAAACAAGTCAATCTTCTGCTTTTGGTGATTGGGACTTGCGCCGTGAATCAATCGTTCGTCAAACTGATTCAGTCGTATCACCTGTAGAACGTTTCGAAGCACCGACTTATCAGGACGAAGATGAGTTGGACACACCTCCATTCTTCAAGAATCGCTAATCAATGGATTTGAAAAAAAATACAGAGTTCGTTTTTCAGCAGGTCGCTGAAGCTAGCCGAGAAGCCAATCGTGATCCAGCTTCTGTTTCAATTATTGCAGTGACGAAATATGTGGACGTAAAAACAGCGGAAGCCCTGCTTCCCCTGGGTGTTCATCATATTGGTGAAAATCGTGTTGATAAATTTTTAGAAAAATATCAGACGTTAAAAGAATTCCCTGTCACTTGGCATTTGATTGGAACGCTACAAAGACGGAAGGTCAAAGAAGTAATCCCTTTTGTGGATTACTTTCATGCTTTAGATTCCTTAAAATTGGCGCAGGAGATTCAAAAGAGAACAGATCATGTTATCAAGTGTTTCCTACAGGTCAATATTTCAGGAGAAGAAAGCAAGCACGGTTTTTCAAAAAAAGAATTACTAGAACTTTTGCCAGACTTGGCTCAGCTAGATCAGATTGAGTATGTTGGTTTGATGACCATGGCTCCTTTTGAGGCAGATTCTGATGAATTGAAACAAATTTTCAAGAAAACTCAGGATCTGCAAGCAGAAATTAGAGAAAAACAAATTCCTAATATGCCGATGACAGAGTTGAGCATGGGCATGAGTCGTGACTATAAGGAAGCGATTCAATTTGGTTCGACCTTTGTTCGAATTGGCACAGCATTTTTTAAATAGGAGAGATCTATGTCTTTAAAAGATAGATTTGATAAATTTATAGATTATTTTACAGAAGATGGGGAAGAAACAACTGCGACTTATCAACCTCAGGATGAGCAGATGATTGTTTCATCGAGTTCAGCTTCTAAAGAACTGCCAGCGCAGTTTCAATCAACCACTTCAAAAGATGCAAACATCACTCGCTTACATGCTCGCCAACAAGAATTGGCTATGCAAAGCCATCGTACAGATGAAAAAGTAACGATTGATGTTCGTTATCCTAGAAAATATGAGGATGCAACAGAGATTGTGGATTTATTGGCTGGAAATGAAAGTATCTTGATTGACTTCCAGTACATGACAGAGGTTCAGGCTCGTCGTTGTCTAGACTATCTGGACGGTGCCCGTCATGTTTTGGCAGGTAATCTGAAAAAAGTTGCGAGTACAATGTATTTGTTGACACCAGTCAATGTGGTTGTGAATATTGAAGATATCAAGTTGCCTGATGATTCTCGAAGTGCAGAATTTGGTTTTGATATTAAACGAAGTAGAGCGAAATAATGATTTTTCTGATTCGTCTGATCCAAAATGCAGTGAATATCTATTCCCTGCTTTTGTTAATCTATGCACTCCTCTCTTGGTTTCCAAATTCTTATGGTAGCTCGCTTGAACGTTTACTGGAAAAACTTATTAAACCGATTGTTGATCCACTTCGCCGTTTACCTTTACAATTTGGAGGTTTGGATTTATCCATTTGGCTGGCAATCGTAATCGTCCGTTTTTTGGGTGACAGCTTGATTCGTTTCTTGTTAATACTATGATGACAAATAAAGCGATTTACCAGCACTTTTCCCTTGATGATGCTCCCTTTATTGATAAGGGATTAGAGTGGATCAAGCGAGTGGAAGATACTTATGCTCCTGTTCTCACTGCTTTTGTCAACCCGCATCAGGAACAGATACTGAGGGTTTTGGCTGGGACCTATGGACTGGGCTGTGTGAGTAGCGGAGAATATATCCATACGGAATTTGTCCGTGTCCTTCTGTATCCGGACTATTTCAGTCCGACACTGTCAGATTTTGAAATGGCATTGCTAGAGATCCGTTATCCAAGTAGGTTTGAACAGCTAACACATGCAAAGATTTTGGGGACAATCATCAATCAACTAGGAATTGATCGTAAGCTCTTTGGTGATATCTTGGTAGATGAAAAGAGAGCACAGATTTTTGTCAATCGTGATTTTATCCCTCTGTTTCAGGACGGGATACAAAAGATTGCTAGACTACCTGTGTCGCTGGAGGAATGTCCTTTCACCGATAAAATCATATCTGAGATCAATTATCAAGAACAAGATATTTTGATTTCCAGTTTTCGTTTGGATGCCCTCTTATCAAGTGCCTTGAAATTATCCAGAAAGCAGGCTAGTCAACTCATAGAGAAAAAATCTGTTCAGGTAAACTACCACTCCATTGAAAAATTAGATTATCTAGTAGCTGTAGGGGATTTGATTAGTGTGAGAAAGTTTGGTCGTCTGAAGATTGTCAAAGAAAATGGGCAAACTAAAAGGGATAAGATAAAACTGACTATCCAATTATTATTAAGTAAGTGAGGAAAAGTATGCCAATTACATCATTAGAAATTAAAGATAAAACCTTTTCTACGAAATTCAGAGGGTTTGATCCAGAAGAAGTAGATGAATTTCTTGATATTGTTGTTCGTGATTACGAGGACTTAGTCCGCAATAATCACGAAATGGAAAGACACATTAGAAGTTTAGAAGAGCGCTTATCTTACTTTGATGAGATGAAGGATTCGTTGAGCCAGTCTGTTTTGATTGCTCAAGATACGGCTGAACGTGTAAAGCAAGCTGCTCAAGAGCGCTCAAACAATATTATTCAACAGGCTGAGCAAGATGCCCAGCGCCTCCTTGAAGAGGCAAAATACAAGGCTAATGAAATCCTACGTCAGGCAACAGATAATGCTAAGAAAGTAGCTGTTGAGACAGAAGAGTTGAAGAACAAGAGTCGTGTATTCCATCAACGCCTCAAGTCTACGATTGAGAGCCAGTTGGCAATTGTCGAATCTTCAGATTGGGAAGATATTCTTCGTCCGACTGCGACTTATCTCCAAACAAGTGATGAAGCCTTCAAGGAAGTCGTAGGTGAGGTCTTGGGAGAAGCTGTTCCTTCGCAACCAGAAGAAGAGCCGATTGATGTGACTCGCCAATTTTCACCTGAAGAAATGGCTGAGTTACAAGCCCGCATCGAAGCAGGTAACAAAGAATTAGCTGAGTTTGAAGCTCAGCAGATTAACAATCAAGCGGAAAGTCATGTGTTAGATATCAATACGGTTGTAGAAGAGATACAGTCTCATTCAGTTGAGCCACAACATGAGGATTCAGAAATCGTGACAGAGTATTTCTCAGTATCGCCATCAGCAACTGGAACTGCTTCTTCAACTACTAAACATGAAGCACAACAAGAATCCGTTACAATATTATAAGAAATAAATGTGAGAACAAGATTTAACCAACTATATTTCCAGCGAGTAGGAGACGGTGTGAGTCCTGCAATCCCTAGTGGTCAGATTATCCTCTCAAGCAATCCAGTCTGAAAGCAGTAAGACAGGACGTTCCCCACGTTACGGGAAAAGAGGGGAAAAGACAAAGTCTTTTTCCGAACAAAGGTGGTACCACGATTTTCGTCCTTTTTAGCGATTCGTGGTTTTTAATTTGTCTATATAATAAAGGAGATATAATGAAACTCAAAGATACCCTAAATCTTGGAAAAACTGAATTTCCAATGCGTGCTGGACTTCCTACTAAAGAACCACTATGGCAAAAAGAGTGGGACGAAGCGAAACTTTACCAACGTCGTCAAGAATTGAACCAAGGAAAACCGCATTTCACCTTGCACGATGGACCTCCCTATGCCAACGGAAATATCCACGTTGGGCACGCCATGAACAAGATTTCTAAAGATATTATTGTTCGTTCAAAATCGATGTCAGGTTTTTATGCGCCTTACATCCCAGGTTGGGATACACATGGTCTGCCAATCGAGCAAGTATTGGCAAAACAGGGTGTTAAACGCAAAGAAATGGACTTGGTTGAGTACTTGAAACTTTGCCGCGAGTACGCTCTTTCTCAAGTTGATAAACAACGTGAAGACTTTAAACGTTTGGGTGTTTCTGGTGACTGGGAAAATCCTTATGTGACTTTGACTCCAGACTATGAAGCAGCTCAAATCCGTGTCTTTGGTGAAATGGCTAAAAAAGGCTATATCTACCGTGGTGCCAAGCCAGTTTACTGGTCATGGTCATCTGAATCAGCTCTTGCAGAAGCAGAAATTGAATATCATGACTTGCTTTCAACTTCCCTTTACTATGCTAACCGCGTCAAAGACGGAAAAGGTGTTCTAGATACAGATACTTATATCGTTGTCTGGACCACAACTCCATTTACTATCACAGCTTCTCGTGGTTTGACTGTTGGAGCGGATATCGATTACGTAGTCGTACAACCAGCTGGTGAATCTCGTAAGTTTGTGGTTGCTTCAGAATTGTTGACTAGTTTGTCTGAAAAATTTGGCTGGGCTGATGTTCAGGTCTTGGCAACCTACCGTGGTCAAGAATTGAACCATATCGTAACAGCTCACCCTTGGGATACGGCTGTAGATGAGTTGGTAATCCTTGGTGACCACGTTACGACTGACTCTGGTACTGGTATCGTCCATACAGCCCCTGGTTTTGGTGAGGACGACTACAATGTCGGTGTTGCTAACGGTCTTGAAGTTGCTGTAACAGTTAACGAACGTGGGATCATGATGGAAAATGCTGGTCCTGACTTTGCAGGTCAATTCTATGACAAGGTTGTGCCAACTGTTATTGAAAAACTTGGAAATCTTCTCCTTGCGCAAGAAGAAATCTCTCACTCCTACCCATTCGACTGGCGTACGAAAAAACCAATCATCTGGCGTGCGGTGCCACAGTGGTTTGCCTCAGTATCTAAATTCCGCCAAGAAATCTTGGATGAAATTGAAAAAGTGAAATTCCATTCAGAATGGGGTAAAGTACGCCTTTACAACATGATTCGTGACCGTGGCGACTGGGTTATCTCTCGTCAACGTGCTTGGGGAGTTCCCCTTCCTATCTTCTATGCTGAAGACGGAACGCCAATCATGACAGCTGAAACGATCGAGCACGTGGCTCAACTCTTTGAGAAACATGGTTCTATCATCTGGTGGGAACGTGATGCCAAAGACCTCTTGCCAGAAGGATTTACGCATCCAGGTTCACCAAATGGTGAGTTCAAGAAAGAAACAGACATCATGGACGTTTGGTTTGACTCAGGTTCATCATGGAATGGAGTAGTGGTTAACCGTCCAGAACTCAAATATCCAGCAGACCTCTACCTTGAAGGTTCTGACCAATACCGTGGTTGGTTCAACTCATCACTTATCACATCTGTTGCCAACCATGGCGTGGCTCCTTACAAACAAATCTTGTCACAAGGTTTTGCCCTTGACGGTAAAGGTGAGAAGATGTCTAAATCTCTTGGAAATACCATTGCGCCAAGCGATGTTGAAAAACAATTCGGTGCTGAAATCTTGCGTCTCTGGGTAACAAGTGTAGACTCAAGCAACGACGTTCGTATCTCTATGGATATCTTGAGTCAAGTCTCTGAAACCTACCGTAAGATCCGTAACACCCTTCGTTTCTTGATTGCCAATACATCTGACTTTAACCCAGCTCAAGATGCAGTCGCTTACGATGAGCTTCGTTCAGTTGATAAGTACATGACTATTCGCTTTAACCAGCTTGTGAAAACGATTCGTGATGCTTATGCAAACTTTGAATTCTTGACAATCTATAAGGCCTTGGTGAACTTTATCAACGTTGACTTGTCAGCCTTCTACCTTGATTTTGCCAAAGACGTTGTTTACATCGAAGGTGCCAAATCACTCGAACGTCGTCAAATGCAGACTGTCTTTTATGACATTCTTGTCAAAATCACGAAACTCTTGACACCTATCCTTCCTCACACTGCAGAGGAAATCTGGTCATACCTTGAGTTTGAAGCTGAAGACTATGTTCAGTTGTCAGAATTGCCAGAAGCGGAAATCTTTGCTAACCAAGAAGAAATCTTGGATACCTGGGCAGCCTTCATGGACTTCCGTGGTCAAGCTCAAAAAGCCTTGGAAGAAGCTCGTAATGCAAAAGTAATCGGTAAATCACTCGAAGCACATTTGACGGTCTATCCAAATGAAGTGGTGAAAACTTTGCTCGAAGCAGTAAACAGCAATGTAGCCCAACTTTTGATCGTGTCAGAATTAACCATCGCAGAAGGTGCAGCTCCAGAGAGTGCAGTTAACTTTGAGGATGTGGCTTTCACAGTTGACCGTGCGGCTGGTGAGGTTTGTGACCGTTGCCGTCGTATCGATCCAACAACGGCAGAACGTGGCTACCACGCAGTCATCTGTGACCACTGTGCAAGCATTGTAGAAGAAAACTTTGCGGACGCAGTCGCAGAAGGATTTGAAGCGAAATAATCAGAAAGAGACTGAGAAAAGTCGCTAAAATCATAAAAACGCATAATATCAAGAGTTCAAGTGCCTTGATATTATGCGTTTTATCATGGAAAAATTTACTAGTCCATTTCCTCAAATGAAGTTCTTCCTGGTCTGCCCGTGTAGATAATTAACATAATCAACTATTCAGTTTTCTCATAATTTTATATTTCCACTAATTATAAAGAGACTATAGAACTTAAAATTATTTTTTGAAAATCAATATTTATTATAAAATTTTATAAGACTGTTTAATTTTTAGATAAATTATGATTGAATAATACCTATAAAAATTTTAAGGAGATTATTATGAAAACAAATACACTTGCTCGTGTCAACGCTATTTTTGGTCTTATTTCAGGAATTGTATTGCTTTTAGGGCCAGTCATCATGTTCATCATGGCTATTGGAGCTGCTGCGGCAACTGAAGACGCAGATATAACGGTTGGGACATTGACAGGGCTCTCAATTATTTTGTCATTGGTTTAAATTGCTGTTTTAGTATTGGGAATTGTGGCTATAGTTTATTATAAAGATGATGAACGTGTTACGAATGCACCTTCTGTTTTGCTCATTGTAGGTGGTGCGGTCGGCTTGATTCCATTTTTGGGATGGGTAGGTGGAATTCTAACCATTATTGGTGGTTCACTTTACTTTGGAACATTGAAAAAATTTGTAATTGAAGAGTAGTAGTTTTTTAATTATTTAGGAGAGACTGCTTCATTTTCTGTTGAGAACAATTATGATAATATAATAAAGAGAAGGCTGAGAAGCTCTTCTCTTTTTCGTTGATTTTCACTAGCTTTTTTGTGAAAAATTGTGTAAAATGGAATAGATAAAAGAGGACAACCTCGAAAAATAAAAGGAGAATCCATCTAATGGTAAAATTGGTTTTTGCTCGCCACGGTGAGTCTGAATGGAACAAAGCTAACCTTTTCACTGGTTGGGCTGATGTTGATTTGTCTGAAAAAGGAACACAACAAGCGATTGACGCTGGTAAATTGATCAAAGAAGCTGGTATCGAATTTGACCAAGCTTACACTTCAGTATTGAAACGTGCGATCAAAACTACAAACTTGGCTCTTGAAGCTGCTGACCAATTGTGGGTTCCAGTTGAAAAATCATGGCGCTTGAACGAACGTCACTACGGTGGTTTGACTGGTAAAAACAAGGCTGAAGCTGCTGAACAATTTGGTGATGAGCAAGTTCACATCTGGCGTCGTTCATATGATGTATTGCCTCCGGCAATGAACCGTGATGATGAGCACTCAGCTCACACTGACCGTCGTTACGCTTCACTTGACGACTCAGTTATCCCAGATGCTGAAAATTTGAAAGTAACTTTGGAACGTGCCCTTCCATTCTGGGAAGACAAAATCGCTCCAGCACTTAAAGATGGTAAAAACGTATTCGTAGGAGCTCACGGTAACTCAATTCGTGCCCTTGTAAAACACATCAAACGCTTGTCAGACGACGAAATCATGGACGTGGAAATCCCTAACTTCCCACCATTGGTATTCGAATTTGACGAAAAATTGAACGTAGTTTCTGAATACTACCTTGGAAAATAATCTATAAACAGAAAGCTTAGGAATTCCTAGGCTTTTTTGTTTTTGCTTCTAGTTTCCAACTAGTTGAAAAAGCGTTATAATGATAGTAAAGAGTGACTTAATTGTAAGAAAGAGAGAAGGACGATGGCTTATATTGAAATGAAACACAGCTACAAGCGTTACAAGGTTGGGGATACGGAGATTGTGGCTAATCGCGATGTGAATTTTGAAATTGAAAAGGGGGAGCTGGTCATTATCCTTGGTGCTTCAGGTGCTGGAAAATCAACCGTTCTTAATCTCCTAGGAGGTATGGATACCAATGATGAGGGGGAAATTTGGATTGATGGTATCAATATTGCCGACTACACTTCGTACCAACGAACAAACTATCGTCGTGAAGATGTAGGCTTTGTTTTTCAATTTTACAATCTGGTCTCTAATCTGACAGCTAAGGAAAATGTGGAACTGGCTTCAGAAATCGTGACAGATGCCTTGGATCCAGAGCAAGTGCTCAAAGACGTAGGTCTGGCCCATCGCCTCAATAACTTTCCAGCCCAGCTTTCTGGAGGGGAGCAACAGCGAGTCTCCATTGCACGCGCTGTAGCCAAAAATCCTAAAATTCTCCTCTGTGATGAACCGACAGGTGCCTTGGATTACCAGACGGGGAAGCAAGTCTTGAAGATTCTCCAAGACATGTCTCGTCAAAAAGGAGCGACGGTGATTATCGTGACCCACAATGGCGCGCTAGCCCCTATTGCAGATCGGGTGATTCACATGCGCGATGCCACGGTTAAGAGCATGACGATCAATGAGCATCCGCAGGATATCGATACATTGGAGTATTAGGATGAAAAAAACATATCGGAAAGACCTATTTCAGTCAGTGACGACTTCAAAAGGACGCTTTGTTTCTATCTTAACCTTGATGATGCTGGGTTCTTTAGCCCTAGTAGGTCTTAAAGTAGCCAGTCCAAACATGGAACGTACGGCAGGGGATTATCTCCGTAAAGCCAATACCTTGGATCTGGCCGTAATAGCTGATTATGGCTTGGATAAAGAAGACCAGGACGAACTAAAGACCCTTCAAGGAGCGAGTGTTGAGTTTGGCTATATGGCAGACCTAACCGTTGAAAATAGTGAAGAAGCGGTTCGACTTTATTCCAAACCAGAGAGCATTTCAACCTTCCAAGTGACGGAAGGTCGACTGCCAGAAGCTGATGGGGAAATTGCCCTAGCTGACTTCTGGAAAGACCGTTATCAGATTGGACAGGCTATCACCTTTAGCAAGAAAGAAGAAGGGAAGTCCGTTATAAAATCCCAAACTTTCACAATTACTGGATTTGTTCAGTCGGGTGAGATGCTTTCTCAAAAAGACTTAGGGAGTGCTAGTAGTGGAAATGGAAGCTTGGCTGGTTATGGAGTTATTTTACCCAGCCAGTTTGACTCAGATGTTTATAGTATTGCGCGTGTGCGCTATGACGATTTAAAAAATCTGGATGCTTTTTCATCAGACTATAAGAGCAAACGAACTCAACATCAGGAAGAGTTGCAAGACTTGCTGGCTGATAATGGTCAAAAAAGATTGGCAACTATCAAAGCAAATGGGCAAAAGAGCCTGGAAGATGGGAAAGAACAGCTCCAAACTGCTGATAGCAACCTTGAAAATGGCAAGAGTCAGTTAGAGCAGGCTGAAAGTCGCTTGAAAAACCAAGAAGAACAAGTGACCGCTTTACCAGAACCGCAAAAGAGTCAAATCAAGGGACAGCTGACAAAAGCTAAGGAAGAATTGACGGCTAAAAAAGAAAAACTGGCTCAGACAGAGAGTGATCTATCTAAGGAAAAATGGAAGCTTGAACAGCGTCAGAAAGAGCTTGATGAACTGGCAGAGCCAAAATACCACGTATACAATCGTCAAACCATGCCAGGTGGTCAAGGCTATCTCATGTACAGCAATGCATCATCAAGCATTCGTTCAGTCGGGAATATCTTCCCCGTTGTGCTTTATATGGTCGCTGCAATTGTGACCTTTACAACGATGACTCGCTTTGTGGATGAAGAGCGTACCAATGCTGGTATTTTCAAGGCTCTAGGTTACAGGAATCAAGATATTATTGCCAAGTTCGTCCTCTATGGTTTTCTTGCAGGAACTGTGGGAACCGTTTTAGGAACACTTCTTGGACATTATCTCCTTGCCGGCGTGATTTCGGATGTTATAACAGCTGGGATGGTCGTTGGTAAAAGTCAGGAGTATTTTTACTGGTCTTATAGCCTCCTTGCCCTAGCTTTAAGTTGGGTATCCAGCGTTTTGCCGGCTTATCTGGTGGCTCGGAGGGAATTACACGATGAAGCAGCCCAACTCTTACTTCCAAAACCTCCCGTTAAGGGATCAAAGATTTTGCTGGAACGCCTGAGCTTTATTTGGAGTCGTTTGAGTTTTACTCATAAGGTTACGGCAAGAAATATCTTTCGTTATAAGCAACGAATGTTGATGACCATTTTTGGAGTTGCAGGTTCGGTGGCTCTCCTATTTGCAGGTCTTGGCATTCAGTCATCTGTGGGAGGAGTTGTGGAGCGCCAATTTGAACAAATCCAGCAATATCAGATGATTGTAGCGGAAAAGAGCAGTGCGAGTGAGCAAGAAAAAACAGATCTAGAAAGTGCCTTGCAGGCTGAATCTATCCACGCTTATCAAAAGATTTACTCTAAATCCATTGAAAAAGATTTCAAAGGAAAAGCAGGACTTCAAACCATCACCATGATGGTCACAAACAGAGAAGACTTCAAACCCTTTATCGCATTAGAGGAAAATGGGCAAGAGGTACAGGTCACTGATGGAGCAGTCGTGAGTCAAAAATTAGCCCAACTAGCAGGTGTTACGGTTGGGGATGAGCTGGAGCTTGATGGGAAGGAAATCAAGGTCGTGGCTATTTCTGAAAACTATGTTGGACACTTTGTTTATCTCAACCGAGCGATTTACGAACAAGTCTATGGAACCAGTCCGCAAGACAATACCTACCTAGTAAAATTAAAAGAGCCAACACCTTCCAATACGGAGAAAGAAGCGGCTACTTTCATGGGAAAAGCTGCTGTTTCTGGGGTCGTCCAAAATGCGACAGCCATCCATCTCTTTGAATCCGTGGCTAGTTCGCTCAATAAAACCATGGCAATCCTTGTCCTTGTTTCCGTTTTACTAGCCATTGTCATTCTCTACAATCTTACTAACATCAATGTCGCAGAACGTATCCGTGAACTTTCCACTATCAAGGTTCTCGGTTTCCACAATAAAGAAGTGACCCTCTATATCTACCGCGAGACTATGGTGCTGTCCCTTGTGGGGATTGTTCTCGGTTTGATAGCAGGCTACTATTTACATCAATTTTTGATACAAATGATTTCACCTGCCACCATACTTTTTTATCCACGAGTCAGCTGGGAAGTCTCTGCTCTTCCAATCGTCGCAGTGACTGTAATCTTAGCCTTACTGGGCCTCTTTGTCAATCATCACTTGAGAAAGGTGGATATGCTCGAAGCCCTGAAATCAGTAGAGTAATTCAAGGTTTTAAACAGTAAATCAGTTGACAAAGTCTCTGCTTCTTGGTAGAATAAGAACTGTCGTAAAGACAAATAACTTCTTCTTGGTTACAGGCATGCCAACCTGTCACTCGGATGAAGCCAAATAAAAAGGAGAAACATCATGGCAATCTCAAAAGAGAAAAAAAATGAAATCATCGCACAATATGCACGTCACGAAGGTGATACAGGTTCAGTAGAGGTTCAAGTTGCTGTCCTTACTTGGGAAATCAACCACCTTAACGAACACATCAAACAACACAAAAAAGACCACGCTACTTACCGTGGATTGATGAAAAAAATCGGTCGCCGTCGTAACTTGCTTGCATACTTGCGTAAAAACGACGTTAACCGTTACCGTGAGTTGATCAACTCTCTAGGACTTCGTCGTTAATCTTGCGTCTAAAACGTTTCTATACTTCGTTGCCTTCGCCTCGATGTACCATCAGTACAATCTTCGGCTTGTCGCCTAGTCTATAAACGTTTTATCCAGCAAGAATCATGATGCTAAGGGCGATAAAAATCCGTATGAAAATAGGGAAACGACGCAGTGTTCGATGAACACAAGGAGTTTCATCTTTTTCACTAGGATTTTAGCCTAGGCTCAAATTAGCTCTCTGGATTCAGAGGGCTTTTTATGTTGTCACCTTACCTCGATATACTCAAATATAATATTCGGTTACAGTTCCTAGCACTTTAAGGTAAAATAAACCAGATTTTCTCCCTTCGGGGAGATTTTTTATTTCGCTAACATTTTCGTACAATCTTTGGCTCGTCGCCTAGTCTATAAACGTTTTAGCCCGAGCTCAAATCAGCTCTCTGGATTCAGAGGGGCTTTTTGTTAGTTATAAGATTATTCTATTATCTAAATATAGTATAAACTAGGGCTTGTATTCAAAACATGGTATAATAGGCCTATATAGCTAAATGAAGTGAACTATCACTAGGGATTCGAGAAAAGGATAGAACAGTCATGTCAACAGTAAAAAGTGATCTAAATATTGCGCAAACCTATGCGAGTCAGCTTAAAAATGCTTGTCAATCGTTAACAGCAATTGCTGTGGCTAGTCAAGATGATCGAACGACCCTTCAAGGGAATAACAAAGCCCATCAATGTCTGACAAAGTCTCAAAATCTAGCTAGTCAGATCACAGCTGCTGTCACCCTGACTTCAGAACGACTGCACTCTATAGCGAGTGATTTTGAAGCGCTAGATGAAGCGGGTGCCAATGGTTTTAGGAGTCATACATGAGCAAGTTAGATGAGTTGAAGAAAAGAGAGCGAGAACTCTTGTACCAGCTAGAAGACAATGGAAAAGAGAAATACCGCACTAAAGAACTGATAGAAACCTTTGAAGGATATGATAGAGCCAGCCACCGTTATCAAAGTGATTTGTGGGAGGCGGCCTATCAGAGCCGATACGCAGGACAGTTGGAAGAAACGCTCCTACAAAGAAACCAACTCAAAAACCAAATCTTTGAGGATCTCACCTATCACATGGATGATTTGAAGAAAGAAAAGTTCCGGTTAGAGGGAGACTTGGATGCGGTTTACTATGAAAGGCGCAAGGAACTAGAAAGAGAGGAGGAGACACGACATGGGCATTGATATGTATTTGGAACAATCACAACTACAAAGTTCAAGTGTAGCGACCATGTGCCAATCTCAGGTGGAGGCTTATCAAGATTTGCAATCAGCCATCCAAAAGTTTTCAGAGGATACAGAGAGTCTAAAGGGCGATGCTTATAATTCGGCTAGAAGTTTTTTTGCAAGTGTCTTATTGCCCTTGAGCAAAGGGGGACAGCTCTATGCAGAAACCTTCTCTCAAGCCATCAAGAAATTACCAGCAGACTACCAAACGATGGTCGACAGCAAGAGTTGGCGTGAGGATGATCTGCTTGATAAGATCCGCCAGGAAGAGCAGATGATCGCCTACCTAGATGAAGTCAACCAATCCCTTTCTTCCTTGACCATGGATAGCGAAGAAAAAGGAAGATTGAGACGCAGTAATGTGGAACTCATGCGAGGACACCACGCGAATAAACGTGTCTATGAAACGATTTTGAAAGACCTGCGTGCCTATGATAGCTATTCAGGAGGACTGTTCGATGATCTAGACAGTATCGATGTGCAACTGAGTCGAGGACTGGCCCAGATCGAATCGAGCTGGGATGCCAAGCAAGGCGTCTTTAAAGTCCCATCTGACCTGACTTGGGCCAACTATCTGACTGCCTATGCTGATACAAAGGACTTGCAACTCAGCCGTCAAGAGAAGGCCTTTGTCCAAACCATGATGGCAGAATACGGCTTTGACGCCGAGACAGCCCAGCAACTCTTGACCATCAAGCAGGGGATAGACAAGAAGTTCCCAACCTCAAGTCAAGAGTTCCGTGACTATATCTTTTTGCGAGTTGTCGGTGCCGCCTACTATGATGGGTTTAAGTGGAATGAAACAGCAGGTAGTTTGGGGCATTATTTTTATAATGAATTTGTGAGTGATCCGCAGACAGGCCAAAAATGGAGAACTTTGAAACCAGTTCTTGAAATCTTTCAAGAACTTGGATTGAAAGAAGAAAAGGCTAAAGAACTGTATTATAATCTTAGACTGCAGCATGCGTTATCAAATGGTGGCGATACTGTTAAGAAAATGCATGAATCGGATTTAAGTAGTGGTACTAATAGATATGAGGATGCAAAGAAGAACTATCAAGATGCTTATGGTACTACAGAAGGTTTTGACCAATTTTGGGATAGAAAACTAAAGGCTTATTCTAACAATGGAGCGGGCCATGCAGACTTTACCCACCAGTCCATCACTATGGCTACTCATCTTAATCCTAATCAAGTTCAGTTAGCTGATGTCTATGGCGGTAGAGAGCATGTCAAGGACTTATCAGGCTGGGAGGGAGATACGACCTTTAATGCAAACGATATGAAACCAAGTATCGGAGAAGATGATTACAAGGCAGATTTGGACTCAGTCAACCTTATCGGCCGTATGCAGAAGGGGCAATCCTATGACCAAGCTATCTCTTCTTACTATGCTGACCTTCAAAAAGACTCCTCTCAGAGAGAAAGGGAATTCTTAAAAAATAAGGATTGGAAACATGTCAAAGGTACAATCTACGCAGGGGTAGCGCCTGCGGATATACTGAGAAAGGGTGAGGCATCTATTAAAGAGTATATTGAGGAAAAATACCCAGAAGTGTCCACATTTTTAAATCGCTTGGAAGCCGTGGCGGAGTAGGAGGATGATGATGAAGAAAATATTCAGTTTATTAGCTTTAGTCTTACTAGTTGTATTATTTTGCTTTTACTTTTTTCCTAAACAACCTAAAAACATTTTTGATGAAATCTATCAAGAAACGGCAAAAAATTATTTGGGCTATTATAACTTCAATGACTTAAAAAATGTGACAGTAAAAAATCGAAAGCTTTATGATTCGAATATGAATGAAACGGATAAGTATGAATCAATAATAACATACGATGATTCTTCTCTTGGAAGCGATGTGAAGAACTTAGAACTACGGTTTAATTTTGATGGTAGTAGTAAAGGGGTAAATATTTGGTTTGAAAGATATGCTAACTCAGGAGAAAAAATTAACTTTGTTATTCATTATGAATTTAAGAAAAAAGTATTAGTTAAAAAAATTATGATTTATGAAATTAGATCAGAAACATACATTAAAGACGAGGCCCAAGTGAAATCCTACTTAGAGCAGTATGGTATCACTGCCAAGGATTTGGATTCTTACTACGACGAAATCGTAAATCAGAAAGTCTTGAAGGACTGGTGTACCATTTATGACAGCAAGTACTCGCCAAGCAACTATGGCGATGTCAAGATTGAAACCCAGTGGGAGAATTGGTGACAACATGAAGAAACTCCTAGGCCTAGTAGCCTTATTCGTGATAATCATATCATCCTGTTTCTACTTTTTTGTGCGTCAACCTAAAAACATTTTTGATGAGATTTACCAAGAAACGGAGAAAACTTATCTAGAAAATAATGTCTTTAACAAGTTGAAAGATGTTAAGACACATAAATATCAAGAGTATAGTGATGATTCTAAATTTTATCCAAGTGTCGCCTATGAGGGAAATGCTTTACCAGATAGCTATGAGAAAATTGCTATAGATTTTAATTTTAAATCCGAAGCTCAATTAAGCTTGATTTCATTTGAAAAACGGATAGAGCCCAACGTTAGTATAAAAATGTGGACTGTATATTCTCATAAAGAACGTAGTTTAAAAAAATTTGTCAAAATAGGATTAAAGAAAGCAGATACGGAAACATACATCGAAGACGAAGCTCAGGTGAAATCCTACCTAGAGCAGTACGGTATCACTGCCAAGGATTTGGATTTTTATTACGACGAAATCGTCAACCAGAAAGTCTTGAAAGACTGGTGTTCTATTTATGACAGCAAGTACTCGCCAAGCAACTATGGCGATGTCAAGGTTGAAACCCAGTGGGAGAATTGGTGATATAAAGAATTTTCACTAATTTTATAGACAGCTAAGCTCTCTGACTTCAGAGGGCTTTTTCTATATATGTCTCTATCCTTGTTCATCTAATAGAAATATGGTATACTTTTTATGAGAATTTTCTAAATTTTTAAGATTCTATCAAAGGAGGTTTGCATGCTTTCCAAATTTTCTGGAAGCCGACGGGACCTGCAATTTGTGTTACTTTTAGGTATTTTGCTAGTTGTTTTAGGTATTTCCCTCTTTCTAGCAGTTTCTATGGGATCCGTTTCGATTGATCTAGGAGATACCTATCGGATCATTTTGAGCAGATTGGGATTTCCTCTTGAGATAGGAGAGGTTTCCAAGTCTACTCTTGCCATTGTATGGAACATGAGATTCCCCCGAGTATTGTTAGGCTTGATAGTAGGGGCAGGTCTTTCTATGTGTGGCAGCGTGATGCAGTCTACAGTGAACAATCCCATCGCAGAGCCTTATGTCTTAGGCATCTCTGCGGGCGCAACTTTAGGGGCAACCTTGAGCATCATTCTTGGTTTGAAAGTGATGATTAGCCTTGGAGCTTTTTTAGGAGCTATTTTGGCAACAGTCGCTGTCCTCATCATTGCCTCTATGCAGGGAAGGATGACGACTTCTAGCCTGATCTTATCAGGAACGGTGGTCAATGCTCTTTTTCTAGCATTTTCCAACTTTATTATCTCTGTTGGCGCTAATGCTGACAGTGTGATGACCATTAAGTTTTGGACCATGGGCTCGCTTGCTGGGACTACCTGGTCTGACTTAGTCCTGCCAACTATAGTAGTAGGAATGGCCTTTCTATTTTTCTCTACTCAGTATCGTGTTTTTAATGCGATGATGATGGGAGATGAGGCTGCTTTAACTTTGGGGATTCCCTTACGCTTTTATTGGTATCTTTATGTGACCATGGTAGCTGTGCTGACAGCAGTCTTGGTGGCAACCTGTGGAATTATTGGATTTGTTGGTCTGATTACTCCTCACTTAGCTCGAGGGTTAGTAGGAACGAATTACAGGAGACTTTTTCCCGTTGCGACCTTACTGGGCGCCCTCTTTGTCGTCTGGGCAGATGTACTTTCTCGTGTCATCATTCCAAATGCTGAGATGCCGATTGGTATTTTCACAGCCTTAGTAGGTGCTCCCTTCTTTATCTACATTGTTGGAGGTAGGCGAAGGGAGGTGAGGGCCTGATATGGACTTGATTTGTCAGGATGTCCACTTTGGACTAGGAGAGAAAAAAATCCTCAAAGGAGTTTCTCTTAAGGTTGAGGGGCATCAATTTTATACGATACTTGGGCCAAATGGAAGTGGGAAAACCAGCCTGCTTAAACTCCTCTATCGTCAGGAAAAGGCGGACAAAGGCTTGATAAGCTTAGATGGAAAGCCACTAGAGCATTGGTCACTCAAAGAAACAGCCAAGCAAATGGCAGTTGTCACCCAGTTCAATCAATTGCAGTTTGATTGTACAGTTGAGGAAATCGTCTTGCTGGGAAGAACTCCCCACCTCTCTTTTCTACAAAAGGAAAAGGAAAGGGATTATGCCCTCGTTCAAGATGCTCTCGTCAAGGTGGATATGCTTGAGAAGAAAACTCGTCTCTATTCGTCTCTGTCAGGGGGGGAGAAACAGCGAGTCTTATTAGCCCGTGCCTTGGCGCAAGAACCGACTCTCTTGCTCCTGGACGAACCAACCAATCACCTGGATATCAAGTATCAGCTAGACTTGTTGGCCATTGTAAAGAATCTCAAAGTCAATGTTCTAGCTGTCCTGCATGATATTCAACTTGCTTGTCGCTATTCGGATTATCTCTATCTGATGAAAGAGGGGGAAATCCTTTACCAAGGGACTCCAAAGGAGACCATCACCCCTGAGTCATTGCAAACTGTATATGGAGTTCAAAGTCAGGTGACTTGGACCGAGGATCAGCAAGCCATGATTCACTATTTATAAAAATGAAAAGGAAAACAAGATGAAAAAAACACTAAGCATTTTACTCGTAACAGTAGCTACCCTAACCATGGCGGCTTGTGGTAATACTACTACAGAAAAAGCTACTACACAATCTAGCACAGAAACAAGTCAAAAGGCCAGCACAGAGACGACTTATCCACTTACGGTCAAGACATATGATGCTAAGGGAAATGAAGTCGAACAAGTCTTTGACAAGGCACCTGAAAAAGTTATCACCAACAATCTTTCAACCACTGAAATCTTATTGGAGCTAGGATTGAAGGATAAAATTGCTGGCATGCTCAACCCGGACAATGCTGTAACAGGTAAATACAAAGATGCGATTGCGACGATTCCTCAAATTGGGGATAAAAAAACAGTCTCTCAAGAGACAGTCCTTTCTTATGAACCAGATGCTGTGATGGGTCGAAACATGATGTTTTCTGAAAAATCCTTGGGAACAGTTAGCACTTGGAATGAAAACAAAATCCCAGTCTATACGCAAAAAGCTTCTCTCTCAACAATTCAGCAAGATTTGGGGAATATTGTAGAAGATGTCAAAAATCTTGGAATGATTTTTAATGTGCAGGACAAGGCCAATGAATATGCAGCTCAATTACAAGCTAAAATTGATGCTGTTAAGAAAGCAAACCCAGCAAGCCAAGGTGAAAAGAAAAAGGCTTTGATTATGGTTGCTTATAATGACGAAACCTTTGGTGCATACAAGTCTGCTTTGCAAGAAAGCTTGTTGAATCAACTTGGTTATACCAACGTCGCAACGGGAACATCAGGCTTGACCTTGGAAAATCTCGTGTCAATGGATCCTGAGTTGATTATCTATGTAACCAGCGACCGCAATAAAAAATTGGATGCCAACGCAGTAGAGTTGATGAAGAAAAATGCTGTTTTGGAAAATGTTCCTGCTATTAAGAATCAAAAAATCATGACTATCTCTTACGATGAGTTGATGGACTATGGTCCAGCAGTGATTGATTCCCTTGAGAAAATTAATGACTTTATCAATAAATAATGAGTTTGATTGGGAAGGGATCCAAGTTAAGGTCAGCCTTCCTTCGATCTATGATCCCAATCAAACCTATCCAGCGATTCTCTTGAATGATGGAGACTTGGATTTCCTATCTTCCCTTTCTGAATCTGTGATTTTAGTGGGCTTGACCTCTAAAAATCGCCTAGATGACTACACTCCCTGGAAGGCATCTGCGCTGAGAGAGGGGGCTCCAGATTTTGGTGGTCAGGCAAATGCCTATCATGGTCATTTATTTGGTAGTCTTTTAGAAAAGTTGCAGGCGCTTTATCGCCTGGACAAAGATCGTCTTGCCTATGGAGGGTATTCACTGGGAGGTTTGGTGGCAGTCTACAGTCTTTTCGGATTTGACAAGGTCTCCTGTGTCTTCTCGATTTGCGGTTCCTTTTGGTATCCTGATTTTGTGGCTTACTGCAAGGAACAAAAGTTGAAGAATCTGGACTGCTTGCTGTATATACTAAATGGTCAAACAGAAGGAGCCCATCATACCAATCGCTTGGCCCAAGCACCAGTCTATGCTGAGCGGATTCATACCAGTCTTCAGAAGCGCTATCCGACTGGTCAGTTTGTTTTTGATCCTTATGTGCATCATGAACAAGTGGCTGAGCGATTTGTGGCTTTTTCTAACTGGTTGGCAAAGAAATGGGAGATTGAATCATAACCACCCGTCTAACGGGTGGTTTGTACTAGGGCTATAAGCCCAAATTACCAGCCAGCGCCTAAAGACGCTGGCTTTCACGTTGTTCAAGCCTCATTGCTCTTGACTCGTCACTTGCCTCTTAAAGAGGCTTTAGTATTACTTACCACTATCCCTAAAGGGATCCTCATATTCTTTTATACTCAATTTATCTAGTGCTATATCATGCTTTTCCTGATTTTGAATATATTTCCTAATTGTGGCTTCATTGAGCCCTACTGTACTCATATAATAGCCTTCTGCCCAGAAATGCCGATTCCCAAACTTATACTTGAGGTTGGCGTGTTTGTCAAACATCATAAGTGCACTTTTACCTTTTAAATAACCCATGAAACTTGAAACACTTATCCTCGGTGGAATACTGACTAACATATGTACATGATCAGGCATTAAGTGTCCTTCGATAATCTCAACACCTTTATAACTACATAATCGGTGGAATATTTCTCCCAAACTGTTTCGATATTGATTATAGATAACTTTTCGTCTATACTTAGGGGTGAACACAACGTGATATTTACACATCCACTTTGTGTGTGATAAACTATGTGCCTTTTGTGCCATATTTTTCTCCTTTCGCTTTACAATTGGCTTGAACACCTTTATTGTATCGCGTTTGGAGTTTTTTTGGTATAACTTTCGACGCGCACCCGCATAGCGGGTGGTTTATTTGTCTCGCACCTTACGGAGCGAGACGGACTAATAGTCACATAAATAAAAGAATTATCCCTTGGCAAAAACCAAGGGATAATTGTATTTTTTAACCAAGAGCTTCTCTCTTCTTATCTGGATTCCAGATAAAGCTTGCGACGAAAGTAAAGATAATCGTTAGGATACCAACAATCACAGCAAGAATGAGGGCAGGGATGCGGACAAACCACCATAGTGGGTTTGGTTTTTTATCGTTGTGCCATTGTTTGGTTTCTTCATCCAAACGCTGGAATTCTGCTTGGATACGATCTGCAACCATTTCGATTCCTTCATCATTCATTTTCTTGATGTCTGAGATTTCGATTGGATTTCCAAAGTTCATATCGACACGTTCGCGGCTGACTAAGCCTTTCAAGGTCATGGGACCTGTGTAGGTGACAGGCATGATACGGACCTTAGCCATTTTGGCAATCAAGGCTACGCCCCCCTTGACATCGTTTGAGTGACGGCTTCCACTTGGAAACATAATGAGAGAACGGTCGCTTTTTTTGAGGACATTGATAGGGTACTTGATGGCAGAAGCACTAGGATTTTCCCGGTCGATAGGAAAGGCGCCACACATACGGATCCACCAGCCAAAGATACGGTTGTTAAAAAGCTCTTTTTTTGCCATAAAGATGAACTGTTTTGGCTTGGTCGCAAAAGCCATGTATACTGGATCCCACCAGGTACGATGAGGAGCGACGAGGATATAGTTTTCATCTTGGCTAGGGATTTTATCAGTATTGTGATAGTGGGCATTGCCATTGATGGACCACAAGATCAGCATGACTAGTCCACGCAAATAAGTATAAAACATGAGATCTCCTTCGATTGTATTGCTTTTATTATTATACCTTATCAAAAGACTACTGGCAAACTTTTTCAGTTATCAGCCAACAGTTTTAGATGGGATTAGAATTCTTTTAAAAAAAATGATATGATAGAATTTATGGATAAAAATAAGATTATGGGATTAACCCAAAGAGAAGTCAAGGAAAGACAGGCTCAAGGTTTGGTCAATGACTTTACCGCATCAGCCAGTACCAGTACTTGGCAAATCATCAAACGAAATGTTTTTACACTTTTTAACGCTTTAAACTTTGCCATTGCTTTGGCACTAGCCTTTGTGCAGGCTTGGAGCAATTTGGTCTTCTTTGCTGTTATCTGCTTTAACGCTTTTTCTGGGATTGTGACCGAGCTACGGGCTAAACACATGGTGGACAAGCTCAATCTCATGACCAAGGAAAAGGTCAAAACCATCCGTGATGGTCAGGAAATTGCCATCAATCCAGAAGAATTGGTTCTAGGAGATGTCATTCGTTTGTCTGCGGGAGAACAGATTCCTAGTGATGCGCGGGTTTTAGAAGGATTTGCGGAAGTCAATGAAGCCATGTTGACGGGTGAGAGTGATTTGGTGCAAAAGGAAGTGGATGCTCTGCTTTTATCAGGGAGTTTCCTAGCCAGTGGCGCAGTTTTGGCTCAAGTCCACCATGTCGGAGCAGACAACTATGCTTCCAAACTCATGTTGGAAGCTAAGACAGTGAAACCCATTAACTCCCGTATCATGAAATCGCTGGACAAACTAGCTGGTTTTACTGGGAAGATTATCATTCCCTTTGGTTTAGCTCTCTTGTTAGAAGCCTTGATGTTAAAAGGTTTGCCCCTCAAGTCATCCGTTGTAAATTCATCGACAGCCCTTTTGGGAATGTTGCCCAAGGGAATTGCCCTTTTGACCATTACTTCGCTTTTGACAGCGGTGATCAAGCTGGGCTTGAAAAAGGTTTTGGTGCAGGAGATGTACTCTGTCGAGACCTTGGCTCGCGTGGATATGCTCTGTCTGGACAAAACGGGCACCATCACCCAAGGAAAGATGCAAGTGGAGGCTGTTCTTCCACTGACGGAAACTTATGGTGACGAGGCTATTGCCAGTATTCTAACCAGCTACATCGCTCATAGTGAGGATAAAAATCCAACAGCCCAAGCCATTCGTCAGCGTTTCCAAGGACAGGTAGCCTATCCCAAGATTTCGAATCTTCCCTTCTCAAGCGACCGCAAGTGGGGTGCTATGGAATTGGAAGGTCTAGGAACGGTTTTCTTAGGGGCGCCTGAGATGTTGTTGGACTCTGAAGTCCCAGAAGCCAGAGAGGCCTTGGAGCGAGGTTCTCGTGTCTTGGTCTTGGCTCTCAGCCACGAAAAACTAGACCACCACAAGCCACAGAAACCATCTGATATTCAGGCTCTAGCCTTGCTGGAGATCTTGGACCCCATTCGAGAAGGCGCAGCTGAGACACTGGACTATCTCCGTTCCCAGGAAGTGGGACTCAAGATTATCTCTGGTGACAATCCCGTTACGGTTTCCAGCATTGCCCAGAAGGCTGGCTTTGCAGACTATCACAGCTATGTAGACTGTTCAAAAATCACGGATGAGGAATTGATTGCCATGGCTGAGGGAACAGCAATTTTTGGTCGTGTTTCCCCTCATCAAAAGAAACTCATCATCCAAACGCTGAAAAAAGCGGGTCATACAACGGCTATGACAGGGGACGGGGTCAATGATATCCTGGCTCTTCGTGAGGCAGATTGTTCGATCGTGATGGCTGAGGGAGATCCTGCGACGCGTCAGATTGCTAATCTGGTTCTCTTGAACTCTGACTTTAATGATGTTCCTGAGATTCTCTTCGAAGGCCGTCGTGTGGTTAATAACATCGCCCATATCGCACCGATTTTCTTGATAAAGACCATTTATTCCTTCTTGCTCGCGGTGATTTGTATTGCTAGTGTTTTACTAGGGCGGTCTGAGTGGATCTTGATTTTCCCTTTCATTCCGATCCAGATTACCATGATTGACCAATTCGTGGAAGGTTTCCCGCCATTCGTTCTGACTTTTGAGCGAAATATCAAGCCTGTTGAACCAAACTTCCTCAGAAGATCCATGCTTCGTGCCCTACCAAGCGCACTCATGGTCGTGTTTAGCGTGCTTTTTGTGAAAATTTTTGGAACGAGTCAAGGTTGGTCTGAGTTAGAAATCTCAACCTTACTCTATTATCTTTTGGGGTCAATTGGTTTCTTATCTGTATTTAGAGCCTGCATGCCATTCACTCTCTGGCGTGTTCTCTTGGTTGTTTGGTCAGTAGGAGGTTTCCTAGCCACAGCTCTCTTCCCAACGATTCAAAAGTTGCTTGAAATTTCGACACTGACAGGACAAACACTACCTGTTTATGGGGCAATGATGCTGGTCTTTACAGTGATTTTCATTTTGACCAGTCGTTATCAAGCCAGAAAATAAAGAAAGACTGCAATCTGTGGATTGCGGTTTTTTTAGGCGTAAGATTGCTAGCTGAAATATGGTATAATAAAAGGTAATAGAGTTTTGGAAAGTGAGAGAAGATGATTTCAAAGAGATTAGAATTGGTAGCTTCCTTTGTGCCACAGGGGGCCGTTTTACTAGATGTGGGGAGTGACCATGCTTATCTGCCCATCGAGTTGGTTGAGAGAGGTCAAATCAAAAGCGCCATTGCAGGTGAGGTGGTGGAAGGCCCCTACCAATCAGCGGTGAAAAATGTTGAGAATCACGGTCTAAAGGAGAAAATCCAAGTCCGTTTAGCCAATGGCTTGGCAGCTTTTGAAGAGACAGACCAAGTGTCGGTCATCACCATTGCTGGTATGGGAGGGCGATTGATTGCTACGATCTTGGAGGAAGGGTTGGACAAGTTGGCTAGTGTCCAACGTTTAATCCTCCAACCCAATAATCGTGAAGACGACTTGCGCATCTGGCTACAAGAGCACGGATTTCAGATTGTAGCAGAAAGCATCCTAGAAGAAGCAGGCAAGTTTTATGAAATTCTAGTTGTGGAAGCAGGACAAATGAAGTTATCAGCAAGTGATGTCCGTTTTGGACCTATCTTGTCCAAAGAAGTCAGTCCAGTCTTTGTCCAAAAATGGCAAAAAGAAGCCGCTAAGCTAGAATTTGCCCTTAGCCAAATCCCAGAAAAAAATCTGAAGGAACGCCAAGTTCTAGTAGATAAAATTCAAGCCATCAAGGAGGTACTCCATGTTAGCAAGTGAAGTAATACAAGCTTATGAAGGCTTTTGTCCTCAGGAATTTTCTACGGAGGGAGACAGTCGTGGCCTGCAAATCGGCACTTTGGATAAGGATATCCAAAGGGTCATGGTTGCCCTCGATATACGCGAAGAGACGGTGGCAGAGGCCATTGAAAAGGGGGTGGACTTGATTATCGTTAAGCACGCGCCTATCTTTCGTCCTATCAAGGATCTGGTAGCCAGCCGTCCGCAAAATCAGATTTACATCGATCTGATCAAGCATGACATTGCAGTGTATGTCAGTCATACCAATATTGATATCGTTGACAACGGGCTAAATGATTGGTTTTGCCAGATGCTAGGCATTGAGGAGACGACCTATCTTCAGGAAACAGGCCCAGAACGTGGGATTGGGCGTATTGGTGACATTCAACCACAGACTTTTGGAGCATTTGCTCAGCATGTCAAGCAAGTCTTTGGTCTAGATAGCCTTCGAATGGTGCATTATCAAGAGAGTGATTTGCAGAAGCCTATTTCAAGAGTGGCCATCTGTGGTGGCAGTGGGCAGTCTTTCTACTCTGATGCTTTGGCAAAAGGGGCAGATGTCTACATCACTGGCGATATTTATTACCACACTGCCCAAGATATGTTGTCAGATGGCTTGCTGGCATTGGATCCAGGACATTATATCGAAGTGCTTTTTGTGGAAAAAATCGCAGCACTTCTTACTCAATGGAAGGCAGAAAAGGGCTGGACTGTTGATATCTTGTCTAGTCAGGCATCGACCAATCCTTTCCACCATATCTAGTTAGAAAGTGAAGACAATGAAAAAAGTTGCCATTATCGGAGCAGGGATTGTGGGGGCAACAGCTGCCTACTACCTCACGAAAGAAAGCGACCTAGAGATAACTGTTTTTGACCATGGTCAAGGTCAGGCAACCAAGGCAGCAGCGGGAATTATCAGTCCTTGGTTTTCAAAACGTCGCAATAAAGCCTGGTATAAGATGGCGCGCTTGGGAGCTGACTTTTATGTAGATTTGTTGGGTGATTTAGAAAAATCAGGGCGGGAAATTGACTTTTACCAGCGTTCGGGAGTTTTTCTCCTGAAAAAGGATGAATCCAAGTTGGAAGAACTTTATGAACTAGCCCTCCAGCGCAGAGAAGAATCTCCCTTGATAGGTCGGTTAGCCATTCTAGACCAAGCGTCTGCAAATGAATTATTCCCTGGCTTGCAGGGATT
This sequence comes from Streptococcus oralis, assembly GCF_019929365.1. GTDB lineage: Bacteria > Bacillota > Bacilli > Lactobacillales > Streptococcaceae > Streptococcus > Streptococcus oralis_BT. Next base: position 642,743 of record NZ_JAHZPH010000001.1, on the reverse strand, counting down.
CGACCGCTTGCTCTATGCTTCTGGTGGAGCGAGAGTAGATGGCCAACTCTTGGTGACTCGTCTGCTAGAAGCCAGTCAGGTCAAGCTGGTCAAAGAAAAAGTGAGTCTGACACCTTTATCATCAGGCTACCAGATTGGCGAAGAGGTGTTTGAGCAGGTTATTTTGGCAACAGGAGCTTGGTTGAGAGACATTTTGGATCCTTTAGGATATGAAGTAGATGTTCGTCCCCAAAAGGGACAACTCCGAGATTATCAACTCTCAGAAGACCTAGAATCATACCCTGTTGTCATGCCAGAAGGGGAGTGGGATTTGATCCCTTTTGCAGGTGGGAAATTGTCCTTAGGCGCTACCCATGAAAATGATATGGGATTTGATTTGACAGTAGATGAAACCTTGCTCCAACAAATGGAGGAGGAAGCCTTACCTCACTATCCAGCCTTAGCTAAAGCGACTTCCAGATCTGAGCGTGTGGGAATCCGTGCTTACACCAGTGATTTCTCGCCTTTCTTTGGTGAAGTCCCTGGCTTAGCAGGTGCCTATGCAGCTAGTGGTCTAGGTTCATCAGGCCTCACAACGGGTCCTATCATTGGTTACCATCTAGCCCAATTGGTCCAAGACAAGGAGTTGACTTTGGACCCAGTAAACTATCCAATTGCAAACTATGTCAAACGAGTAAAAAGTGAATAAAATTTTACTGAAATTTTAGCAGGTAGTTTAGGATGGCAAATGACATTCCCTATCAAAAATGATAAAATAAGAAAAAATAATCCGAGAATCGAGGAAAAAAGATGCAAGAAAAGATTTTGGTAACTGGTGGTGCCGGTTTTATCGGAACCCACACTGTTATTGAGTTGATCCAAGCAGGTCATCAAGTTGTTGTGGTGGATAATCTTGTCAACAGCAACCGTAAAAGTATAGAAGTTGTTGAAAGAATCACAGGAGTTGAAATTCCGTTTTATGAGGCGGATATCCGTGATACAGATACCCTTAGAGATATCTTCAAGCAAGAAGAACCGACTGGTGTCATTCATTTTGCTGGTTTGAAGGCTGTTGGCGAATCAACCCGTATCCCTCTTACCTACTATGACAACAATATCGCTGGAACTGTCAGCCTTCTGAAAGCCATGGAAGAAAATAACTGTAAGAACATCATCTTCAGTTCTTCTGCGACAGTTTACGGAGACCCTCATACAGTTCCAATCTTAGAAGATTTCCCACTTTCAGTGACCAATCCATACGGTCGTACCAAGCTCATGCTAGAAGAAATTTTGACGGATATCTACAAGGCAGACTCAGAATGGAATGTGGTCTTACTTCGTTACTTTAACCCAATCGGAGCGCATGAAAGTGGAGACTTGGGAGAAAATCCTAACGGCATCCCAAACAATCTCTTGCCTTATGTTTCACAAGTAGCAGTTGGCAAACTAGAGCAAGTGCAAGTATTTGGAGATGATTACGATACAGAAGATGGAACTGGGGTTCGTGACTATATCCATGTCGTAGACCTAGCTAAAGGTCACGTTGCAGCTCTGAAAAAACTCCAAAAAGGTTCAGGTCTTAATGTTTATAACCTTGGAACGGGTAAAGGTTACTCCGTTCTTGAAATTATCCAAAATATGGAAAAAGCAGTGGGACGTCCTATTCCTTACCGCATCGTAGAACGTCGCCCAGGTGATATCGCTGCATGCTATTCAGACCCAGCAAAAGCCAAAGCAGAACTCGGATGGGAAGCAGAACTCGATATTACTCAAATGTGTGAAGACGCATGGCGTTGGCAAAGCAAGCATCCAAATGGATTTGAAGACTAAGATGATGATTTCAATCATTGTCCCATGTCTAAACGAAGAGGAAGTACTTCCTCTTTTTTATCAGTCTGTTGAAGCACTCCTTCCAGAATTGGGGGCAGAGATCGAGTATGTCTTTGTGGATGATGGTTCAAGCGATGGCACTTTGGAGCTTTTGAAGGCCTATCGGGTGCAAAATCCTGCGGTACATTATATTTCTTTCTCACGAAATTTTGGGAAAGAAGCGGCTCTGTATGCAGGCTTGCAGCATGCAACTGGAGACTTGTTGGTCGTGATGGATGCAGACCTTCAGGATCCTCCTAGTATGCTACTTGATATGAAAGCCTTACTAGACCATAATGCAGAATTGGACTGTGTTGGGACACGGAGAACTAGTCGGGAGGGAGAACCCTTCTTTCGCAGTTTCTGCGCTGACATCTTTTACCGCCTCATGCAAAAAATCAGCCCAGTAGCCCTGCCATCAGGTGTTCGTGATTTTCGGATGATGAGAAGGTCTGTGGTGGATGCCATTTTAAGCTTGACCGAGTCCAATCGTTTTTCTAAGGGCCTCTTTGCCTGGGTCGGTTTTCGAACATACTACCTAGACTATTCAAATGTCGAAAGACAGGCTGGCAAGACCAGTTGGAGTTTTAGACAGCTCTTTTTCTACTCGATTGAGGGGATTCTCAACTTTTCAGATTTTCCCTTGAGTATAGCCTTTGTAGCTGGACTCCTATCTTGTTTTATTTCTTTTATGATGACTGTTTTTGTGGTGTTTCGAACCCTTATCTTGGGGAATCCGACATCTGGCTGGACCTCTCTGATGGCTGTCATTCTCTTTCTTGGAGGGATTCAACTCCTGACGATTGGGATTCTCGGTAAGTATATCAGTAAGATTTATCTAGAGACCAAAAAAAGACCACTCTATCTCATCAAAGAAAAAAGTGATCTTTCTGTTTTTGAAGGAAAAAATAACCAGAAAAGACTATAATTTTACCTGGAAATATGCTAAACTAGTAGGTGTGGGAATAAAGAGAAAAAATCATCAACATTCATTCCCTGTACACTACGATGGATCTTTTAGAAGTGCACGTGTAGGGCACTGTTTGATAGCCTCCAGAACATCGCTGGTCTCAGCGATTTCTCTTTGCAGTTCATCAGGATCATCATAAAAGCGAACGATCCCATTATCATGGTAATCAAAGAGTTCAGAGTAGGTCTGGCAAAGCCCGCAGGCGATGCACCGTTCGGGTATAAGTGTGACTTTCATATTTATATTGTAATAAGAAAATGAAAAAAATACAAGGAGTAAGGTATGGAAAAAGAACCGTGGCAAGAAGATATTTATGACAACAGAGAAGAAGAAACAAGATTAGAGCGTCGTCACCGTAAACAAAAAGGAAAAGGTGTTGTTGCCAATCGTGTCTTGACCATTCTAGCTAGCCTCTTCTTTGTAATCGTTGTAGCGATGGTTGTCATATTGATTTACCTTTCTACTGGAGGAAGTAACCGCACGGCAGCCTTGAAGGATTTTTATGATTCTTCAGCTCCATCGTCAACCTCTAAAGTGGAAGAGTCTTCTTCCTCTACTAGTAAAGCTCAAGAAACGAAAGAATCAACTCCTTCAGAAAGTAGTTCTGAAGAACACACAGATGGAGAAGGAACGCTTACTGTGCAACCTGGAGAAGGAGAAGCAGCTCTCGCTCAGCGTGCAGGGATTTCCATTGCCCAGCTAGAAGCTCTGAATCCTTCTCATATGTCATCAGGAACTTGGTTTGCCAACCCAGGTGATGTCATCAAGACTAGATAGGAGTCGGAAATGAAGACAATTCAAATTGCTATTGATGGTCCTGCTTCCAGTGGTAAGAGTACAGTCGCAAAGATTATTGCTAAGGATTTTGGTTACACTTATCTCGATACAGGCGCTATGTACCGTGCTGCGACTTATATAGCACTCAAGCACCAGTTGGATGCAGGAAATGTAGACCAACTTCTTGAGCTTCTAAACCAACACCCCATTAGTTTTGGTCGTTCAGAAACAGGTGAGCAACTTGTTTTTGTAGGGGATGTTGATATTACTCATCCGATTCGTGAAAATGAAGTGACCAACAAGGTTTCAAGCATTGCTGCCATTCCTGAGGTGCGTGAGAAACTGGTTTCGCTCCAGCAAGAGATTGCTCAGCAAGGTGGTATCGTCATGGATGGGCGTGATATCGGGACAGTTGTTTTACCACAAGCTGAACTCAAGATTTTTCTAGTAGCCTCTGTTGAAGAAAGAGCAGAGCGTCGCTACAAGGAAAATATTGCTAAAGGCATTGAGACTGACTTGGAAACTTTGAAAGAAGAGATTGCTGCGCGTGACTACAAGGACAGTCATCGTGAAACCTCGCCTCTCAAGCAGGCTGAGGCTGCAGTTTACCTCGACACAACTGGGCTAAGCATCCAAGAAGTGGTCGAAAAAATTGAATCTGAAGCAAAAAAATATATGTCCTAGGGACGAGAGGAGCAGGCTAAATGAAGCCTGCTCCTTTTCTCTCTTTTGCGCGCGTTTCAAAACAGTCTTTTTGGGAGAATTTTGATAAAATAGTAATATCAATAAAAAGGACGGAAGCATGACAAAGAAAATTGTAGCCATTTGGGCCCAAGATGAGAAAGGTGTGATTGGTAAAGAAGAACGTCTCCCTTGGCATTTGCCAGCTGAGTTGCAACATTTTAAGGAAACAACTTTAAATCATGCTATACTGATGGGACGAGTGACCTTTGATGGAATGGGACGTCGTCTGCTTCCAAAACGGCAAACCCTGATTTTGACACGAAACAGTGACGAAGTCATAGATGGTGCGCTAGTGTTTCAAGATGTGGAGTCTGTTTTAGCATGGTATCAGAGTCAGGAAAAAAATCTCTATATCATTGGTGGAAAACAGATTTTTCAAGCTTTTGAACCCTATTTAGATGAAATCATCGTGACACAGATTCATGCTCAGGTGGAGGGAGATACCTATTTCCCTGAGGATTTTGACTTGTCTCTTTTTGAGACAGTCGCATGCAAATCTTATGAGCGAGATGAGAAAAATAACTATGATTTTACCATCGAATACCGAGATAGAAAGGAAGTCTAATGGAGCGCAGTATATTTGGATTTTTTACAGCTTTTTTGTGTGTGATCTGTATTTTGACTGGAGCACAGGCTTTTCGTAAGAAGCGCTATGGACTGTCTGCCTTACTCTGGTTGAATGCTTTTACCAATCTGGTCAACAGTGTCCACGCTTTTTATATGACCTTATTTTAGATAGAATGATAAATTAGAATGGAAGGAAATCATGCCTACAAATAGGAAAAATGATATGATGGTTTATTGCTCATTTTGTGGCAAGAGCCAAGAAGAAGTAAAGAAAATAATCGCTGGGAACAACGCCTTTATCTGTAATGAATGTGTGGAGTTGGCCCAGGAAATCATTCGGGAGGAGTTGGCTGAGGAAGTTTTGGCAGACTTGTCTGAAGTACCAAAACCAATCGAACTCCTCAATATCTTAAACCACTATGTGATTGGTCAGGATCGTGCCAAACGTGCCTTGGCAGTGGCTGTTTACAATCACTACAAGCGTATTAATTTCCACGATACGCGTGAAGAGTCAGAAGATGTGGATTTGCAGAAGTCAAATATCCTGATGATTGGCCCAACTGGTTCAGGGAAAACCTTCCTTGCTCAGACTTTAGCTAAGAGCTTGAACGTGCCTTTCGCTATTGCAGATGCGACAGCTCTGACTGAGGCTGGGTATGTGGGTGAGGACGTGGAAAATATCCTCCTCAAACTCTTGCAGGCTGCTGACTTTAACATCGAACGTGCAGAACGTGGGATTATCTACGTGGATGAAATTGACAAGATTGCCAAGAAGAGCGAGAATGTGTCTATCACACGTGACGTTTCGGGTGAAGGAGTGCAACAAGCTCTTCTCAAGATTATCGAGGGAACTGTAGCTAGCGTACCGCCTCAAGGAGGACGCAAACATCCACAACAAGAGATGATTCAGGTGGATACTAAAAATATCCTCTTTATCGTGGGTGGTGCTTTTGATGGCATCGAAGAAATCGTTAAACAACGTCTGGGTGAAAAAGTTATTGGCTTTGGACAAAACAATAAAGCGATTGACGAAAACAGCTCCTACATGCAAGAAATCATCGCTGAAGACATTCAAAAATTCGGGATTATCCCTGAGTTGATTGGACGCTTGCCTGTCTTTGCAGCTCTTGAGCAATTGACGGTCGATGACTTGGTTCGCATCCTGAAAGAACCAAGAAATGCCTTGGTCAAACAATACCAAACCTTGCTTTCTTATGATGATGTCGAGTTGGAATTTGACGACGAAGCCCTACAAGAGATTGCTAATAAAGCTATCGAACGCAAGACTGGTGCGCGTGGTCTTCGCTCCATCATAGAAGAAACCATGCTAGATGTTATGTTTGAAGTGCCAAGTCAGGAAAATGTGAAATTGGTCCGCATCACAAAAGAAGCTGTCGATGGAACGGAAAAACCAATCCTAGAAACAGCCTAGAGGTGACTATGGAAATCAATACACACAATGCTGAAATCTTGCTCAGTGTGGCAAACAAGTCCCACTATCCGCAGGATGAACTGCCAGAAATCGCCCTTGCAGGCCGTTCAAATGTCGGCAAATCTAGCTTTATCAACACCATGTTGAACCGAAAGAATTTGGCCCGTACATCAGGAAAACCTGGGAAGACCCAGTTACTCAACTTCTTCAACATTGATGACAAGATGCGCTTTGTGGATGTACCAGGTTATGGCTATGCCCGTGTTTCCAAAAAGGAACGTGAAAAATGGGGGCGCATGATTGAGGAGTATTTGACCACTCGGGAAAATCTCCGTGCGGTTGTCAGTTTGGTGGATCTCCGCCACGACCCGTCAGCAGATGATGTGCAGATGTACGAATTTCTCAAGTATTATGAGATTCCGGTTATCATCGTTGCGACCAAGGCGGACAAGATTCCTCGCGGTAAGTGGAACAAGCACGAATCAGCAATCAAAAAGAAATTAAACTTTGACCCAAGTGACGACTTCATCCTCTTTTCATCTGTCAGCAAGGCAGGGATGGATCAGGCTTGGGATGCAATATTAGAAAAATTGTGAGGGAAAGAAATGGCAAAAACAATTCATACAGACAAAGCTCCAAAAGCAATCGGACCATATGTTCAAGGGAAAATCGTTGGCAATCTTTTGTTTGCTAGCGGTCAAGTTCCCCTATCTCCTGAAACTGGAGAAATTGTAGGAGAAACGATCCAAGAACAGACAGAACAAGTCTTGAAAAATATCGGTGCTATTTTGGCAGAAGCAGGAACAGACTTTGACCATGTTGTTAAAACAACTTGCTTCTTGAGCGATATGAATGACTTTGTTCCTTTTAACGAGGTTTACCAGACTGCCTTTAAAGAGGAATTTCCAGCTCGTTCAGCTGTAGAGGTTGCACGTCTTCCTCGTGATGTAAAAGTCGAAATTGAAGTGATCGCAGAGATTGGATAAGCTAGTTGAAGTTTGGCTCTGCCAAACTTTTTTTGATATAAGGAGAGATAGATGACAAAGAAACAACTTCACCTGGTGATTGTGACAGGGATGAGTGGCGCAGGGAAAACAGTAGCCATTCAGTCCTTCGAGGATTTGGGATATTTCACTATTGACAATATGCCACCAGCCCTCTTGCCAAAGTTTTTGCAGTTGGTAGAGACCAAGGATGATGACCACAAACTGGCCTTGGTTGTGGACATGCGGAGCCGTTCCTTCTTTTCAGAGATTCAGGCAGTTTTGGATGAATTGGAAAACCAAGATGATTTGGATTTCAAAATTCTCTTTTTGGATGCAAAAGATAAGGAATTGGTGGCCCGTTACAAGGAAACCAGACGGAGTCACCCTCTAGCAGCGGATGGTCGGATTTTGGACGGCATCAAGCTGGAGCGCGAGCTCTTGGCACCTTTGAAAAACATGAGTCAAAATGTGGTGGATACGACAGAACTCACTCCTCGTGAACTTCGTAAAACCATTGCAGAGCAGTTTTCGGATCAAGAACAAGCCCAGTCTTTCCGTATAGAGGTCATGTCTTTTGGATTCAAGTATGGTATCCCTATCGATGCAGACTTGGTTTTTGATGTCCGTTTCTTGCCAAATCCCTACTATCTCCCTGAACTCCGCAATCAGACAGGTGAGGATCAAGCAGTTTATGATTATGTGATGAATCATGAAGAGTCTGAAAGTTTCTATCAGCACTTACTCGCCTTGATTGAGCCCATTTTGCCAAGTTACAAAAAAGAAGGCAAGTCTGTTTTAACCATTGCAGTAGGATGTACAGGTGGACAACACCGTAGTGTTGCCTTTGCAAAACGAATCGCTGAGGACCTTGCTAAAAACTGGCCTGTCAATGAAAGCCATCGTGATAAAGACAGAAGAAAGGAAACGGTAAACCGTTCATGAGAAAACCAAAGATAACGGTGATTGGTGGAGGAACAGGTATCCCCGTCATTTTGAAAAGCTTACGCGAAAAGGATGTTGACATCGCAGCCATCGTAACAGTCGCCGATGATGGTGGCTCTTCTGGTGAACTAAGAAAGAATATCCAACAGCTGACACCGCCAGGTGATCTTCGCAATGTTCTGGTAGCCATGTCGGATATGCCTAAGTTTTATGAGAAGGTTTTTCAGTACCGTTTCTCAGAAGAGGCTGGTGCTTTTGCGGGTCATCCTCTAGGAAATATCATTATAGCAGGACTTTCTGAAATGCAAGGATCTACCTACAATGCTATGCAATTACTCAGTAAGTTCTTTCACACAACAGGAAAAATCTACCCCTCAAGCGACCAGCCTTTGACACTGCATGCAGTCTTTAAAGACGGTTCTGAGGTGGCAGGTGAGAGCCACATTGCAGATCATCCAGGCATGATCGACCATGTCTATGTGACCAATACCTTGGATGATGAAACACCCCAAGCCAGCCGTCGAGTAGTCAATACCATTCTCGAGAGTGATATGATTGTCTTGGGGCCTGGTTCCCTCTTTACATCGATATTGCCAAATATTGTCATTGAGGAGATTGGGCAAGCACTCTTGGAGACCAAGGCGGAGATAGCTTACGTTTGCAATATCATGACTCAGCGTGGGGAAACAGAGCACTTTTCAGACAGTGACCATGTGGAAGTTCTCCATCGCCATCTAGGTCGGTCTTTTATTGATACGGTCTTGGTCAATATCGAAAAGGTTCCTAGAGAATACATGAATACCAACCGTTTTGATGAATATTTGGTTCAGGTAGAGCATGACTTTGCTGGTCTTTGCAAGCAGGTCCCTCGTGTGATTTCATCCAACTTCCTTCGTTTGCAAAATGGAGGTGCCTTCCATGATGGCGATTTGATTGTAGACGAATTGATGCGCATTATACAGGTGAGAAAATGAGTTTCACAGTTGCAGTAAAAGAGGAAATTCTTGGTCAACACCATCTAAGCCGCCATGAATTGTCTGCCATTATCAAGATGTCTGGCAGTATCGGTCTCTCTACTTCAGGCTTGACCTTGTCCGTCGTGACCGAAAATGCCAAGTTGGCTCGGCATCTCTATGAGTCCTTTCTCCATTTTTATGAGATCAAGTCAGAGATTCGTCACCATCAGAGAAGCAATCTTCGTAAGAATCGTGTCTACACGGTCTATACCGATGAGAGAGTGCAGGAGCTTTTAGCTGATTTGCGGCTTGCGGATTCCTTCTTTGGTTTGGAGACGGGTATCGATCCCGATATTTTAGCAGATGAGGAGGCTGGACGTGCTTATCTATGTGGGGCCTTTTTGGCAAATGGCAGCATCCGAGATCCGGAGTCTGGCAAGTACCAGTTGGAGATCAGTTCCGTTTATCTGGACCATGCCCAAGGACTAGCCTCTCTCCTCCAGCAATTTTTACTGGATGCCAAGGTTATTGAGCGAAAGAAAGGTGCAGTTACCTATCTCCAGCGGGCAGAAGACATCATGGATTTCTTGATCGTGATTGGGGCCATGCAGGCGCGTGATAATTTTGAGCGCGTCAAGATTTTGCGTGAAACCCGTAATGATCTCAATCGAGCCAATAACGCTGAAACAGCCAATATCGCTCGGACGGTCTCTGCTAGTATGAAGACCATCAACAATATCAGTAAAATCAAAGATAGAATGGGTTTGGAAAATTTACCCGTGGATTTGCAGGAGGTAGCTCAGTTGCGGATCCAGCACCCGGACTACTCTATCCAGCAGTTGGCAGATAGTCTGAGCATTCCCCTGACCAAAAGTGGTGTCAACCACAGACTCAGAAAAATAAACAAGATTGCAGATGAATTATAAAACCACGAATCGTTGATCCGTGGTTCTTTTCTTATAAACTTGTTGAGTGTTTTGGTTGTACTTTTTGCTCAGGGTCGATGTAGTTGATAGCATTGTTCACAGCAGTTGGTGCTTCTCCAAGACCTGTAGCAATCAAGTCAATCTTTCCTTCATAGTAGCAGCAGTCCCCAATGGCGTAGATACCTGCTTGACTGGATTCTTGCTTGCTGTTAACGATAATCTTGTGACGATTGAGGTCCAGCCCCCAATTTTTAAGATTACCAACAGATGATTTGAAACCATAGTTGACAAAGAGATGGTCTACTTCGATAGTCTCGGTTTCATCTGATTTGACTTTGGTGATTTCTAGTTTGTCGAGTGTTTTTCCATCTCCGATAAGTTGGCTAGGAATGAACGGTGTTTTGATGGTTACAGATGATTTTTGCAGGGATTGTACACTGTGTTCCAAGGCGCGGAAGTTATCTCTGCGGTGAACAAGGGTGGTTGGGGTAATTTTTTCAAAAGCTAGAGCCCAGTCCACTGCTGAGTCCCCGCCACCAAGGATGGTCACTTTCTTACCAGCGTATTGTTGAATGTTGGAAACGTGGTAGTGGATATTTTCATAGTCCTCAACGTTCTCCAATTCGAGCGGACGTGGTTTGAAGGCGCCACCACCCATGGCAATGATGACTGTTTTAGTCAGGTGACTTCCCTTGTTGGTTGTGATGGTAAAACCTTGATCTTGTTTCTCGATTTCAAGAACGGTTTCGTTGAGGTGAACAGGTGTTTCAAAGCCGTTTAGCTGTTCAATCAAGCGATTGGTCAGCTCTTCTCCAGTTAAGTTTGGGAAGCCTGGCACATCAAGGATTTGCTTTTCAGGGTAGAGGATGGCTGGCTGACCACCGAGCTGGGGAAGGGAGTCGATGATCTGGACTTTGGCTTGGCGTAGATGGGCGTAAAAGGCAGCAAAGAGCCCGACAGGACCGCCACCTACAATGGTAATATCATAGAGTTGAGACATGATTTCTCCTTCGTTTTTTCTAGTCAGTTTATTTTATCATATTTTTAATCAAATTAAAATGAAGCAGGATAGGGAAAAAATTGTTAGAAAATGGTATAATAGGAAGGAACGTGTTTTGATAGGGAGGGAACCAGGGATGAATTTTCAGCAATTTTCCAACTTACAATATTGGACGAGTTTGTTTTCAAGTCCTTGGACTATAGTCATCAATCTGATTGATATTTTGATTGTGACTTATATTTTGTATCATTTTACAAAGGCCATTGCAGGTACTAAAATCATGATATTGGTGCGGGGAGTTTTGGTCTTCATTCTAGCTCAAATTCTCTCCAATATGATTGGTTTAACGACCATTTCTTGGTTGATCAATCAGATCATCACCTACGGGGTCATTGCAGCAGTAGTCATCTTTTCACCAGAGATTCGGACAGGTCTAGAGCGGTTGGGGCGGGCAACGGATTTCTTTTCCAATGCTCCGATTAGCGCAGAAGAGCAGATGATTCGTGCCTTTGTCAAATCAGTCGAGTACATGAGCCCGCGTAAGATTGGTGCGCTGGTAGCAGTGCAGCGAGTGAGAACCTTACAGGAATACATATCGACGGGGATTCCCTTAGATGCCAAGATTTCAGCTGAATTGCTCATCAATATCTTTATTCCCAACACTCCCTTACACGACGGAGCGGTCATTATCCGAGAAGATCGGATTGCTGTTACTTCAGCCTACTTGCCACTAACTGAAAATACAGAGATTTCCAAAGAGTTTGGAACGCGTCACAGGGCGGCGATTGGTTTGTCGGAAGTGTCAGATGCTCTTACCTTTGTGGTTTCGGAAGAAACGGGTGGAATCTCAATCACCTATAATGGAGTCTTTAAGCACGATTTGACCTTGGAAGAGTTTGAATCTGAATTGAGAAGAATCCTACTTCCAACATCAGAGGAAAAACATGGTCTGAAAGAGCGTTTGCTAGGAGGATTGAAACATGAGAAAAAATAGTCTTTATATCATTTCTTCCTTCTTTTTCGCCTGCATTCTCTTTATCTATGCGACTTCTACAAACTATCAGAATAATAATAGTGCCAGACAGGTGCGGACGGAAACCTACACCAATACGGTCCTTAATGTCCCAATAGATATTCAGTATGATAGCGACCAGTACTTTATCAGTGGCTTCACGTCAGAAGTAACGGTTTTCTTGACAGGTTCCAATCGAGTTGCTTTGGCAAGCGAAATGCAGGAAAGTACGCGTAAATTCAAGGTGACAGCTGACTTAACCAATGCCAGTGTAGGGACCATCGAAGTTCCTCTAAACATAGAAAATCTACCAAGTGGTTTGACCGCTGTTGCAACACCGCAAAAGATAACAGTGAAGGTCGGTAAAAAAGCAAAACGAGGCAATGTAATCGTTGTGCCAGAGATTGATCCTAGCCAGATTGATTCTCGTGTGAAAATCGATACAGTTACTGTGTCAGATGAAAAAGTAACGGTTATTAGTGATGAGGAAACCCTCTCCAAAGTAGATCGTGTCATTGCCATCTTACCGACGAGTGAACGGATAACAGGTAACTACTCGGCTTCTGTTCCTCTACAAGCAGTTGATAAAAATGGAAATGTTTTGCCAAGTGTCATTATGCCGTTTGACACAACTATGAAAATTACAACAAAAACAGCAACGTCTAGTTCGAGTAACTCGTCAACAAGTTCCTCAGAGAGCAGTTCGTCTTCAACGAGTTCAGAAACGAAATCAGATTCGTCTAAACAATAATAAATAATAGAAAAGGATGATAAATAAAATGGGTAAATATTTTGGGACTGATGGAGTCCGTGGAGAAGCAAACGTAGAACTGACGCCAGAATTGGCCTTTAAATTGGGACGTTTTGGTGGTTATGTCCTTAGCCAACACGAAACGGAAGCCCCTAAAGTTTTTGTAGGACGTGATACACGTATCTCAGGAGAAATGCTAGAGTCTGCCTTGGTGGCAGGTCTTCTCTCTGTAGGAATTCACGTCTACAAACTCGGTGTCCTTGCGACACCAGCAGTAGCTTATTTGGTCAAAACTGAGGGAGCCAGTGCAGGTGTCATGATTTCAGCGAGTCACAACCCAGCCCTTGATAATGGAATTAAGTTCTTTGGTGGGGATGGCTTCAAACTTGATGACGAAAAAGAAGCAGAAATCGAAGCCTTGTTGGACGCTGCCGAAGACACACTTCCTCGTCCGAGTGCTGAGGGCTTGGGAACCTTGGTGGACTATCCAGAAGGTTTGCGTAAGTATGAAGGCTACCTTGTTTCAACTGGAACTCCTCTTGAGGGAATGAAAGTTGCCTTGGATACAGCCAACGGTGCAGCAGCTACAAGTGCCCGTCAGATTTTTGCTGATCTGGGTGCGCAATTGACTGTAATTGGGGAGACACCAGATGGTCTTAACATCAACCTAAATGTTGGTTCAACTCACCCAGAAGCTCTCCAAGAACTAGTCAAAGAAAGCCAGTCAGCTATTGGTTTGGCCTTTGACGGAGACAGTGACCGCTTGATTGCTGTCGATGAAAATGGCGACATCGTCGATGGTGATAAGATCATGTACATCATCGGGAAATACCTTTCTGAAAAAGGACAGTTGGCTCAAAACACCATCGTGACAACGGTTATGTCTAACCTTGGCTTCCATAAGGCTTTGGAGAGTGCTGGCATTAACAAGGCAGTCACTGCAGTTGGAGACCGCTATGTTGTCGAAGAAATGAGAAAATCAGGCTACAACCTTGGTGGTGAACAATCAGGTCACGTTATCTTGATGGATTACAATACAACTGGTGATGGTCAATTATCAGCTGTTCAATTGACCAAAATCATGAAAGAAACAGGTAAGAGCTTGTCTCAACTGGCATCAGAAGTGACGATTTACCCACAAAAACTGGTCAATATCCGAGTGGAAAATGCTATGAAAGAGAAAGCCATGGAAGTACCAGCCATCAAGACAATCATCGAAAAGATGGAAGAAGAAATGGCAGGGAACGGTCGTATCCTTGTCCGCCCAAGTGGAACAGAACCCCTCTTGCGCGTCATGGCAGAAGCCCCAACAACAGAAGAAGTTAACTACTACGTAGATACAATTGCTGCTGTTGTTAAAGATGAAATCGGTATTGACTAAAGCCTAGAAAACTAGATGAAATGATAAAAATGTGGTACAATTGCATAGTAAATTGTAGCAATGGGAGAGAAAAATGAATCTTAAACGAGAACAAGAATTTGTTAGCCAGTATCACTTTGATGCTCGTAACTTTGAATGGGAAAATGAAAATGGAGCTCCTGAAACCAAGGTAGATGTGAACTTTCAGTTGCTCCAACATGACCAAGAAAACCAAGTAACTTCGCTAGTCGTTATCTTGAGTTTCATGATTGTCTTTGACAAATTTGTCATCAGCGGAACAATTTCTCAAGTTAACCATGTGGAAGGTCGTATTGTCAACGAACCAAGCGAATTTAACCAAGAAGAAGTCGAAACCTTGGCACGTCCATGTTTGAACATGCTCAATCGTTTGACGTATGAAGTAACAGAAATCGCCTTGGATCTTCCAGGGATCAATTTGGAGTTTTAGTCATGAAATTAGCTGTCATTACAGATTCTTCAGCCTATTTAGAGGAGAAGACGCTGCAAAGAGAGAATCTATTTATTTTGGATATTCCTGTCAATATTGATGGGGAGGAGTATGTCGAAGGTGTCAATCTGACTGCTGAGGAATTTTATCAAAAAATGGCTCAGTCTGCAGAATTGCCTAAAACCAGTCAACCAAGTATTGCCAAATTGGATGAGATTCTTAGTTCTTTGAAAGACGAGGGTTATACCCATGTCTTGGGACTCTTTCTTTCGTCAGGAATTTCAGGCTTTTATCAGAACATCCAATACATGTTGGATGAGTATGATGGCTTGACCATTGCCTTTCCTGATACCCATATCACAAGCTCCCCTCTAGGATTTATGGTGGAGAGTGCCTTTGAATGGGCAGAACAAGGCGATGATTTTGCCCAGATTCAGGAAAAATTAGCTCTTCAAATTGCTGATAACTCAGCCTTTATCATAGTAGATGACCTCGATCACTTGGTTAAGGGAGGTCGTCTGTCAAATGGTGCGGCTGTTTTGGGGAATCTCCTCAGTATCAAGCCTATCCTTTACTTTAATGACCAAGGAGTGATTGAAGTTTACGAAAAAGTTCGTACAGAAAAGAAAGCAATCAAACGTTTGGTCGAAATCATTAAAGAGTTGACAAAAGATGGGGACTACCGTATAACTGTCATTCATGGCAATGCTCCCCAAAAGGCGGCAGATTTGCGCCAACTCTTGATTGAGGGTGGTGTGAATTCTGAGATTCCAATTGTTAGCTTTGGTAGTGTCATTGGGACCCACCTTGGAGAAGGCAGTATCGCCTTGAGCTATACGCCAGTTGTCTAGATTGTTCTGGGCAGCTAATGTCCTTTGTATCTTGAATAGGAGTAGAGATGAGTATTCGAGTAATTATTGCCGGTTTTAAGGGAAAGATGGGTCAAGCCGCTTGTCAGATGGTCTTGGCTGATCCAGACTTGGACTTGGTCGCAGTTTTGGATCCTTTTGAGTCTGAGTCAGAATGGCAGGGTATTCCTGTCTTCAATGATAAGGCTGCCTTGGCTGGTTTTGAAGCGGATGTTTGGGTAGATTTTACTACACCAGCCGTTGCCTACGAAAATACACGCTTTGCTCTTGAAAATGGCTTTGCTCCAGTAGTTGGAACAACAGGATTCACTAGTGAAGAAATTGCAGAACTAAAAGCATTTTCCCGTGAACAAGATTTGGGTGGCTTGATTGCCCCTAACTTTGCCTTGGGGGCTGTCTTGCTCATGCAATTTGCGGCGCAGGCTGCCAAATATTTCCCAAATGTGGAGATTATCGAGCTCCATCATGACAAGAAAAAAGATGCTCCGAGTGGAACAGCCATTAAAACGGCTGAGTTGATGGCGGAAGTTCGGGAATCAATCCAGCAAGGTGCGCCTGATGAGGAAGAATTGATTGCAGGTGCTCGCGGTGCTGACTTTGATGGCATGCGCATCCATTCGGTCCGTCTACCAGGCTTGGTAGCCCATCAGGAAGTCATCTTTGGCAATCAAGGAGAAGGATTGACCCTCCGTCATGACTCCTATGATCGCAGCTCCTTCATGACAGGGGTCAATTTAGGAATCAAAGAAGTTGTCAAGCGTCATGAGCTTGTCTATGGATTAGAACACTTATTATGAGATTAACACAAATGCCTTCTGAATTTCAGAAGGCTTTACCAGTATTAGAAAAAATTAAAGAAGCAGGCTTTGAGGCCTATTTTGTTGGAGGCTCTGTTCGAGATGCCCTCCTCAATCGTCCCATCCACGATGTGGATATTGCGACTTCTTCTTATCCTGAGGAGACCAAGCAGATTTTTCCGCGAACAGCCGATATCGGAATTGAGCACGGAACCGTTTTGGTTTTAGATGGGGATGAGGAGTATGAGGTAACCACCTTTCGGACAGAGGATGTCTATGTAGACTATCGCAGACCCAGTGCGGTTTCCTTTGTGCGTTCGCTAGAAGAAGACCTCAAACGCCGTGATTTCACAGTCAACGCCTTTGCCTTGGATGAGACAGGAGAAATCATTGATTTGTTCGATGGTCTCAAAGATTTGGAAAACAAAGTCTTGCGAGCGGTGGGTGTTGCTAGTGAGCGTTTCAACGAAGATGCTCTACGTATTATGCGTGGTTTCCGCTTTCAGGCCAGTCTAGGTTTTGAACTTGAGCCAGAAACATTTGAGGCGATGAAGACTTTGACGCCGCTCTTGGAGAAGATTTCTGTGGAGCGCACCTTCGTTGAGTTTGATAAGCTCTTGCTGGCACCTTTTTGGAGAGTTGGTCTGTCTTCCATGATTGAGAGTCGAGCTTATGATTATCTCCCTGATATGGCAGACAGTCGAGATAAACTTCAAAAATTGTTTGATTTAGAGGCGGATTTCACCTTTGCCTCTTCTGAACAAGCCTGGGCGGCCCTCTTGTGGACTTTGGAGATTAAAGATGCACAGCCATTTTTGAAGGCGTGGAAAACCTCACGCCAGTTTGCAAAGCAAGTACAGGATTTGCTGACCATATTGGCTCTGCGTGAAAAGGGAGAGCTGAGCAAGCGCGATTGTTACCGCTTTGACTTGGATTCCCTTCTACAAGCTGAAAGTCTTCGTCAGGCCCAAGGAAAAGAAGTCAATCCACAAGCCATCACAGAAACCTATCAGAGTTTGACCATTCATGATAAGAAAGAAATTCAGATTAACGGTGGCATTTTGATTAAGGAATATGGTTACCAGCCAGGACCAGACTTGGGAGAGATTTTAACAGAGATTGAGTTTGCCATTGTCGATGGAGAATTGGAAAATGACCGTCAAGCAATCCATGCTTATCTAAGGGAGAAAAAATGAGTGATTTTATCGTTGAAAAACTAAGCAAATCCGTCGGTGACAAGACCGTTTTTAAGGATATTTCCTTTATCATCCATGACCTAGACAGAATCGGTCTAATCGGTGTTAATGGAACGGGTAAGACCACCCTTTTGGACGTCCTTTCTGGAGTTTCAGGCTTTGATGGGGATGTCAGTCCCTTTTCGGCAAAGAATGACTATAAGATTGGTTACTTGACCCAGAATCCAGATTTTGATGATAACAAGACTGTCTTGGATACGGTTCTCTCCAGCGACCTCAAGGAAATCCAGTTGATTCGTGAGTATGAGTTAATCATGCTCCACTACAGTGAGGACAAGCAGGATCGTTTGGAACGGGTCATGGCAGAGATGGATTCTCTCCAAGCCTGGGAAATTGAAAGCCAGGTCAAGACGGTCCTCAGTAAGCTAGGTATTCAGGACTTGTCGACTCCAGTTGGTGAATTGTCAGGTGGTCTGAGAAGACGGGTTCAGTTGGCGCAAGTTCTCCTAGGAAACCACGACCTCTTGCTTCTGGACGAGCCGACCAACCACCTGGACATTGCGACCATTGAGTGGCTGACTCTTTTTTTGAAAAATTCCAAGAAGACAGTTCTCTTTATCACCCACGATCGTTATTTCCTAGATGCACTATCAACGCGGATTTTCGAGTTGGACCGAGCAGGCTTGACCGAGTATCAGGGAAATTATCAGGACTATGTTCGCCTCAAGGCTGAACAGGATGAGCGTGACGCTGCCCTTCTCCACAAAAAGGAACAACTTTATAAGCAAGAATTGGCCTGGATGCGCAGACAACCTCAGGCGCGTGCGACCAAGCAACAGGCTCGTATCAATCGTTTCCATGACCTGAAAAAAGAAGTTTCAGGCGGCGTTGCTGAGACAGACTTGACCATGAACTTTGAAACCAGCCGTATTGGTAAGAAGGTTATCGAGTTTAAAGATGTTTCCTTCGCCTATGAAAACAAGCCCATTTTGCAAGATTTTAATCTATTGGTGCAAGCCAAAGACCGTATCGGAATCGTTGGGGACAACGGTGTCGGGAAGTCAACTCTTCTCAACCTCATCGCAGGAAGTCTTGAGCCGACTAAAGGTCAAGTTATCATCGGTGAGACGGTTCGCATTGCCTATTTCTCTCAACAAATTGAAGGTTTGGATGAAAGCAAACGGGTTATCAATTACCTGCAGGAAGTAGCAGAAGAGGTTAAGACCAGTGGTGGTTCTACGACTTCCATTGCTGAGCTGCTGGAGCAGTTCCTCTTCCCACGTTCGACGCATGGAACCTTGATTGAGAAATTGTCTGGTGGCGAGAAAAAACGTCTTTATCTCCTCAAATTACTCTTGGAGAAACCAAATGTTCTTCTTTTGGACGAGCCGACAAATGACCTAGACATTGCAACTTTGACAGTTTTGGAGAATTTCTTGCAAGGATTTGCAGGCCCTGTCTTGACAGTTAGCCACGACCGTTATTTCTTGGATAAGGTAGCGACAAAGATTCTCGCTTTTGAAGATGGCAAGATTCGTCCTTTCTTTGGTCATTACACCGACTACCTTGATGAAAAAAACTTTGAAACAGAGATGGCCAATCAAGTGCAAAAGGCCGAAAAGGAGAAAGTGGTCAAAGTCCGTGAAGAAAAGAAGCGGATGACCTATCAAGAAAAGCAGGAGTGGGCAAGCATTGAAGGTGATATTGAAGCCTTGGAAAATCGTATCGCTGCTATTGAAGAGGAGATGCAGGCAAATGGCTCTGATTTTGGTAAACTTGCGACACTTCAGAAAGAGCTCGATGAAAAAAACGAAGAACTCCTTGAAAAATACGAACGCTATGAATACTTAAGTGAGTTTGATAATTAGAAGAATGAGAAAATCCTGTCGTACTGACAGGATTTTTCTATTCTTCTTTTTTGGTTTCTTGATGAAAGATATTTTGCCAAGTTTCGTGACGGCGCCATATACTGGTATGGACGATACCATCCATTTCATAGCAAATGAGTTTGGTTTTCTGACTGATGGAGGTCAGCCGGAAATCTTTGATAGCAGATGCTAGTTCTTTTTCAGCTTGATAGGCCTTTTTATCCATCTGCTCTCCATCTTGACGGATATAGATGAAATCTTCAGATAGGAGTTCTTCCAGTTGATTTCCCTGATCAATCAGCTGCTCGCGCATGAGTAGTTTTTTATAGACATTGTCCAAAATTTCGTCTTCAGGTATAGGAGCAGGTTCGATATGGACATCGGTATCAAAAACACCAAATCGTTCTTCTAGCATAGACTCAACCTGATCTGCAATTTCGTGACTTTCATAGACTGATAGGTCGGGATTCATCTCCAGCGTGATATCAAGGTAGATATTGCTACCGTAGGTGCGACCTCTTTGGGACTTAACCTTACTAATCTTTGGAATCTCCATGATGGCCTTTTGATAATCTTCCAGCAGACGGTCGTCAAAACCATCTGAAAGACTGAAGGAAGACTCGATAAAGATATCATAGGCTGTCTTTAAGATAAAGAAAGTGATGATAATGGCGACCAGTTTATCCACGATTGGATAATTGAAACTGCTGGCTAGGATGGCGATGGAAGTCCCCAGCGAAGTGACAGCATCGGAAAGATTGTCCTTGGCGGCAGCCTTGAGGGCCTTAGATTTGGATTTCTTACTGAGACGAGTATTATAGAGATAAACGGCGAACATGACTGCTGCAGATAAGACTCCTAGACTTGCACCTAGAGGGTCAATAACCGTCTGTTCCCGACTGAGAATTTTTTGAATGGTGTCCCGAAGAACATCAAAGCCAACGTAGAACATGATGATGGAAGTGATCAAACTAGCTAAATTTTCAATCTTCCAGTGTCCAAAGCGGTGGTCACGGTCTGCAGGCTGGCGAGCCATCCGAATGCCAATCAGAAGAGCAACATTTCCGATAATATCGGATACGTTGTTGAAACCATCCGCTACCAAACTGGATGAATGAAGTAGATGACCAGTTGCTAATTTTGCCGCAGACAAGAGTAAGTAGGTCGAGATACTGATAATGGCTCCACGTTCTGCCAATTTGAGATTTGACATGGATTGGTTCATCGGGCTTCCTTTCTAGTCATATAGTATTCTACCATTATACTGGTTTTCAAGGGAAAATTCAAATTTAGTCTTGTTTCATCGGATTTAAACCCTTGAAAACTTTTCAAATTTTGATATAATAGTACTACTCAAGGGAGTAGCTGGCAGAAACCTGTGATAGTGTCGTCATTCCGAATTGTATACTGAAAAGTATGTTTTCCGGCACTATCTTAAACAGCGAGACTTGTTATGATTAACAGGTCTCTTTTTGTTTGTCATAAAACTAAAAGAGAACTTGTTTTGCACACAATGTCAAGGAGGAGACACATGTCAAAAGAACAAAAACGCCAAGCGTTTTACACTCAAAGTCCTGAAGAGGTCTTGAAGTCAGTTGAAGCAACTGAGCAAGGTCTTTCGTCAAGCGAAGCGCAGAAACGTCTAGCTGAATATGGACGCAATGAACTGGAAGAGGGTGAGAAAAAATCACTCCTAGTCAAGTTTATCGAGCAATTTAAGGATTTGATGATTATCATCCTAGTTGCTGCGGCTATCTTGTCAGTCGTAACTTCTGGTGGGGAAGATATCGCAGATGCCATCATTATCCTAGCCGTGGTTATCATCAACGCTGCCTTCGGTGTTTACCAAGAAGGAAAAGCAGAAGAAGCCATCGAAGCCCTCAAGTCTATGTCTAGTCCAGCTGCTCGCGTTATTCGTGATGGGCATATGGCTGAGATTGATTCAAAAGAATTGGTACCAGGTGATATCGTTGCTCTTGAAGCAGGTGACGTGGTGCCAGCAGACCTACGATTGCTAGAAGCTAATTCTCTTAAAATCGAAGAAGCAGCTTTGACAGGTGAGTCTGTTCCAGTCGAAAAAGACTTGACTGTCGAGCTCTCTGCAGATGCTGGTATTGGTGACCGTGTCAATATGGCCTTCCAAAACTCAAATGTGACTTATGGTCGTGGTCTTGGCGTTGTTGTCAATACAGGTATGTACACGGAAGTGGGTCATATCGCTGGCATGCTCCAAGATGCGGATGAGACGGATACACCACTCAAACAAAACTTGAACAACCTTTCTAAGGTCTTGACCTATGCAATTTTGGTCATTGCCCTTGTTACTTTTGTAGTCGGAGTCTTCATTCAAGGTAAAAATCCACTTGGTGAGTTGATGACATCTGTTGCGCTTGCTGTTGCAGCCATCCCAGAAGGACTTCCTGCTATCGTGACCATCGTTCTTGCCCTTGGTACTCAAGTTTTGGCAAAACGAAACTCTATCGTTCGTAAGTTGCCAGCAGTTGAAACACTTGGTTCAACTGAGATCATCGCTTCTGATAAGACTGGTACGCTTACCATGAACAAGATGACCGTCGAAAAAGTCTTCTATGATGCAGTACTACATGATTCAGCTGATGACATTGAACTAGGTCTTGAAATGCCTCTTCTTCGTTCAGTTGTCTTGGCTAACGATACTAAGATTGATGCAGAAGGAAACCTGATCGGGGATCCAACGGAAACAGCCTTCATCCAGTATGCCTTGGACAAGGGTTACGATGTTAAAGGGTTCTTAGAGAAATATCCTCGTGTAGCTGAATTGCCGTTTGACTCAGATCGTAAACTCATGTCAACGGTTCATCCATTACCAGATGGTAAATTCCTCGTAGCAGTCAAGGGAGCCCCTGACCAACTCTTGAAACGTTGTGTTGCTCGGGATAAAGCTGGAGATGTCGCTCCGATTGATAATCAAGTCAATGACATAATTCACACAAACAACTCTGAAATGGCTCACCAAGCCTTGCGTGTCCTTGCGGGTGCTTATAAGATTATCGATAGTATTCCAGAAAACTTGACTTCTGAAGAGCTTGAAAACAACTTGATCTTTACTGGATTGATTGGAATGATTGACCCTGAACGTGCCGAAGCTGCAGAAGCTGTTCGTGTGGCTAAGGAAGCTGGAATCCGTCCAATCATGATTACGGGTGACCATCAAGATACTGCAGAAGCTATTGCCAAACGTTTGGGAATTATTGATGCAAATGATACAGAAGGCCACGTTTTAACTGGTGCTGAGCTCAACGAACTGTCAGATGAAGACTTTGAAAAAGTAGTTGGTCAATACTCTGTTTATGCCCGTGTGTCTCCAGAACACAAGGTTCGTATCGTCAAGGCTTGGCAAAAACAAGGTAAGGTTGTTGCTATGACAGGTGACGGTGTTAATGATGCGCCAGCTCTGAAAACAGCCGATATCGGTATCGGTATGGGAATCACTGGTACAGAGGTTTCTAAGGGAGCTTCTGACATGATTCTTGCAGATGATAACTTTGCGACTATTATCGTCGCAGTTGAAGAAGGACGTAAGGTCTTCTCAAACATTCAAAAGACTATTCAGTACTTACTTTCTGCCAATACGGCTGAAGTATTAACCATCTTCTTATCAACCTTGTTTGGTTGGGACGTCTTGCAGCCAGTTCATCTTTTGTGGATCAACTTGGTAACAGATACCTTCCCAGCTATTGCTCTTGGTGTTGAACCTGCTGAGCCTGGTGTCATGAATCATAAACCACGTGGACGAAAGGCAAGCTTCTTCTCAGGTGGTGTTTTGAGTTCTATCATCTATCAAGGTGTACTCCAAGCAGCTATTGTTATGAGTGTTTATGGACTTGCAATTGCTTACCCAGTTCATGTGGGTGACAATCATGCCATTCATGCGGATGCCCTCACCATGGCCTTTGCAACACTTGGTTTGATTCAGCTCTTCCATGCCTACAACGTCAAGTCTGTTTACCAATCTATCTTGACAGTCGGACCATTCAAGTCTAAGACTTTCAACTGGTCAATCTTGGTATCTTTCATCCTCTTGATGGCAACAATCGTCGTAGAACCACTTGAAGGTATCTTCCACGTAACCAAACTAGACTTATCGCAATGGGCTATTGTTCTAGCTGGAAGCTTCTCAATGATTCTTATCGTCGAAATCGTTAAGTTTGTTCAACGTAAACTTGGTCTTGATAAAAACGCGATTTAAAAAGAAAGTCATCTTCGGATGGCTTTTTTTGCATTTGAGGGAAAGGACTAGAAGTCGCCTCCTTTTGTGCTATAATAAAGTAAAGTAGCAAGGAGTGAAAGAGGATGGAAAAGAAAATTGTCCGAGATGTCTTATTTTTGTCGCAAGTTTCGAAACCTGCAAGTCAGGAAGACCTTTATCTGGCTAGAGATTTACAGGATACCCTGCTGGCTAATCGCGAGACCTGTGTTGGTCTGGCGGCTAATATGATTGGCGTGCAGAAGCGCGTGATTATCTTCAATCTTGGCTTGGTTCCCATGGTCATGTTTAACCCTGTTCTCCTTTCCTACAAAGGAACTTACGAGACAGAGGAAGGGTGTTTGTCCTTGACTGGGGTACGGCCAACGACTCGTTATGAAACGATTACGGTTTCCTATCGTGATAGTAAGTGGCAGGAACAGAACATTACGCTAACAGGTTTTCCAGCTCAGATATGCCAACATGAACTGGATCATTTGGAAGGACGGATTATTTAGGAGGAACTCAGATGAAACGCATACTCTTTGAACTTGTTTTTATCGCAACAACTTGGTATATCTTTTTGCCACCCTTCAATCTTACCAGTTGGGAATTCATCTTCTTCCTCTGTGGACATTTGGTGGTGATGGGAATTTTGTTTAGTTTCCGCAAGGATACCAATCTTCTCAAGACAGTTCACCTACGTCATGGAAAGGTTGCAAACGAACTCAATCTAGAAGGGCTTCATTTTAATAAATTAGGTGGAGGATTGTTGCTGGCTGCAGGCCTTATCTTTGCCCTTGCTGGTTTGGTAAGCCTAGTGACCTCTAGCTTTTTCCAAGCAAAAAACTATGCTAATGTGGTGTCTATCACAGAAAAAGATTTTAAAGATTTTCCCAAGAGTGATACCAGTAAGGTTCCAATCCTAGATCGGAGCACTGCAGAAAAGATTGGAGACCGTTATCTAGGCTCTCTGGCGGATAAGGTCTCCCAGTACGTGGCAGCAGATACTTATACCCAGCTGACGGTTGATGGCAAACCCTATCGGGTGACACCTTTGGAGTATGCTGACCCGATCAAATGGTTTAATAATCAGTCCAAGGGAATTGGCGAGTATATCAAGGTTGATATGGTGACAGGAAATGCGGAATTGGTGGATTTAAAAACGCCCATGAAGTATTCAGACTCTGAGTATTTTAACCGAGACGTCAAACGCCATCTTCGGATTAAGTACCCAACCAAGATTTTTAAAACGCCCTCCTTTGAGGTGGATGATGAAGGCAATCCCTTCTATGTAGCAACCGTTTATCAAAAGCAGTTTGGTCTAGGAGTCCCTCGTCCTTCGTCTGTTATTATCTTAGATGCTACCAATGGAGAAACCAAGGAATACAGCTTGGATGAGGTGCCAGAATGGGTGGACCGTATCTATCCAGCAGAGGAAACCATCCAGCAAATCAACTATAATGGCAAGTATAAAGACGGCTTCTGGAATGCCTTGATTTCTAAGAAAAATGTTACCCAAACGACAGAGGGCTATAACTATCTTTCTATCGGAAATGACATTTATCTTTACACGGGGGTGACTTCTGCAAATGCTGATGAAAGTAATCTAGGATTTATCCTTGAAAATATGCGTACTGGTGAAATCACCAAGTACAATCTAGCATCAGCAACCGAAGAATCAGCCCGTGCTTCCGCAGAAGGAGCAGTACAAGAGAAAGCCTACAAGGCTACCTTCCCTATCCTTGTTAATCTCAATGACAAACCGCTCTATATCATGGGCTTAAAGGACAATGCAGGCTTGGTCAAGGAGTATGCATTGGTCGATGCCGTGGAGTATCAAAATGTCATCGTAGCAACTACGGTAGATGAGCTCCTCGGAAAGTATGCCAATAAAAATGACCTCGACCTGGATAATGAAACGGTAGAAAGTATCAAGGGAGTAGTTTCAGACCTTAAATCAGCTGTTATCAAGGGGGATACCGTCTACTTCTTCAAAGTTGATGGCAAGATTCACAAGGTCAAGGCTTCCGTATCAGACGACCTTCCTTACCTTGAAAATGGCCAATCTTTCGAAGGTCAAGTTGGAAAAGACAATTACCTCAAAACATTTAAAGTGAAATAAACAAAGAAACCTCGGCTAATACCGAGGTTTTTAAGATGAAATTCTTGGTCGTGATTGAAAAATATGCTACACTAACAATATGAAAATTTCAATCCCAACAGCCAAAGAAATGAACACAGACCTTCCTTATATCGAAGCACTCCCCTTGAGGGAAGAAAGTCAGGCAGTCCTTGATTCGCTGGCACACTACTCAGCTAGTGAATTAGAAAGTTTTTATAAGGTATCTGCCGAAAAAGCAGAAGAAGAGTACGCTCATATTCAAACTCTAAAAGATCAAAGCGCTAAACATTATCCAGCCTTGAAACTTTTTGATGGTCTCATGTATCGCCACATTAAAAGAGATAAATTGACCGAGGCTGAACAAGCCTATCTTAAAGATCATGTTCTGATTACCTCGGCTTTATACGGTGTTGTCCCAGCCTTGTCGCCCATGGCTCCTCACCGTTTGGACTTCTTGATGAAGTTAAAAGTAGCTGGAAAAACCTTAAAGAGTCATTGGAAGTCAGCCTATGATGAGGCACTACAGGATGAGGACTTGATTTTTTCTCTCTTGTCATCAGAGTTTGAAACCGTATTTTCTAAGGAAATCAGAGAAAAGATGGTGACCTTCAAATTTATGGAGGACAAGGCAGGCCAGTTGAAAATCCACTCAACCATTTCAAAGAAAGCGCGTGGTGCCTTTTTGACCGCCTTGATAGAAGGGCAAGTCCAAACAGTTGAGCAAGCTCGTAAGCTCCGCTTTGCAGGCTTTGACTACCGACCTGATTTATCAAGTGACTTAGAACTCGTCTTTGTGAAACAAGTATAAAACCAGCTCATGTGAGCTGGTTTTTGTTTAATTAGTTGATGGCTGCAAGAAGGTCGTCAGCTTGTTTGGCAAGTGATGAAGCAGTTGCTTCTTCTAACACCAATTTACCGTCTGCCCAAGCAGAGTCATTGACACGAGCGGCAGTAAAATCGCCAACGACTTGTGTACGGATAAATGGCAAGAGGTCTTTGTAGATAGCGAAGAGTTGATCGTGACCACCATTAGCAACTGATGATACGGTTACAATCTTATCTTGAAGAGCTGATGGCCCTGAAGGATCTGATAGGTCAAGGGCACGGCTCAGCCAGTCAAGCAAGTTCTTCACTGTTCCAGGGATAGAGAAGTTGTAGACTGGAGAGAAAATCCAGATGGCATCTGTAGCAAGGACAGCTTCACGAGCAGCAGCTACAGCTGGATGAGTTGGAACTTCAAGATCTTGGCTGAAGAGGGGAATAGCTGAGTAATCAAGATAGCTAACTTCCGCTTTTCCAGCAAGTGCTTTTTCAGCTTCGAGGGCCATTTGGTGGTTGAAAGAACCTTGGCGTAGTGATCCGACGATAAATAGTACTTTTTTAGACATGATGTGTCTCCTTTAGTTAAAATTTAAAGAGCAAACTCTTTTGTTACTATCTATGTTACAACAAATAATACTAATTAGCAATAATTTTGCTCACAAATCTTTAAATTTTTTTAAAATCAGAATCAAATCCTCCTTTTCCCCATCTTCCAAGATACTAAAAGCATCTACAATAGAGTTAATATGATCAGGAAGAACCTCTTCAATTTTTTTGCATCCAGCTGGTGTTAATTTCAGGAAAAAAGAACGACGGTCTTTGGGGTCACAAGTTCTAGAAATCCACCCATCTCGAACCATATTTCGAATAACAACAGTCATATTTCCAGAAGTGGCCAACATTTTTTCAATCAAATCCTGAATACGCAGTTCTCCCTTGCTATAGAGAGTTTCCAGAACGGAAAATTGAGTAGGGGTTAGTCCGTGTTCTTTGGCAGCCTTGGTTTCATAAGGTTTAAAACTTCGCATCGCTTTATTGAGAACGATAGCCGTTTTCAAGTCTAATTGATTTTGGGAAATTTTTTCTTTCAAATATTTTTTCATAAGGGTATTCTATCAATAAATAAATAGAAATTCAAGAGACATAGATTTTATAGGGAAAGATTCTTAGAATGTTCCTGTCTTCACTTGTAATAAAGGAGGAGAGATGGTAAAATAGACGAGTGAAACTAAGACAGAAAAAAGCAAAAAACAAGCTACTTATACAGTACGGAATTGGCATTGCTCTAGTATTGCTAGTCATGACTAGCTCCTTTCTTTACCTCGTATCGCTCAGCATGAAACCCTATCAAGATGCTAGAGTTGAGGGAGAAAAACTGGCCAAGCAGTATGCAGAATTGGAAAAGGCAGATCAGGTTGATTTTTTTAATGGTTCGGAAGCTTATTACAGCGTTCTGGGGCATAATAAAAAACAAGAGGCCATTGCCGTGCTAATTGAAAAGAATGACCACAAGATTTATGTTTATCAGCTTGATAAGGGGATTTCTCAAGACAAGGCAGCGACGATTTCGAGGGAAAAAGGAGCTAGCGACATTGACAAGATCACCTTTGGTCGTTATCAGGACAAGCCAATTTGGGAAGTTAAGTCAGGAAACCAGTACTATCTAGTCGATTTTGAAACAGGAGCAGTGATCCAATAAGGAGGGCATATGAAACTATCCAAACGTGTACTAGAAATGGAAGAAAGTGTCACTCTAGCCAGTGATGCAAGAGCCAAAGCGTTAAAAGCTCAAGGAAAGGATGTTCTTTTCTTAACCTTGGGACAGCCTGATTTTCATACTCCTGAAAACATTCAGGATGCAGCGGTGGAAGCCATTCGTGATGGACGAGCTTCCTTTTATACAGTTGCTTCAGGGCTGCCCGAGTTAAAAGCGGCGGTTAATACCTATTTTGAACGCTACTATGGGTATTCCGTAGCGGCCAATGAGGTTACTTTTGCCACAGGCGCTAAATTCTCTCTCTACACTTTCTTTATGGCCGTGGTCAATCCAGGTGACGAGGTTATTATCCCTACACCTTACTGGGTCAGTTATGGAGACCAAGTCAAGATGGCAGAAGGTGTGCCGGTCTTTGTCCAAGCCAAGGAAGACAATCACTTTAAAGTAACAGTTGAGCAGCTAGAAGCAGCTCGAACAGATAAGACCAAGGTCTTGGTTCTCAATTCGCCATCGAATCCTACGGGCATGATTTATACTCGTGAGGAATTGCTGGCTATCGGAAATTGGGCTGTTGAGCATGATGTCCTTATCCTAGCAGATGATATTTACGGTCGTTTGGTTTATAACGGGAACGAATTTGTTCCAATCTCTAGTCTGTCAGAAGCAATTCGTAAGCAAACCATCGTGATTAACGGTGTATCTAAGGCTTATGCCATGACTGGTTGGCGGGTAGGTTATGCTGTGGGAAATCCTGAGATTATCGCTGCTATGAGCAAATTGACAGGACAAACAACCTCCAACCTGACTGCCGTATCGCAATATGCTACCATTGAAGCCTTAACGGGACCACAAGATTCTGTCGAAATCATGCGCCAGGCTTTTGAGGAACGTTTGAACACTATTTATCCTCTCTTGTGCCAAGTACCAGGATTTGAAGTTGTCAAGCCCCAAGGAGCCTTCTATCTCTTCCCAAATGTCAAAAAAGCGATGGGGATGAAGGGTTATACCGATGTGACAGAGTTTACAACGGCTATTCTCGAAGAAGTCGGCCTTGCCTTGATTACAGGAGCTGGATTTGGAGCACCAGAAAATGTTCGTCTCAGCTATGCCACAGACTTGGATACTTTGAAAGAAGCTATTCGTCGCTTGCATCAATTTATGGAGGAAGTGTAATGATAGATCATTTCACCCTTAAGGTAAAGAATTTAGAAGTTTCTAAAGCTTTCTATCAAGCCACTTTAACTGCTTTAAATTATCACCTTCAATTTGATACGGGGCAGGTCGTTAGTTTCACAGAACCACGAAATGTGGATCCAGGTGGTGATTTTTGGCTAAGTGTTGGTCAACAAGAGCCGATGCATTTTGCCTTTAGTGCTCAAACTTGTCAAGAAGTAGATACTTTCTATCAAGCGGCTTTGGCTGCTGGAGGAAAGGATAATGGTGCACCTGGCGAACGTAAAAATTACCATGTGGGATACTATGCGGCCTTTGTGATAGACCCAGATGGAAATAACATAGAGGCAGTGTGCCATAAAGAAGAATAGAAAAGGAAAAACAATGACAAAACGTGTAACAATTATTGATGTAAAAGACTATGTTGGTCAAGAAGTGACCATCGGAGCCTGGGTTGCCAACAAATCAGGAAAAGGAAAAATTGCCTTCTTGCAATTGCGTGATGGAACAGCCTTCTTCCAAGGTGTAGCCTTTAAACCAAACTTTGTAGAAAAATTTGGTGAAGAAGTGGGACTTGAGAAGTTTGATGTCATCAAACGCTTGAGCCAAGAAACGTCTGTTTATGTGACAGGGGTTGTCAAAGAAGATGAGCGTTCTAAGTTTGGCTATGAGCTTGATATCACAGACATCGAAGTCATCGGTGAATCACAAGATTACCCAATCACTCCAAAAGAACACGGAACAGACTTCTTAATGGACAACCGTCACTTGTGGTTGCGTTCTCGTAAGCAAGTAGCAGTCATGCAAATCCGTAACGCTATCATCTATGCAACCTATGAGTTCTTCGACAAGAACGGCTTCATGAAGTTTGATAGCCCAATTCTTTCAGGAAACGCAGCAGAGGATTCAACAGAACTCTTTGAAACTGACTACTTCGGGACTCCAGCCTACTTGAGCCAATCAGGTCAGCTTTACCTAGAAGCAGGTGCGATGGCTCTTGGCCGCGTCTTTGACTTTGGTCCAGTATTCCGTGCTGAAAAATCAAAAACGCGCCGTCACTTGACTGAGTTCTGGATGATGGATGCGGAGTACTCCTACTTGACGCACGATGAGTCACTTGACTTGCAAGAAGCCTATGTTAAAGCTTTGCTCCAAGGTGTTCTTGACCGTGCTCCTCAAGCCTTGGAAACTTTGGAACGTGATACAGAGCTTTTGAAACGCTACATTGCAGAACCCTTCAAACGTATCACTTACGATCAAGCCATTGACCTCTTGCAAGAGCATGAAAATGATGCTGATGCAGACTACGAGCATTTGGAACATGGAGATGACTTTGGTTCACCACACGAAACTTGGATTTCAAACCACTTTGGTGTGCCAACATTTGTCATGAACTACCCAGCAGCCATCAAAGCCTTCTATATGAAACCCGTTCCTGGAAATCCTGAGCGCGTGCTTTGTGCAGACTTGCTTGCTCCAGAAGGTTATGGAGAAATCATCGGTGGTTCTATGCGTGAGGAAGACTACGATGCCCTTGTAGCTAAGATGGAAGAACTTGGAATGGATCGTACAGAATACGAATTCTATCTTGACCTTCGTAAATACGGTACTGTTCCACACGGTGGATTTGGTATCGGTATTGAGCGTATGGTAACCTTCGCAGCAGGAACTAAACACATCCGTGAAGCGATTCCATTCCCACGTATGTTGCACCGTATTAAACCGTAAAATAAATCAAAACGCCCCAGGGGCGTTTTTTCAAAGTAGAAGAAAGAAGAGGTGAGGGACATGTAAAGTTAGGATTAACAAGTGACAAGCACAATGATACAAATACACTTGTTAAAGGAGAAAATATGTTTAAACGAAATTACCGGAAGAATATCGGTCTCATGGCTGGAGTGGAATTTTTTGCCTTTCTGGGCATTACCAGCTTTTGGATTTTATTTCTAAGTCAAAATGGGATGTCACTTTGGCAGATTGGCTTATTGGAAAGTATTTTTCATGCTACTAGTGTCATTTGTGAAATTCCTTCTGGAATGTTAGCTGACCGCTATTCATATAAAACCAATCTGTATTCAAGCCGAATAGCTGGAATTGCGTCGTCTATTCTCATGTTAGTAGGGCAAGGTAATTTTTGGATTTATGCACTCGCTATGGTGGTGAGTGCCTTGTCTTATAATTTTGATTCGGGGACGAGTGCAGCCATGGTTTATGATTCGGCTGTGGAGGCTGAATTAAAAGAGTGCTATTTGTCTATCTCAAGTTTTATGTCAGGAGTAGCAGAAGGAACTCGGTCTTTGGGGACTGTTTTAGCGGGATTTTTTGTCCATGGTCAATTGCACTTGACCTACTATATCATGATTGTTACTTCGATAATCGTTCTTTTCCTAACTTGGATGCTAAAAGAGCCTAGTGTTAAAGCACAAAAATCTGAGCGTCTGACAATGAAAAAAATAATCTGGACTGTCAAAGAGGAGTTGCGGAGAAACCCCAGTCTTTTTAGTTGGATGATTCTTTCCCAAATCATCGGGACACTGATGTGCATGTTTTATTTTTACTATCAAAATCAACTGCCTGACTTAGAAGGGTGGCAGATTTCGATAGTCATGCTGATGGGCAGTGTTTTGAATATCTGGGCAGTTTATCTAGCAAGTAAGATTGGAAAGAGGTATTCAGCCTTAAAGCTCTTTCCAATTCTTGTGCTCTTGACAGGAGTGACTTACTTGCTTTCCTACTTTGGCACATCTCTGATTTATATTTTGATTTATTTGATTAGTAACGCCTTATATGCTCTCTTTCAACCGATTTTTGACAACGATTTACAAAAGCGACTCCCGAGTGAGGTACGGGCAACCATGCTAAGTGTCTACTCCATGATGTTCAGCCTGAGTATGATTGTTATTTTTCCTCTAACGGGGTGGTTGATTGACTATCTAGGATTTGTAGTAGCCTTCCTTTACTTGGGCTTCTTTTTAGTATTAGCAGGCTTTTTGTTAATATTCATTTTGAAAGAGATGGTCAGAGATTTGGAACTGAAAGATCATGTTATTTCTAAATAATAGAGATAGTTTTTTCATTTTTCTCTTGCCATCTACTAGCTTTTCTAGTATAATAGTTTATTGTGAGCAAACCTCACTTACCCCTTGCAATGACTAGGGGTCATTAGACCAAAAGGAGGAACATATCAATGGCTAAATACGAAATTCTTTATATCATTCGTCCAAACATTGAAGAAGAAGCGAAAAACGCTTTGGTAGCACGTTTTGACTCTATCTTGACTGACAACGGTGCAACTGTTGTTGAATCAAAATCATGGGAAAAACGTCGTCTTGCATACGAAAT
This sequence comes from Streptococcus oralis, assembly GCF_019929365.1. GTDB lineage: Bacteria > Bacillota > Bacilli > Lactobacillales > Streptococcaceae > Streptococcus > Streptococcus oralis_BT. The sequence continues at coordinate 609,869 of NZ_JAHZPH010000001.1, read as the reverse complement.
CCAAGATTTCCGTGAAGGACTTTACCACATCGTTAACGTTGAAGCAAACGACGACGCAGCTCTTAAAGAGTTTGACCGTCTTTCAAAAATCAACGCTGACATTCTTCGTCACATGATCGTCAAACTTGACGCGTAAGAAGGTAAATTATGATTAACAATGTTGTACTTGTAGGGCGTATGACACGTGATGCTGAGTTGCGTTATACCCCATCAAATGTAGCAGTTGCGACTTTTACTCTTGCAGTAAACCGTACATTCAAGAGTCAAAATGGCGAACGTGAGGCTGATTTCATCAATGTCGTTATGTGGCGCCAACAGGCTGAAAATCTTGCTAACTGGGCTAAAAAAGGCTCTCTTATCGGGATCACTGGTCGTATCCAGACTCGTAGTTACGATAACCAGCAAGGACAACGTGTCTACGTAACAGAAGTCGTGGCTGACAATTTCCAAATGTTGGAAAGCCGTAGCGTGCGTGAAGGACATACAGGTGGAGCTTATTCTGCACCAACTGCTAGTTATACAGCACCTACACAATCAGTACCTGACTTTTCACGTGATGAAAATCCATTTGGAGCAACCAATCCGTTGGATATTTCAGATGATGATTTACCATTCTAATGGACAATTAAAACTATAAAGGAGAAAAAACATGGCTCAACAACGTCGTGGCGGATTCAAACGCCGTAAAAAAGTTGATTACATCGCAGCAAACAAAATTGAATATGTTGATTACAAAGATACTGAGCTTCTTAGCCGTTTCGTTTCAGAACGTGGGAAAATTCTTCCACGTCGTGTAACTGGAACTTCAGCTAAAAACCAACGTAAAGTAACAACAGCTATCAAACGTGCTCGCGTAATGGCTTTGATGCCTTTCGTAAACGAAGATTAAAAAAGAGGTCCGGGTGGACCTCTTTTTCAGACCCGAGCGGGTCTTTTTTTCACGAGCTTTGAAATGAGGGAGCGAGTTGGGGCCGGGTGGACCTCTTTTGCAGACCCGAGTGGGTCTTTTTTTCACAAGTATGGAAGTGTGAAAGCGAGTTGAGGTCCGAGGGACCTCTTTTTCAGATTTTTATGGGTATCTGTTAGAGACAGTTACTTTTGGATCTAGTAGGATTTTAATTTTAGCCAGCTAGTTCTTTTTCTTTTTCTCTTCATTCTCGTGCTATAATGATAGGAGAAAGCTTTAAAGGAGCAGCTTATGAAGACAATATGTTCAATTAGAAAAATGCAAGAATCTGACATTAAAGATCTATCCCAAGGTTTTATCAATCAAGGTTGGCCGGGTAGAGGAGAAATTTTGGCTAGATATTTTCTTGAACAAGAATGTGGGGAGAGAGAAGTCTTAGTTGCGGAGGTTGAGGGTGCTTTAGCGGGATATATCACAATTTTACCAATTGCCAAGCAAGGACCGTTTGCAGAAATCTATCCAGAACTTTCAGATTTCAATGTCTTTGAGCCTTTTCAAAATCAAGGTATTGGAAATCTCTTGCTGGAAGAAGCGGAAAAAAGAGTTAAGCTCATATCGGATAAGGTGACGCTTGGTGTTGGGCTCCATTCAGGTTATGGACCTGCTCAGAGATTGTACATCAAACGAGGCTATATTCCAGATGGTACGGGAGTTTGGTATCGAAACCAACCGTTGGAAATGAATGCCACTATTCAAAATAATGATGATTTAGTTTTGTATTTATCCAAAGAATTTGAATAAGAGGTAGCAAACTTTTTGAAGATATGGGATTTCTTTACTTTATGGTATAATGGAAAGAGTTAGATTGAAAGAGGTAGAGAGATGGATGCGAAATTAAAATACAAGGCAAAGAAGATTAAGATTGTCTTCTTTGATATTGATGATACCCTGCGTACGTCAAAGACAGGTTTTATTCCAGCTACGATTCCCATTGTCTTTAAACAGTTACGTGAAAAAGGAATTTTAACAGGAATCGCCTCTGGGCGTGGTATTTTTGGTGTTGTTCCAGAGATTCGTGAGCTCAAGCCTGACTTTTTTGTAACCTTAAATGGTGCCTACATAGAAGATAAAAAAGGAAATGTCGTTTATCAACATCAGATTGACAAATCAGATGTTGAGGAGTATATCTCTTGGGCCAAGCAAGAGGGGATTGAATATGGATTAGTTGGAAGTCATGACGCCAAACTCTCCACGCGAACAGAACTGATCAGTGAGGCTATTGATCCGATTTATCCGAACTTGGGTGTGGATCCTGACTTTCATGAAAAAGCAGATATATACCAGATGTGGACCTTTGAAGATAAAGGAGATGACTTGCATTTACCAGATAGTCTCTCTGGTAAACTTCGCATGGTTCGTTGGCATGAACATTCATCTGATATCGTGCCCATTTCAGGATCCAAAGCAACTGGTGTAGCCAAGATTGTAGGACATCTAGGTTTGAAACCAGAGAATGTTATGGTCTTTGGGGATGGTCTCAATGACTTGGAACTCTTTGATTATGCTGGAATTAGTATTGCTATGGGTGTTTCCCACGAAAAGATCAAAGAAAAAGCAGATTATATTACAAAAACAGTAGAAGAAGATGGCATTTTTGATGCCTTAGAAGGATTTGGTATGGTAGAAAAAGAATTGCATTTCCCACAAGTAGAAATTGAAACAGTAGAAGGTCCTCTTGCGACCATTAAGACAAATCACGGAGACTTGCGTATCAAGCTCTTCCCTGAACATGCTCCTAAAACAGTGGCTAACTTTGTTGCTCTGTCAAAAGACGGTTACTATGATGGTGTGATTTTCCACCGAATTATCAAGGACTTTATGATTCAAGGCGGGGACCCAACCGGTACTGGTATGGGGGGAGAATCAATCTACGGCAACTCTTTTGAAGATGAATTTTCAGAAGAACTCTACAATATCCGTGGTGCCCTTTCTATGGCCAATGCTGGTCCAAATACCAATGGTAGCCAGTTCTTTATCGTTCAAAACCAACATTTGCCATACTCTAAGAAAGAGATTGCGCGTGGTGGCTGGCCTGAACCAATCGCTGAGATTTATGCCGAGCAAGGTGGAACTCCTCACCTTGACCGTCGCCATACTGTTTTTGGGCAATTGGTAGATGCAGAATCGTTTGCAGTCTTGGATGCCATTGCAGCTGTTGAGACAGGCGCTATGGACAAACCAGTTGAAGATGTAGTAATTGAAACGATTGAAATTGAGGACTAAGATGAAAATCGGTGATAAGCTAAATGGGCGTATTACAGGAATCCAGCCCTATGGTGCCTTTGTTGAGTTAGAGACAGGGGTGATTGGGTTGATTCACATCTCGGAGATTCGAACGGGATTTATCGAAAATATCTATGAAGTTTTGAAAATTGGTGAAGAAGTGCAAGTTCAGGTTGTTGATTTAGACGAATTTTCAGGTAAAGCCAGTCTATCTATTCGCACTCTGGAAGAAGAAAAACACCAGCTACCAAGACGGAGACGTTTTTCAAATGATCGTATCAAGCACGGTTTTGCACCACTTGGGCGAATGATGCCAATCTGGACAAAGGAAGCCCTTAACAATTTGAAAGAGAAAAACTAGTCTATTAGATTTCGTATCTTTTATTAAAATCATATATGCAAGAACAATTATTAAAACCAGGAGAGCGAATCAATCAGCTCTTTTCGACAGATATCAAGATCATTCAAAACAAAGAGGTGTTTAGCTATTCGGTAGATAGTGTCCTCTTATCACGCTTTCCTCGCTTCCCTAAACGGGGCTTAATTGTGGACTTTTGTGCTGGAAATGGTGCAGTGGGACTTTTTGCTAGCACTCGTACTCAGGCACAGATATTATCTGTAGAGATTCAGGAACGCTTGGCGGATATGGCAGAGCGTTCGGTTCAGTTGAATGGCTTGGAAGAGCAGATGCGAGTCATCTGCGATGATTTGAAAAATATGCCTGCCCACATTCAGGGAAGTAAGGTAGATATGATTTTGTGTAATCCACCTTATTTCAAGGTGGATCCGCATTCTAATCTCAACGAGAGTGAGCACTACCTTCTGGCCAGACACGAAATTACGACTAACCTAGAAGAAATCTGTCGAAGTGCTCAGAGTATTCTCAAGTCTAATGGCCGTTTGGCCATGGTCCATCGTCCTGATCGGCTCTTGGATATCCTAGATATGCTCAAACACCACAATTTGGCACCCAAGCGCTTGCAATTTGTCTATCCGAAACGTGAGAAGGAGGCCAATATGCTCTTAATCGAAGCTATCAAGGATGGATCGACAAGTGGCTTCAAGGTCCTGCCACCACTCATTGTTCACAATGATGATGGTTCTTATACGCCAGAAATTCAAGAGATTTACTATGGATCATAAGGCCTATATGTATGTGGTGGAGTGCCGCGACGGTTCTTACTATACGGGCTATACAACGGATGTGAAGAGGCGCCTTGCCGTTCATAATAGTGGTAAGGGAGCCAAGTATACCCGAGCTCGCTTGCCAGTCAAACTCATCTATGTAGAGGGTTTTGCCAGTAAGGAAGAAGCCATGTCTGCAGAGGCTCTCCTCAAACGCAAGAAACGTCCAAAGAAAGAACGATTTTTATCTGAAAATCAAGAGAAAAATTTAGTCAACCATATTGATATCTAATGAGGAGTCTTTTGGCTCCTCTTACTTTTGTCAAAAGAGGAAAAAAGTGCTACAATAAGATGAATAAATTAAATGAGGTATTATCATGTCTAAGATTCTAGTATTTGGTCACCAAAATCCAGACTCAGATGCCATCGGGTCATCTGTAGCCTTTGCTTACCTTGCAAAAGAAGCTTATGGATTGGACACGGAAGCAGTAGCTCTCGGTACTCCAAATGAAGAAACAGCTTTTGTTTTGAACTATTTTGGTGTAGAAGCACCGCGTGTTATCACATCTGCTAAAGCAGAAGGTGCAGCGCAAGTTATCTTAACTGACCACAATGAATTCCAACAGTCAGTGTCAGATATCGCTGAAGTAGAAGTTTACGGTGTTGTAGACCACCACCGTGTGGCTAACTTTGAAACTGCAAGTCCGCTCTACATGCGTTTGGAGCCAGTTGGATCAGCATCTTCTATCGTATACCGTATGTTCAAAGAACACGGTGTAACAGTTCCTAAAGAAATCGCAGGATTGATGCTTTCAGGTTTGATTTCAGATACCCTTCTTTTGAAATCACCAACAACTCACCCATCTGATAAAGTGATTGCGCCTGAATTGGCTGAATTAGCTGGAGTCAACTTGGAAGAGTACGGTCTTGCTATGCTGAAAGCTGGTACAAACTTGGCTAGTAAATCTGCTGAAGAATTGATTGACATCGATGCTAAGACTTTTGAACTCAACGGAAATAAAGTTCGTGTTGCCCAAGTGAATACGGTTGATATTGCTGAAGTCTTGGAACGCCAATCAGAAATCGAAGCAGCAATGCAAGCGGCTAATGTGGCAAACGGCTACTCTGACTTTGTCTTGATGATTACAGACATCGTCAACTCAAACTCAGAAATTTTGGCTCTAGGATCAAACATGGACAAGGTGGAAGCAGCTTTCAACTTCAAACTTGAAAACAACCACGCTTTCCTTCCAGGTGCTGTTTCACGTAAGAAACAAGTGGTACCTCAGTTGACTGAAAGCTTTAATGGCTAACAGTCTGAGTGATGATTGAAACGTGGAAGCACTTGTTTCCATATAACTAAAGGGGTTTCGGCTCCTTTTTTTCTAGGAGAGAAAGATGTTAGAAAATGGTGATTTGATTTTTGTGAGAGATGAGTCGGACATGGGACAGGCTATCCAGACTTCCACAGGCAACTATAGCCATATTGCTATCTTTTTGGACGGTTTGATCTACCATGCTAGTGGGCAAGCAGGGGTCGTCTGTCAAGAACCGGCTGAATTTTTTGAACCGACTCATCTCTACGATCTCTACACCTATCCAGAGCTGGAAACTGACTTGGTAAAGGAGAAGGCTTGCAAGCATCTTGGAGCTCCCTATAATGCTTCTTTTTATCCAGATGGATCTGGTTTTTACTGCTCTCAGTACATCTCTGAAATCCTACCGATTTTTGAAACTATTCCCATGCAATTTGGGGACGGGGAGCAGGAGATTAGTGATTTCTGGAGGGAATATTACAGGAAACTCGAACTTCCTGTGCCTGTGAATCAACCAGGGACCAATCCCAGTCAATTAGCAGCATCCCTCCTTTTAAAATGTAAAGAAAGGAATCTTCATGATTCAGATTTTTAATCCCTCCCGTTTGACTCGACAGCCATTTTTTATAGATTTGGTTGACTATCTGGACCAGCATGACGATGTGATTCTTCGGGAAATCAAGACTCAGTTTCCAGATGTAGCAGTTGATAAGCTCATGGAAGAGTATATTAAGGCAGGTTTGATCCTAAGGGAAAATAAACGCTATTCACTCAACCTCCCTTTTCTAGAATCAATTGATGACCTAACATTTGACCAAGAAATTTTTATAAGAGAGGACAGTCCAATCTATCAAGCCTTGCTGGAGAAGACTTTTGAAACGGAATTGCGCAATCAAACCAATGCAGCCATTCTAGTCGAAAAGACGGACTTTGCAAGACAAAAAATGACCCTGTCTAATTATTTCTACAAGGTCAAATATCAGTATCCTTTGACAGAAAAACAGCTGGAACTCTATGCCATTTTGGGAGATGTCAATCCTGAGTATGCCCTCAAGTATATGACGACCTTTTTACTGAAGTTTCTCAAAAAAGACCAACTGATACAGAAACGTCGTGATATCTTCGTTGAGAGTCTAGTCGTCTTGGGCTATGTTGTGCAAAACGAAGAAGGGAAGTATGAGTTGGTTGTTAATTTCGACAAGGAACGATTGACTTTCTATTTACCTTAATTGCTTCATTTTGAGCAGATTGTTTGACTTTACTAAAGAATAAGCATAGACTGAACGTAAGCGATAACATTTATCGTATTAAAAGCAAAGGAGACAGAGCTATGTCACTTGAAAATAAATTGGAACAAGCAACTGGTGCTATCAAAGAAGGATTTGGTAAAGTTACTGGCGATAGCAAAACAGAAGCAGAAGGTACTGTAGAAAAAACAGTTGCGAAAGCAAAAGAAGTTGTTGAAGATGCTAAAGGCGCTGTAGAAGGTGCCGTTGAAGGGCTTAAAAACTCATTTAAGAAGGAAGACTAAAAAAACCAAGGGAAAGCTTCCCTTGATTTTTTGATTTTATAGATAACGTTCTGCGATAGCTGCGTCTCCAGGATAGTCTTCTTTCTTTCCTTGGACAATCTGGTAGCAATCAGCTCCCTTACCTGCAATAATCACGGCATCAAGTTCTTGATTTGTGATGGTCATCGCCGCCTTGATGGCCTGTTCACGATCAGCAATCTTTTCAACAGGATGACTGATATAGCTACTGATTTCCTCTGCAATCGCCATTGGATCTTCATAGTTGGGATCATCAGCTGTGAGAAAGACTTGAATCTCAGGGTGTTGATTGAGGAGGAGGCCAAAGTCTTTGCGACGACTTTCACCCTTGTTTCCAGTCGAACCGAGAACCAGAGCTATTTTTCCAGTTTGATGAGTTTCAACCACATTGATGAGTTTTTTCAGACTGTCGCCATTGTGAGCATAATCGATGAAGACCTTGGCTCCATTTTTCTGCGTGAGGACTTCCATACGTCCAGGGACACGGGTTGCAACGATTCCTTTTTTGATGTCTTCAAGACTGGCTCCGAGACGAAGGCAGGCAAGTCCTGCAGCAACGGCGTTTTCTTGGTTAAAGTGGCCGATGAGTTGAATGTCATAATCTCCAGCAAGCTTACCAGTAGCTGAAAAGCTAAAGGCTTTGGAGTTCTCGATTTGGTTGCTCGACTGGCTACCATAGAAATCATGTTCTTGATGTTTCACTTGTTCTTTCAGTACAGAAAAGTGGTCCATGTCGCTATTAATGACAACTGCTCGACTATTTTCCATCAAGAGACGCTTGTGGTAGAAGTAATCCTCAAAACTAGGATGCTCAATCGGACCGATATGGTCAGGACTGATATTGAGAAACACTCCTACATCGAAGGTGAGGCCGTAGACTCGCTTAACCAAGTATGCTTGACTGGAGACTTCCATGATGAGATGGGTTCTTCCGTTATGAACAGCTTGAGCCATCATATCAAAGAGATCGATACTTTCAGGAGTTGTGAGGGCAGATTTAAAGAAGGTCTTACCATCTAAGGTTGTATTCATGGTAGACAGCATAGCTGGGCGATGGTGTTGAGCCAAGATGTTATAGGCAAAATAGGCTGCTGTTGTCTTACCCTTGGTTCCAGTGAAGGCGATAATTTTGAGTTTCTCTTGTGGATTACCATAAAACTCCATAGCAATCAAACTCATGGCTTTCTTAATGTCGCTCACGACAATAACAGGAATACCGATCTCGTAGTCCTTTTCAGCTACATACCATCCGAGACCTTGTGTAATAGCAGAGGTAAGGAATTCTTTTTTAAAGGAAGCACCTTTTGCAAAAAAAAGAGTGCCTTCTTTTACTTTTCGGCTATCGTAACTGATGCTATCAAAAACAACTTCGCTGTAGTTATAGTGGTAATGACCTTGGTCGATAATCTCGCGGAAGAGACCATCTTTCTTTAATATATCTAATACGGTTTCAATCTTTATCATACTTTCTATTGTAAACCGAAAGTCGTAAATTTACAAGTAACAAGGAAAAGTTTATAATGGAAGATGAGGAAAATTTCCTAGTTATCAAAATTGAATGAGGAAGCTATGTCTAACGAAAACAATCACCAGCAAGCCCAGATGTTGCGAGGGACTGCTTGGCTAACAGCTAGTAACTTTATTAGTCGCCTCCTTGGGGCTATCTATATTATTCCCTGGTATATCTGGATGGGGACTTATGCCGCCAAGGCAAATGGTCTCTTTACCATGGGCTACAATATTTATGCTTGGTTCTTGCTGATTTCGACAGCGGGTATCCCGGTTGCGGTTGCTAAACAAGTGGCTAAGTACAATACTATGCGAGAAGAAGAGCATAGCTTTGCCTTGATTCGGAGTTTTCTAGGCTTTATGACGGGCTTGGGACTAGTCTTTGCCTTGGTCTTGTATCTCTTTTCTCCCTGGTTAGCAGACTTATCAGGTGTGGGGAAAGACCTGATTCCCATCATGCAGAGCTTGGCATGGGCGGTCTTGATTTTCCCATCTATGAGTGTTATCCGAGGCTTCTTCCAAGGGATGAACAACCTTAAGCCCTATGCCATGAGCCAAATCGCCGAGCAGGTGATCCGTGTTATCTGGATGTTGCTGGCTACTTTTATTATCATGAAGATGGGTTCTGGTGATTACTTATCAGCGGTTACTCAGTCTACCTTTGCTGCCTTTGTGGGAATGGTGGCTAGTTTTGCAGTCTTGATTTATTTTCTTTCCAAGGAGGGACTGCTCCAAAAGGTATTTGAAACACGAGATAAGATCAATAGTAAGCGACTTTTAGTCGATACCATCAAGGAAGCCATTCCCTTTATCCTGACAGGATCAGCCATCCAGCTCTTCCAGATTTTAGACCAGATGACCTTTATCAATAGTATGACCTGGTTTACCAACTACAGCAATGAAGACTTGGTTGTCATGTTTTCTTATTTCTCTGCCAATCCTAATAAAATTACTATGATTTTGATTTCTGTTGGAGTTTCGATTGGAAGTGTTGGCTTGCCACTTTTGACGGAAAATTATGTCAAGGGTGATTTGAGAGCTGCTGCTCGTCTAGTTCAAGATAGTATGACCATGCTCTTTATGTTTCTCTTACCAGCAACGGTTGGAGTCGTCATGGTGGGGGAGCCTCTCTATACAGTTTTTTATGGTAAGCCAGATAGTCTGGCCATGGGCTTATTTGTCTTTGCGGTTTTACAGTCTACTATTTTAGGCTTGTATATGGTCTTGTCTCCTATGCTTCAGGCCATGTTCCGAAACCGCAAGGCAGTTCTTTACTTTATCTATGGTTCCCTTGCTAAGCTAGTCTTGCAGCTCCCAACCATTGCTATTTTCCACAGCTACGGTCCCTTGATCTCAACGACCATCGGTCTCATCATTCCAAATGTTCTGATGTACCGAGATATTTGCCAGGTGACGGGTGCACGTCGTAAGATTATCTTAAAACGGACAATTTTGATTATGATTTTGACAATGGTCATGTTTATTTTGGTTGGTTTCCTACAGTGGATTTTAGGATTTTTCTTCCAACCAACGGGACGCTTCTGGAGTTTCCTTTATGTAGCCCTCATCGGAGGTCTCGGGGGAGGACTCTATGGTTTAATGAGTCTTGGCACTCACCTATTGGATAAGATTATTGGGAAACCTCAAGCAGACCGCCTACGAGCAAGATTTAAACGATCTTAACAAAATAGATTTATAAATAAAAGGAATGCTGGCTCTTTGTTAAGTGTCTGGGTTAGCTGACACTTAAATTTCCATAAATTAAAATCCCTAGAATCAGTTGTTCTAGGGATTTATTGGGGTGTGAGCATGATTAACTCCACAATCATAGCGATATAGAGGACTAAGGTCAGGAGAAAACCTGCTCTCCAGAAGAATTTGATAAATTTGGGGTAATAAAAACTTCGTTTTTTGATGAGGAAAAAGACCACAAGGAGAATTGCTAAGAGTGAAAGTGCTACGCCGAGTCGCGGTAGAAAGTTGTGGGTAAAGGCTTTAGCAGTAATCAGATAATACTCAAATACCAAAAGTGGAAAAGCTAAATCCGCAAAGTTCAGTCCTAGTTTTTTCAGTTTAAAAAGCTTTGTTACAATGATGGAGACCACGAGGGTTAATACCAACAATAAAATAGCTGCTATTTTCATTAAAATCATACCTATATTGTATCATAAAAAAACGCTAAAGGAAATGGGGAACAAGGGAATTTGTAGGAAAGTCAGGCTTTTGAGATTGTGGGTATTTTTTGTTATAATGAAGGTTATGAAATCTTATAATACCTTGAATGATTATTATCGAAAACTTTTTGGAGAAAAGACTTTCAAAGTTCCTATTGATGCGGGGTTTGACTGTCCAAATCGGGATGGAACTGTAGCCCATGGTGGTTGTACTTTTTGTACGGTTTCTGGTTCTGGAGATGCCATTGTAGCACCGGATGCCCCTATCCGTGATCAATTTTATAAGGAAATTGACTTTATGCATCGCAAATGGCCAGATGTTAAAAAGTATCTAGTTTATTTCCAAAACTTTACCAACACCCATGAAAAGGTGGAAGTAATTCGGGAACGTTATGAACAAGCCATCAACGAACCGGGTGTTGTGGGAATCAATATCGGAACACGCCCAGACTGTTTACCCGATGAAACCATCGAATATTTGGCTGAGTTATCGGAACGCATGCATGTGACGGTAGAATTGGGCCTGCAGACCACTTATGAAGCAACCTCTGACCTGATTAACCGTGCTCATTCTTATGAATTGTATGTTGAAACAGTAAAACGCTTGAGGAAATATCCCAAGATTGAGATTGTTTCCCATTTGATCAATGGTTTGCCCGGTGAGACTCATGAGATGATGATTGAAAATGTCCGTCGCTGTGTTACGGATAATGATATTCAAGGTATTAAGCTGCACTTGCTTCACCTCATGACCAATACACGGATGCAGCGAGATTACCACGAAGGACGCTTGCAACTGATGAGCCAGGACGAGTATGTCAAGGTCATTTGTGACCAACTGGAAATCATTCCTAAGCATATCGTCATCCATCGGATTACAGGAGATGCACCTAGAGATATGCTGATTGGTCCCATGTGGAGCCTCAATAAATGGGAAGTGCTAAATGCTATTGAAACTGAAATGAGACGCCGCGGAAGTGTTCAAGGATGCAAGGCTGTAAAACAGGAGTTTGAAAATGAAAAGACCACTTGAGATGGCACATGATTTTTTGGCTGAGGTTGTGACTCAGGATGATATCGTAGTGGATGCAACCATGGGCAATGGTCACGATACGCTTTTTTTAGCCAAGCTAGCCAAGCAAGTCTATGCCTTTGATATCCAGGAGCAGGCTTTGGAGAAGACGCGAGACCGTTTGGATCAGGCTGGAATGACAAATGCCCAGTTAATCTTGCAAGGTCATGAGACACTAGACCAGTTTGTGACAGAAGCTAAGGCAGGGATTTTTAATCTGGGTTATCTGCCTTCTGCTGACAAATCAGTCATCACTCGACCTCAGACCACCATTAAAGCACTGGAAAAGCTTTGTCATTTACTTGTTAAGGGTGGAAGGATTGCCATTATGATTTACTATGGTCATGAGGGAGGAGACATCGAAAGGGATGCTGTATTGAATTTTGTTAGCCAGTTGAACCAACAAGAGTATACAGTTGCCATTTATCGGACTCTCAACCAAGTTAACAATCCACCGTTTTTAGTTATGATTGAAAAATTAGAAAGGTATAGACATGGATAAACAATACCTTCGTGAGAAGCTTGAGGCAATGCGCCAAAATTTTGTTGAGTCAACTCAACACGAGCGAGCGGTCGGAGTACTTGACGAAGCACATATGAGCAAAAAGATGCTTAAAATCAAGAAAAAACTAGTGGCTCTTGAAATGGAACGATGTCAGAAAAAAATTGAGCACAAAGACTGTTCCAAGATTGATCAGAAAATCCAAGAGCAGAAGGAGATGTTTGAATTTTGTTGTAAAAAAGACTAAGGAGGGTCTAGATGACACTACTAATTTACCTGATTCTATTTTTATTAGTCTTAATCGTTTCAACTACGACCAATAAACTTTTGCCTTTTTTGCCCCTCCCCCTAGTACAAATCCTTTTGGGGCTTGGCATTGGTCTTTTTTTGCCCAATACTGACTTTCATCTCAATACAGAGCTGTTTCTGGCCATGGTTATTGGCCCCTTACTTTTCCGAGAGGCAGAAGAAGCCGATATTACATCTGTTTTAAAACACTGGCGCATCATTGTCTACTTAATCTTTCCAGTGATTTTCATCTCGACCTTGAGTTTGGGAGCCTTGGCTCATTTCCTTTGGCTCAGTCTTCCCTTAGCTGCCTGTTTGGCTGTTGGGGCAGCACTTGGTCCGACGGATCTGGTAGCCTTTGCTTCTCTTTCTGAGCGTTTTCGTTTTCCAAAACGGGTATCCAATATTCTCAAAGGAGAAGGACTTCTAAATGATGCTTCGGGCTTGGTAGCCTTTCGGGTGGCACTGGCTGCATGGACAACTGGCGCTTTTTCCCTCAGTCAGGCTGGAACATCCCTAGCGCTTTCGATCCTTGGTGGTTTTGCAGTCGGTTTTGTGACGGCAATGATCAATCGTTTCTTGCATACATTTTTACTGAGTGTGCGAGCGACTGATATAGCGAGTGAACTCTTGCTTGAACTGAGTTTACCTCTCATGACCTTCTTTATCGCTGAAGAAATCCATGTTTCAGGGATTATCGCAGTTGTAGTTGCAGGGATTTTGAAGGCCAGTCGTTTCAAAAAAATCACACTCCTCGAAGCTCAGGTAGATACTGTTACAGATACTGTTTGGCATACCGTGACCTTTATGCTCAATGGTTCTGTCTTTGTCATCTTGGGAATGGAATTGGAAATGATAGCAGAACCTATCCTGACCAATCCCCTTTATAACCCCTTACTACTATTAGTATCGGTTGTTTTGCTGACACTTTTACTTTTTGCAATTCGCTTTGTCATGATTTATGGCTTCTATGTTTGGAGAACAAGCCGCCTCAAGAAAAGTCTCCGTAAATACATGAAGGATATGCTTCTTTTGACCTTCTCTGGTGTAAAAGGAACAGTATCTATTGCAACCATTCTTCTCATACCAAGCAATCTAGAGCAGGAGTATCCCCTCTTACTTTTTCTAGTAGCAGGTGTCACGCTATTAAGCTTTTTAACAGGTCTCTTAGTTCTTCCCCACCTTTCTGAGGAACAAGAGGAAACCAAAGATTACCTCATGCACATTGCGATTTTAAATGAGGTTACAGCAGAATTAGAAAAAGAACTGGAAGGGCATAAGAATAAACTTCCCCTTTATGCGGCTATTGATAATTATCACGGTCGAATTGAAAACCTAATCCTTAGTCAAGAAAACAAAAGTGCCCAAGAGGACTGGGAGGCTTTAAAACTCCTCATCTTGAGTATCGAAAGCGATGGTTTGGAGCAGGCTTACGAGGAAGGGAAAATCGGTGAGCGTGGTTATCAAGTTTATCAACGCTATCTGAAAAATATGGAGCAGAGTATCAATCGCAAGGTGGCTTCCCGCCTGACATATTACTTCCTTGTGTCGCTCCGTATCTTGCGTTTTCTCCTGCATGAATTGCTGACCTTTGGCCAAACCTTCCGTAGTTGGAACGATAAGGAGCAACGCCATCTTCGAGCTATTGACTATGATCAAATATCCGAACTCTATTTGGAGAATACGGAGCTGATTATCGAAAGTTTGGAAAACCTAAAAGGAATCTACAAGAGTAGTCTGATCAGCTTTATGCAGGAGTCTCGCTTGCGTGAAACAGCTATTATCGGTAGTGGTGCCTTTGTCGAACGTGTTATCAATCGTATTAAACCAAACAATATCGATGAAATGCTAAGAGGTTACTATCTAGAACGTAAGTTAATTTTTGAATACGAAGAGAAGAAATTGATTACGACCAAGTATGCCAAGAAATTACGGCAAAATGTCAACAATCTTGAGAATTATTCTCTAAAAGAAGCCGCAAATACTCTGCCCTATGATATGATGGAATTAGTCAGAAGAAATTAGTTTAGAAAATCAACTTGTATTAGGAGGATTGCAACATGAAAAAGTGGTGGAAAGAGCTGATGGAACGGCCCTTGTTGAAAGCTTTTTTACATTTCTATCAAAATTCCGATAGTGAACTGACCAGTGTTGCGGTTGCCTACTATTGGTTGGTTTCAATCTTCCCCTTGCTGATGATAGTGGTCAATATTTTGCCCTATTTTCAAATTCCGATTTCAAATTTTTTGCTCACCATCAAGGAATTTGTGCCGGATACGGTCTATGATGTGGTCGCAAAGATTGCCCGAGAAGTCTTGACTCAACCATCGACTGGTTTGCTGAGTTTTGCAGTCTTGTCTGCCCTTTGGACCTTCTCGAAATCAATGGATTTCCTCCAAAAAGCTTTTAATAAGGCCTATGGAGTGGCCAAGAGCCGAGGCATTATCTCCCATCAATTGATGAGTTTACTCGTCAGCTTTGGCTTGCAAATTCTTTTTGCCCTAGCCTTATTTTTGAGTATGTTTGGGCGTATGTTGCTCAACCTGCTCAAAACTTACTGGCAATCAGACAGTCCTTTCTTTGATTACCTACAGGACTTCACAGGCCCTTTGATTTATGCCTTGCTCTTTGCCATCTTGGTCATGCTTTACTATTTCCTTCCAAATGTTAGAGTCCCTCGTATTCGCTACGTTTTTCCTGGTAGTATCTTTGTTTTGCTGACTCTTGTCTTTCTTTTGAATATCTTTTCTGTCTATTTCAATAACTATGTCAACCATCTAGTCGACGTCCGATTTTTCAGCTCCATTATCGTGGTGGTGATGATGTTCTGGTTTATTCTCATCGCAAAGATTCTGATTATCGGAGCAGTTATCAATGCTAGTGTACAGAGTTTGAAGGATCCAAAG
Organism: Streptococcus oralis; assembly: GCF_019929365.1. Lineage (GTDB taxonomy): Bacteria > Bacillota > Bacilli > Lactobacillales > Streptococcaceae > Streptococcus > Streptococcus oralis_BT. Next base: position 594,238 of record NZ_JAHZPH010000001.1, on the reverse strand, counting down.
TTTCGTGATAACACATTCTTTTTAAAAAATGAAGAATAAAAAAAGACGCTTTGTTTTCAAAGTGTCTTTTTGTTGCAAATGCAACAAAAATGTGCTATTCTATCATCATAGATGCGAGAGGAGGAAACATGTCGTTATTACGCGAAATCGGAATTATAGCTCGTGCCCTAGATTCTATTGCTAATATTGAGTTTCGTGATATTGAACTAGCTCGTGGCCAATACCTTTATTTAGTACGAATCAAGGAGAATCCAGGAATCATTCAAGAAGCCTTGTCGGATTTACTAAAGGTTGACCGTTCGACAGTTGCTCGTTCAGTAAAAAAACTGGAAGAAAAGGGGTTAATAAAACAAGGAATGACCAGTACAAATCGGAAAAATAAAGAGTGGTTTGTCACTGAAAAAGGAGAGGCACTTTATCCTTTTATCCTTGCTGAACATCACTATTCAGAGAATTCTGCCCTAAAAGGATTTTCTAGGGAAGAGGCCAGGGAACTGGAAAGACTACTAATTCGGGTTAGAAAAAATATTACAAGTGATTGGGATATGGTCAAAAAAGGCCAGAAAAGAAATTATTTATAATAAGAGGTGAAAGATGAAAGTTATCGTTGAAAATGAATTTTGGAGCTTGTTTCCAGAAGCACAGATTAGCGTTTTAGTAGTAAAGGGATTAGATAATACAGTTGATGAAAGCAAGGATCCCTATTTCAAAACCTTGCTAGATAAGGGAGCTAAACGAGCTGAGGATTTCATTTCGGATGAGAATTTTACTCAGAATGATGTCATTCAAGAATGGCGTCAGGCTTTCAGCAAGTTCAAAACGAAAAAGGGAGCACGCTCTTCTATAGAAGCTCTGCTTAAAAGGGTCAGTCAGGGAAGAGAGTTTAATCCCATCAATCCCTTAGTAGACATCTATAATAGTGTCTCTCTATCTTATGCTGTTCCCTGTGGTGGCGAAGATGTGAACAAGATTGTAGGCAATCTTCATCTTGGTCAGGCCAAGGGAGGAGAACCTTTCTTTCCACTAGGAGCTGAAAACGATGCTCCTGCACTTCCAGAAGAGCTGATCTATTATGATGATGAGGGAGCGGTTTGTCGCTGTCTCAACTGGAGAGAGGCGCAGAGAACCATGCTGACAGAAGCGACAAAAGATGCTGTCTTAGTGATTGAAGCGATTAATGCAGAACAGGCAAGACGTGCTCGGGCTGCCATGGAAGAATTACAGGACTTGGTAAAAGACTACTTTGGTGTTCAAGGCAAACTGATTCATTTAACTTCTGAGTCCCCAGAAATTACACTTTAAACAGAAATAGCCCCGTCATCTCTTAGGAATAAAATTTCCTAAAGAAATGACGGAGCTATTTTTAATAGATAAACATGGCATCACCGAAACTGAAGAAACGGTAGCGTTCTTGAATAGCATGGTGGTAAGCATCTAAGACTAATTCACGGCCTGCAAAGGCAGAAACCAACATGACGAGGGTTGATTTGGGCAGGTGGAAGTTGGTTGAAAAAGCATCCACGACCTTCCATTCGTAACCAGGTTTGATAAAGATATTGGTCCAACCAGAATCTGCTTGGATTTGCCCATTAAACTTGGAACCGATGGTTTCCAGTGTGCGGATAGAAGTGGTTCCTACAGCGATGACGCGACCTCCATTTTCCTTAACAGAGCGAAGGGTGGCAGCTGCTTCCTCAGAAAGTTGGTAGAATTCGGAGTGCATTTCGTGTTCGTCCAGATTGTCAACAGAAACGGGTCGGAAAGTTCCGAGTCCGACGTGCAGAGTGAGATAGACTAGATGGACACCCTTGGCTTGGATTTCTGCTAGCAGTTCTTTGGTGAAGTGCAGTCCAGCAGTCGGTGCAGCAGCAGAGCCACTTTCCTTAGCGTAGACCGTTTGATAGCGTTCACGGTCATCTAGTTTTTCATGGATATAAGGCGGTAATGGCATTTCACCTAGACTTTCCAAAACTTCTAGGAAAATTCCTTGGTATTCAAAGCGGACAATGCGGCCACCGTGTGTCAATTCCTCCGTAACGATAGCGCTGAGACGACCATCACCAAAGCTGACACGAGTACCGACCTTGAGGCGTTTGGCAGGTTTGGCTAGGACTTCCCACTCATCACCAGCAGTATTTTTGAGAAGGAGAAGTTCCACATGGCCTCCTGTCTCCTCTTTTTGACCATAGAGGCGGGCAGGGAGAACACGGGTGTCGTTCATGACAAGAGCATCTCCAGGTTCCAGCATATCGATAATGGAGTGGAAGTGCTTATCCTGAAATTCTCCCGTTTCTCGGTTTACGATGAGGAGTTTGGAGGCATCTCGTTTTTCAAGGGGCGTTTGGGCAATCAATTCCTCTGGCAAGTGGAAATCAAAATCAGCTGTATTCATATATCTGTTCATTCTTTCTAAGTTCTAATCTTATCCATTATAACACGTTTCAAGTTTGGACGCTCTTTTTTTGGAAATTAAATCGTTTTCACTTGACAAAAATTGGTCTATACCATATAATAAATATAGAAATATGGAGGATATAAAATGAAAGTTATAAAAGTTGAAAATCAAGTCGAAGGTGGAAAAGTAGCTTTTGAGATTTTGAAGGAAAAATTGGCCAATGGTGCTCAGACTCTAGGACTTGCGACAGGAAGTAGCCCGCTTGAATTTTACAAGGAAATCGTTGAGAGTGACCTTGATTTTTCAAATCTAACCAGTGTAAACCTCGATGAGTATGTAGGGCTTGATGGGGACAATCCACAGTCTTACCGTTACTTTATGCAAGAACACTTATTCAACCAAAAACCATTTAAAGAAAGCTTCTTACCCCGTGGGATTAAGGACAATGCTGAAGCTGAAGTGGAACGCTACAACCAAATTTTGGCTGATCATCCAGTTGATCTCCAAATTTTAGGAATCGGTCGCAATGGACATATCGGCTTTAACGAACCAGGCACTCCATTTGACAGTCAAACGCATCTAGTAGAACTTGATCAATCTACTATCGAAGCCAATGCTCGCTTCTTTGACAAGATTGAAGACGTTCCAACTCAAGCCATTTCAATGGGGATTAAAAATATCTTAGATGCCAAGTCAATTATTCTCTTTGCTTATGGTGAGTCAAAAGCAGAAGCCATCGCTGGAACAGTATCAGGCCCAGTAACTGAAAGTCTACCAGCAAGTAGCCTCCAAAACCACCCTGATGTGACTATTATCGCAGATGCAGCAGCGCTCAGCTTACTTGAAAAATAAAAATTACAAGAACCACTTGCTCTTTGGAGTGAGTGGTTTTTTACTTCAAATGTTCACTATCCTGCTAAAGTGGTATAATATAGCTATACAGGGGAGACTCGAACTTTGATTTATATAATCGGTTTTATTTGTTTTTTACTTTTAATGTTACTGTTTTCTCGTCTCATTCAGCAATCAAAGAATCCTTCGGGCTTTCTAGGAAAACGAATGATGAAATTGTGGAATCAAACCTATCTCCCCATGTTTGTATGGGCAATTCGTCATCTGGATAGGACATTTTACCCTGCAATCTTAGATGTAGGAGTTGGGAATGGTCGTTCAACCATCCTGCTGAAAGAAACTTTTCCGCAAAGTACCATAACTGGAATCGATATTTCAGATACTGCAATAGCTCAAGCCAAACAGGTAGAGATGACTAATCTAAATTTTGAACGAAGGGACGTTAGGGAGACAGGCTTTTCTGATGAAAGTGTTGATTTAATCACAGCCTTTCAAACTCATTTTCATTGGCGGGACCTAGAGGCTTCTTTTATGGAACTTCGAAGAATACTCAAATCAGACGGGCTACTCTTACTGGCTTGTGAATATAACAAGTTGTCTTACTTTTTACCAGAGATCCAAAGCGAAGAAGCATTTAGAAGATTCTTGTTGCTAATAGGGTTTGAGCTCGTAACTAGTCAAAGAAAGGGATCGTGGATCCTTTATAAAATTGTTAAACATTAATGGAGGTACAATCATGAAACAATTATTTTTATGTTCATACTTTGCTGGTGTCAAAAAGCTTTTTAGCGATTATGCAAAGGAAAAGAATCTAGAAAATAAGGTTTTATTTATTCCTACCGCTGGGAATAAAGAGGATTATACTGCCTATATCGATGAGGCTCAGCAAACATTCAGAGATTTAGGCTTTGAGATAGAGGTTCTGGATATTGCTTCTTGTGATAGAGAAACCGCGCAGGCAAAGATTTTCCAAAGCAAGATTCTTTATATCTCAGGTGGAAATACCTTTTATTTGTTGCAAGAATTAAAGAAAAAACAACTCCTATCTCTTATCAAAGAACAAATAAGAGATGGGCTGATCTATGTGGGAGAATCAGCAGGGGCTATCATTACCTCCAAGGATATTGACTACAATAAGCTCATGGATGACAAGACGGTAGCGAAAGAGTTATCAGATACAACGGGATTGGATGAAGTGGAGTTTTACATCCTTCCACATTATGGTGAGGAGCCTTTTACTGATAGTAGCAAGAAGACCTTTGAAACCTATAAAAATCAGCTCGACTTAATGCGAATGAACAATTCACAAGCTGTTATTGTAAATGATAAAGAAATAAAAGTTGTTTCTGAACAGGATTAAAATAATTTTTTTCGCTATTATGACATCTATTCTAATACGTTATCTCTTTTAAAAAGAAAAGGGAAGATAATATAAGTTTATGGCAGTTTTTCCCTTGACATTTATTCATTTTACGTGTAGAATAGAATAGATCTTGAACTTGAAGGGAGTGAAAAAAATGTCTAAAACAGTAGTACGTAAGAATGAATCTCTTGACGATGCACTTCGTCGTTTCAAACGTGCGGTTACTAAAGCTGGTACTCTTCAAGAAACACGCAAACGTGAATTCTATGAAAAACCTTCTGTAAAACGTAAACGTAAATCAGAAGCAGCTCGTAAACGTAAAAAATTCTAATTAGAAATGAAAGGCTAGAGAAATCTAGTCTTTTTATTTTTAAATAAATACTGTAAATCCTGCAAAAAAAGGAAACTTCCAACTACAATTTGATATAATAGTAAGGAGAACTCGATTGAAGGAGGAAATTATGTCGGTTTTAGTAAGAGAAGTAATTGAAAAGCTCAGACTAGATATTGTCTATGGTGAAGGAGAATTGCTTGAAAAAGAAATCAACACTGCGGACATTATGAGACCCGGTCTTGAAATGACGGGCTATTTTGATTACTATACTCCAGAACGGATTCAACTGTTAGGGATGAAGGAGTGGTCTTATTTGGTCGCTATGCCTGCCCATAACCGTTATCAAGTTCTGAAGAAAATGTTTCTACCTGAAACACCTGCTGTCATCGTTGCTCGTGGCTTGGTAGTGCCAGAAGAAATGTTGAAAGCTGCTAGGGAATGTAAGATTGCGATTTTAACCAGTCGAACATCAACCAGTCGTTTATCTGGAGAGTTATCTAGCTACCTTGATTCCCGTTTGGCTGAGCGTACGAGCGTGCATGGTGTCTTGATGGACATCTATGGCATGGGCGTCTTGATCCAAGGGGATAGTGGTATCGGTAAGAGCGAGACGGGTCTTGAGCTTGTGAAACGTGGACACCGTTTGGTAGCAGACGATCGTGTAGATATCTTTGCCAAGGATGAAATGACCCTTTGGGGAGAGCCCGCTGAAATTTTGAAGCATTTGCTTGAGATTCGTGGAGTGGGTATTATTGACGTGATGAGTCTCTACGGAGCAAGTGCTGTAAAAGATTCTTCACAAGTTCAGTTGGCTGTTTACTTGGAAAATTACGATACCCATAAGACCTTTGATCGTCTAGGAAACAATGCTGAAGAACTCGAAGTTTCTGGTGTAACGATTCCGCGTATCCGCATTCCAGTAAAAACAGGACGCAATATCTCTGTTGTTATTGAGGCGGCAGCCATGAACTATCGCGCTAAAGAAATGGGATTTGATGCGACGCGTTTATTTGAAGAACGCTTGACTAATCTCATCTCCAAAAATGAGGTGAAAGATGATTAATCCAGTTGCATTTGAAATCGGTCCTTTTTCCATTCGTTGGTATGCCCTGTGTATTGTTGCAGGCTTGGTCTTGGCTGTCTACCTTGCTATGAAAGAAGCTCCTAAAAAGAAAATTCTATCAGATGATATTTTGGATTTTATCCTGATTGCTTTTCCGGTAGCTATTTTAGGTGCTAGATTATACTACGTACTCTTTCGCTTAGATTATTATCTTCAAAACCCAGGTGAAATCATCGCTATCTGGAATGGTGGTTTGGCGATTTATGGAGGTTTGATAGCGGGGGCTATTGTCCTTTATATCTTTGCAGATAGAAAGCTGATCAATACTTGGGATTTCTTAGATATTGCAGCACCGAGCGTCATGGTTGCCCAGAGTTTAGGGCGCTGGGGAAATTTCTTTAACCAAGAAGCCTACGGTGCAGCAGTAGATAGTCTGGATTATTTGCCAGGCTTTATCCGTGACCAGATGTACATTGATGGTAGCTACCGTCAGCCGACCTTCTTATATGAGTCGGTTTGGAATCTGATCGGTTTTGCTTTGATTTTGATTTTTAGACGAAGATTAAAGGGAATCAGACGTGGTCAGATCACTGCTTTCTACTTGATTTGGTATGGCTTTGGTCGTATGATTATCGAAGGGATGCGGACGGATAGTCTCATGTTCTTTGGTCTGCGAGTTTCCCAATGGTTATCAGTTATCCTTATCGGACTCGGTATTTTTATCATACTTTATCAAAATCGAAAGAAAGCCCCTTTCTATCATACAGAGGAGGAAAAATAAATGTTAGAAGTTGCATATATACTTGTTGCGATTGCTTTGATTGTCTGTTTAGTCTATTTGACAATCACGATTCAAAAAGCAGGTCGTATGATTGATGAGACAGAGAAAACCATCAAAACATTGAGCTCAGATGTGAACGTTACCTTGCATCAGACCAATGAATTGTTGGCTAAGGTCAATGTGTTAGCAGACGATATCAATATCAAAGTTGCGACGATTGATCCACTTTTTACAGCTGTGGCGGACTTGTCTGAGTCAGTATCTGACCTCAATCAACATGCGCGTGTCTTGGGTAAAAAAGCCTCATCTGCTGGTTCAAAGACCATTAAAACAGGTGCAGGCTTGTCCGCTCTTCGTGTCGCAAGTAAATTTTTCAAAAAATAAAAAAGGAGAAATCTTATGGGAAAACTATCCTCTATCCTTTTAGGAACAGTTTCAGGCGCAGCTCTTGCTTTGTTCTTAACCAGTGACAAGGGCAAGCAAGTTTGTAGTCAAGCTCAGGATTTTCTGGATGATTTGAGAGAAGATCCAGAATATGCTAGAGAACAGGTTTGTGAAAAACTAACAGAAGTGAAGGAACAGGCAACTGACTTTGTGCTGAAAACAAAGGAACAAGTAGAATCTGGTGAAATTACTTTTGATAGTGTCCTTGACCAAGCTAAAAACTGTGCTCGACAAGCGACAGAAGCGTCAAAGGAAACCTTTAACAATCTCAAGGAGCAATGGCAAGAACAGTCAACAACTCCAGACGTCGCTGAAGATCAAGAAGAAATTATCATCAATATTACTGAAGTATAAAGTATCACCATCTCTAGTTCTTGGAGATGGTGATTTTTATCTGCAAGCCTGTCTTTGTGGTATAATAAATACTATGCAGAAAAAACCAACGTCCGCCTACGTGCATATTCCCTTTTGCACACAGATTTGTTATTATTGTGACTTTTCAAAGGTCTTTATCAAGAATCAACCAGTAGATAGTTACCTGGAGCATCTGCTAGAGGAGTTTCGTTCTTATGATATCCAAAAGTTACGAACTCTCTACATTGGAGGTGGGACGCCAACGGCTTTGTCCGCTTCGCAATTAGAAGTGCTCCTGGATGGCTTGACTAAGAACTTGGATTTGTCAGTTTTGGAAGAATTAACCATTGAGGCTAATCCAGGCGACTTGGACGCGGATAAAATTGCGGTTTTGAAACAGTCGCCAGTTAATCGTGTTTCCTTAGGTGTGCAGACTTTTGATGACAAAATGCTGAAAAAGATTGGGCGTAGTCATTTAGAAAAGGATATTTATGAAAATATCGACCGCCTCAAACTCGCTGGTTTTGATAATATCTCCATCGATCTAATCTATGCTCTACCTGGTCAAACTATGGCTCAGGTCAAGGACAATGTAGCTAAGGCTATCTCGCTTGATATTCCTCATATGAGCCTTTATAGCTTGATTTTGGAGAATCATACGGTCTTTATGAACCGCATGAGACGTGGGAAATTGCCTTTGCCTAAGGAGGAACTTGAAGCTGAGATGTTTGAGTACATCATCGCAGAGCTTGAGCGAGCTGGTTTTGAGCATTATGAGATTTCCAATTTCTCTAAACCCGGATTTGAAAGTCGCCACAATCTCATGTACTGGGACAATGCCGAGTATTATGGTATCGGTGCGGGTGCTTCAGGTTATGTGAACGGGGTACGTTATAAAAACCACGGTCCTATCCGCCACTATCTCAGTGCGGTAGAGGCAGGAAATGCTCGGATAACAGAAGAACACCTGAGTCAAAGGGAGCAGATGGAAGAAGAAATGTTTCTGGGACTCCGCAAGAAATCTGGGGTTTCCATGGCACTATTTGAGGAAAAATTTGGACGGTCCTTTGATGGACTTTATGGCGAAATCATCAGAGACTTGGTTCAACAAGGACTCATGCAGATCGACGGTGATCGTGTCCGAATGACAAAGAGAGGTCTCTTCTTGGGAGACACTGTAGCAGAACGATTTATTTTGGAGTAGAACAATGGGCTTAACTTATCAAATGAAAATGAAAATTCCTTTTGATATGGCAGACATGAACGGTCATATCAAACTTCCAGATGTGATTTTACTGTCCTTGCAAGTATCAGGGATGCAATCAATCGAGATAGGTGTTAGCGACAAGGATATGTTGGAGCGTTATAACCTAGTCTGGATTATCACAGACTATGATATCGACGTAGTTCGCTTGCCTCGCTTTGCTGAAGAGATTACGATCGAAACGGAAGCATTGACTTACAATCGTCTTTTTTGCTACCGCCGTTTCACTATCTATGATGAAGCAGGTCAAGAAATCATTCGCATGGTAGCAACCTTTGTTCTCATGGACAGAGACAGTCGTAAAGTCCATGCTGTCGAACCGGAAATTGTTGCTCCTTACCAGTCTGAGTTTGATAAAAAACTCATCCGTGGGCCAAAGTATGCAAATCTAGAAAACTCGATCAGTAAAGACTACCATGTTCGTTTTTACGACTTGGATATGAATGGTCATGTTAATAACAGTAAATACCTGGATTGGATTTTTGAGGTTATGGGAGCAGACTTTTTGACCAAGTATATTCCAAAGAAAATCAATCTCAAATATGTCAAAGAAGTGCGACCAGGTGGCATGATTGCTTCAGCTTATGAACTCAAGGGGCTAGAAAGCAAGCATGAGATTATCAGTGATGGCGAGATCAATGCCCAAGCTATGATTACGTGGCAAGAAATTGAAGGCAATTAGAAAGGGCGATATGGCTTATAAAGGTTATTTAATTGATTTAGACGGAACCATTTACAAGGGGAAAGACCGAATCCCGGCAGGAGAGGCTTTTGTTCATGAGTTGCAAAAGCGAGAAATTCCTTATCTCTTTGTAACCAACAATACAACTCGTACTCCTGAGAGCGTTCAAGAGATGTTGGCTCAGAATTTTAATATCAACACGCCTCTATCGACGGTTTACACAGCGACTTTGGCAACCATCGACTATATGAATGACTTGGGACTAGAAAAGACAGTCTATGTCATCGGCGAAGCTGGGCTCAAGGATGCCATTCAGGCTGCTGGTTATGTGGAAGACAAGGAAAGTCCAGCCTATGTGGTAGTTGGACTGGACTGGCAAGTAGACTATGAAAAATTTGCTACGGCAACTCTTGCCATCCAAAAGGGTGCCCACTTTATCGGAACCAACCCTGACCTCAATATCCCGACGGAGCGTGGTCTTTTGCCAGGTGCTGGTTCACTAATTACACTTCTTGAAGTAGCAACACGAGTAAAACCAGTTTATATTGGGAAACCAAATGCTATCATCATGGACAAGGCGGTTGAACACTTAGGTTTGAAAAGAGAAGAATTGCTCATGGTTGGGGACAACTACCTGACAGATATCCGAGCAGGGATTGACAATGGCATTCCAACGCTCTTGGTGACGACAGGTTTTACCAAGGCAGAAGAAGTGGCGGACTTGCCGATTGCACCAACTCATGTGGTTTCTAGCCTTGCGGAGTGGAATTTTGATGAAAACTAAACTGACCTTTTGGGGAAGTATGCTCTTTCTCCTCTCCCTTTCTATTCTCTTAACCATTTATCTGGCTTGGATTTTCTATCCCATGGAGATTCAGTGGCTGAACTTAGCGGATCGAGTCTATCTAAAGCCCGAAACCATTCAGTACAACTTTCATATCTTGATGAATTATCTGACCAATCCCTTTAGTCAGGTCTTAGAGATGCCGGATTTTCGTTCATCAGCGGCAGGTCTACACCACTTTGCGGTGGTGAAGAATCTCTTCCACTTGGTTCAGCTAGTTGCCCTAGTGACATTACCAAGTTTCTATTTCTTTGTTAGAAAAATTGTAAAAAAAGGCTTTTTGCCCCTATATCGTAAAAGTATCCTGGCTCTAGTGTTATTGCCTCTGGTCATCGGCTTTGTAGGAGTGTTGATTGGTTTTGAGCAATTCTTTACTCTCTTCCATCAGATTCTCTTTGTGGGAGACGATACCTGGCTTTTTGATCCCGCAAAGGATCCCGTTATTTTGATTTTACCAGAGGCCTTCTTCCTCCATGCTTTCCTTCTCTTCTTTGGACTCTATGAAAGTTTCTTTGGTTTTCTTTATTTGAAAAGTCGTAGAATACTTTAATGTGTTGCATTGATAAAACAGAGATGAAGTTAAAAATTCTTACAAGGAGTGAATTAACTTCATTGGAATTGAGTAATTCGTTCGCATACAGTCTATTTTTCTAGAAAAAAATATGCTTTTTTCTAGAAATTGCTAGTCAAGCGCTTTATTTTTTTGTATAATAAGAATAGCAAAGTATAGATAAAGAAGAGAAAAGCATGATTACACTATTTTTATCACCGAGCTGTACATCATGTCGTAAGGCAAAGGCCTGGTTAGAGACGCATAAAGTTCCTTTTGAGGAGCACAATATTATGACCAGTCCTTTAACAAGAAAAGAATTACAACACATTCTTTCCTTGACCGAAAATGGTACTGATGACATCATTTCAACTCGTTCAAAAATTTTTCAAAAATTGGATATTGATGTAGAGAGTATTTCGGTATCGGAGTTGCTTCAGTTGATTGAGCAATATCCTAGTCTTTTGCGTCGCCCAATTATTATAGACACCAAACGTATGCAGATCGGTTTTAATGAAGATGAGATTCGTGCTTTTCTCCCTCGTAGTTACCGTAAACAAGAATTGAAAGAAGCAACATTGAGAGCTGGTATTGGATAGATGAACAAACAGTATAGTTACCCACTAGATTTGTCGTGGAGCACTGAAGAACTTGCTTCAGTGCTTTCTTTTTTTAATGATGTTGAAGCTGCCTATGAAGACAAGGTAGAAGCTAAAAAACTGCTAGATTCCTATAAGGAATTTAAGTCTGTGGTCCCGAGCAAAAGTGAAGAAAAGCGCCTAGGTCGCGAATTTGAGACGGCTAGCGGTTATTCCTTCTATCATGCAGTTCAATTAGCAAAAGAAAAAAGAGAAGGGAAGATTTCTCTTGGAAACTAAATTTGAATTTGCTAAACAGATTGTGCAGGAAGCTGCTGAGTACATTTTGGCCCACATGCAAGAAGATTTGCAGGTTGAGCGAAAGTCTTCCCCTACAGACTTGGTGACGCGTTTGGATAAGGAGGTTCAGGATCTCTTAGTTCAGAGAATTTTGGCATCTTATCCAGAAGACTTGATTTGCGCGGAAGAGGGCTGTTTACGTGCTGCAGCCGGTCAAGGTTCCGTTTGGGTGATTGATCCCATTGACGGTACCAATAACTTTGTTGCCCAGCAGGAAGATTTTGCAGTTATGTTGGCCTATTTTGAAAATGGGGTTGGGAAATTTGGTATCATTTATGATGTCATGAAAGGGGATTGTTACCATGGTGGTGGTGCTTTTCCTCCCTATCGTAATAATGAGCTCTTACCGACTTTTAAAAAGAAGCCTCTTAGAGAATTTTTAGTGGCTGGTAACTCAGCTATGTTTGAAACCAATGAGTGGGGCTTGGCAGATTTGGGTCGAGCAGCGTTGGGAGTCCGTGTTTATGGTAGTGCGGCCATTAGTTTTGCCAAGGTTTTATCGGGTCGTCTTCTGACTTATATTACCTACTTGCAGCCATGGGATTACGCTGCGGCCAGTATCTTAGGGGAAAGTCTGGGTTATCGCCTTCTTACGGTATCAGGTGAGCCTGCTGATTTTAAAACACGCCAGCCAGTCATGTTTGTGCCAAGCGATATGCAAGAAGAGATTCAGTCCTACATTTATGAAAGGAAAGAAAATTAAATGCAATTTCCAGAAGGATTTGTTGAAAAATATGAAGCGATACTAGAAGATGAGGCAAGAGATTTTCTTGCCTCTTTTAAACAGGAAGCAGTTTCGGCTTTTCGGGTCAATCCCTTAAAAGAAAGTCAGTTATCGTTTGCTGATGCCATTCCCCATACACCTTGGGGGCATTATGGTAAGGTCTCTGGAAAGTCTCCAGAGCATGTGACAGGTTTCGTTTATTCGCAAGAGCCTGCAGCCCAAATGGTGGCCCAGATAGCTCAGCCCCTTCCTGGTATGAAGGTATTGGACTTGGCGGCAGCACCAGGTGGGAAATCCACTCAATTGGCAGCTTACCTGGCTAATCAGGGTGTCCTTGTTTCCAACGAAATTTCAAGCAAGCGGGCTAAGATTTTAGTGGAAAACATGGAACGGTTTGGAGCTACAAACGTAGTCGTGACCAATGAGTCTGCGGACCGCTTAGCTAAGGTGTTTAAAGGCTATTTTGATGTGATTGTCCTTGATGCTCCTTGCTCGGGTGAAGGGATGTTCCGTAAACAACCAGATGCCATGGACTATTGGAACCTCGACTATCCGAGCCAATGTGCCAGTCTCCAAAGAGAGATTTTAGAAGATGCAGTCACTATGCTAGCAAAAGGTGGCCGTCTTGTTTATTCAACCTGTACCTGGGCGCCAGAGGAAAACGAAGAGATCGTTCGCTGGCTACTAGATGCTTATGATTTTGAACTGCTTCCAGTTGAGCATGTGAATGGTATGGTAGCAGGAATTGATCTTCCTGAAACGGCTCGGATGTACCCTCATCATTTTAAGGGAGAAGGTCAGTTTGTTGCCCATTTGCAGTTTAAGGGAGAAAATCCAGCACCCAAATTCAAAGCCAGCAAGATCAATCTCAGTCGCGAACAGCAGAACTTGTGGCAAGAATTTGCCCAAAAACATCTCAAAGTAACACTAACTGGCCTTCTACAAACTTTTGGAGACCAACTCTATCTCTTGCCAGAGATGCTACCTGATCTAGGGAAACTTAAAATTGCCCGAAATGGACTTCATCTGGGGACTTTTAAGAAGAAACGCTTCGAACCAAGCTTTGCTCTGGGATTAGCCTTGAAACCAAGCCAAGTAAAACAAAGGGTCGAAATCAATGATGAGGACTTTGTAAAATATGTGGCTGGGGAAACAGTTCAGCTAGCTGAAAGTCTACCAAATGGCTGGTATCAAGTTCTGGTTCATGGAAACGGTCTGGGCTTTGCAAAAGTTACTGGAAATGTTTTGAAAAATTATTATCCAAAAGGCCTCAGATTCAAGTGAAAAAGCTAGTCAAAGAAGATTTTCTATGTTATATTGGAAGTATGAGTTTTTTCTGATAGTCTTTCATTTTTACTTATATTATGTGATGAACTGACTGGTCCTCAAGGGGCTTCCAGTCTATAAATCGTAAACCAAATCTCATCATCACTGATTGACATGATAGGAACTGAAAGAAATCAGAACATTCATCATTATGTTCAAGGAGAAAAACAGTGAAAAAAAGAAAAAAGCTCGTCCTATCTCTTGCGACACTTTTGCTTGCAGCTTCTCTAGTGGGATGTGCAAGCTGGATTGATCGTGGAGAAACCATGACAGCCGTTGGTTCAACTGCCCTTCAGCCTCTGGTCGAAGCCGCAGCAGACGAATTTGGTTCAAAAAATATCGGAAAAACAGTCAACGTTCAAGGTGGTGGTTCGGGAACAGGACTTTCTCAAGTGCAGTCAGGAGCGGTTGATATAGGCAACTCTGACGTTTTTGCTGAGGAAAAAGATGGTATTGACGCTTCAGCGCTTGTGGACCATAAGGTTGCAGTAGCTGGTCTAGCAGTGATTGTGAACAAGGAAGTAGATGTTGAAAATCTCTCAACCGAGCAACTTCGTAAAATCTTCACTGGTGAAGTGACTAACTGGAAAGAGGTTGGTGGCAAAGACTTAGCTATTTCGATTATCAACCGTGCAGCAAGTTCTGGTTCGCGAGCAACCTTTGACAATGTCGTAATGAATGGTCAAGCTGCTATGCAGAGCCAAGAACAGGATTCCAATGGGATGGTTAAGTCGATTGTCTCCCAAACTCCTGGAGCCATTTCTTATCTTGCCTTTGCCTATGTGGATGACTCGGTCAAGACCATGAAGCTCAATAGCTATGAGCCGACAACTGAAAATGTAACGACCAATAACTGGCCTTTGTGGTCTTATGAACATATGTATACACTTGGTCAGCCAAATGAGTTAGCTGCTGAATTCCTGAATTTCGTCCTCTCAGATGAAGCTCAAAATGGAATTGTTAAGGGAATGGGCTATATCTCTATCAATGAAATGAAAGTCCAAAAGGATGCTTCAGGTACCGTTACAGCAGTAGAAGGAGGTCAATAATGAATCAAGAAGAATTATCTAAAAAATTACTCTCTCCTTCAAAGAACTCTCGTCTTGAGAAGTTCGGTAAAGGATTGACCTTCACTTGCCTTTCTTTGATTGTTATCATTGTGGCCATGATTTTGATTTTTGTAGCGCAAAAAGGCTTGTCGACTTTCTTTGTTAATGGAGTGAACATCTTTGATTTCCTCTTTGGACAAACTTGGAATCCTTCGGGAAAACAATTTGGTGCCCTTCCGATGATTTTGGGTTCCTTTATTGTGACGATTTTATCAGCCCTCATCGCAACTCCTTTCGCTATCGGAGCTGCAGTATTTATGACAGAAGTCTCACCAAAGGGTGCAAAAATCTTGCAACCAGCCATTGAACTTCTCGTCGGTATTCCTTCAGTCGTCTATGGATTTATTGGTTTGCAAGTTGTGGTGCCTTTTGTTCGTAGCATCTTTGGTGGAACTGGTTTTGGGATCTTGTCAGGTATTTTCGTTCTCTTTGTCATGATCCTACCAACTGTAACCTTTATGACAACAGACAGCTTGCGTGCTGTTCCTCGGCATTACCGTGAAGCTAGTTTAGCTATGGGAGCCACTCGTTGGCAAACTATCTGGCGTGTGACCTTGAAAGCAGCACGTTCAGGTATTTTCACTGCAGTGGTCTTTGGGATGGCGCGTGCCTTCGGTGAAGCCCTTGCTATTCAGATGGTTGTCGGAAACTCAGCAGTTATCCCAACCTCGCTAACAACACCAGCTGCGACGTTGACATCTGTACTGACTATGGGTATCGGAAATACCGTCATGGGAACGGTTGATAATAACGTTCTCTGGTCACTGGCCCTAGTCTTGCTCTTGATGAGTTTAGCCTTTAACAGTGTGATTAAGTTGATTACGAAAGAAAGAGGAAAGAAAAACTATGCACGCTAAGAAATTAGATAAACTTGCAACAGCTGTCCTCTATACCATCGCGGGTATCATCGTGACCATCCTGGCGTCCTTGATTCTATATATCTTGGTGAGAGGGTTACCACACATCTCTTGGTCCTTCTTGACTGGGAAATCTTCCTCCTATCAAGCTGGCGGAGGTATCGGGATTCAGCTTTATAATTCCTTCTTCCTTCTGGTTATTACCCTGATTATCTCTGTACCATTATCTATGGGGGCTGGGATTTTCCTAGCTGAATATGCAAAAAAAGGACCTGTGACCAATTTTATTCGTACCTGTATTGAGATTTTGTCTTCTCTACCGTCAGTCGTTGTAGGTCTCTTTGGTTACTTAATCTTTGTAGTCCAGTTTGAGTATGGATTTTCCATTATTTCTGGTGCCTTGGCCTTAACGGTCTTTAACCTGCCTCAGATGACTCGGAATGTCGAAGATAGTTTGAGACACGTTCACCATACACAGCGTGAGGCTGGCTTGGCTCTTGGGATTTCTCGTTGGGAGACAATTGTTCATGTTGTTATTCCGGAAGCCCTACCAGGTATCGTAACGGGTGTTGTCTTGGCATCTGGCCGTATCTTTGGTGAGGCCGCCGCTCTTATCTATACGGCAGGACAATCTGCTCCAGCCCTTGACTGGTCTAACTGGAATATCCTCAGTGTTACTAGCCCTATCTCGATCTTCCGTCAAGCAGAAACCTTGGCGGTCCACATTTGGAAAGTCAATAGTGAAGGAACCATTCCTGATGCTACCATTGTATCTGCTGGTTCTGCCGCCGTGCTCCTCATCTTTATCTTGATTTTTAACTTTGGAGCACGCAAACTCGGAAGCTACCTACACAAGAAATTAACCGCTGCCTAAAGGAGAAGCCATGTCAAAATATAACTGGGATGAAAAGCATATCATCACCTTCCCTGAAGAAAAAGTGGCCCTCTCAACCAAGGATTTACATGTTTACTATGGTAAAAATGAATCCATCAAGGGCATCGATATGCAATTTGAAAAAAATAAAATTACAGCCTTGATTGGTCCTTCTGGATCAGGGAAATCTACTTATCTTCGCAGTCTCAATCGGATGAATGATACTATTGATATTGCCAAGGTCACAGGTCAAATTCTCTACCGAGGGATTGACGTCAACCGTCCAGAAATCAATGTCTATGAGATGCGCAAGCACATCGGAATGGTCTTCCAACGGCCAAATCCATTTGCCAAGTCTATCTACCGCAATATCACTTTTGCCCATGAACGTGCAGGAGTTAAGGACAAGAAAGTCCTTGATGAAATTGTAGAAACCTCTCTACGACAGGCTGCCCTCTGGGATCAGGTAAAAGATGACCTCCACAAATCAGCCTTGATGCTTTCTGGTGGTCAGCAACAACGTCTCTGTATCGCTCGCGCCATCTCTGTTAAACCAGATATCCTCTTGATGGATGAGCCAGCATCAGCCTTGGATCCGATTGCGACAGCCCAGCTTGAGGAAACCATGCTGGAGTTGAAGAAGGACTTTACCATCATTATCGTTACCCACAGTATGCAGCAGGCTGCGCGTGCAAGTGACTACACAGGATTTTTCTACTTGGGCGATTTGATCGAGTATGATAAGACATCCAATATTTTCCAAAATGCTAAGTTACAGTCGACCAATGACTATGTAACAGGACACTTTGGTTAGAAAGGAAACAGCATGACAGAACCGATTTTGCAGGTTAAAGACCTGTCCGTTTATTACAACAAAAAGAAGGCCTTGAATAGTGTTTCCCTTTCTTTCCAACCCAAGGAAATAACCGCCCTCATTGGTCCGTCAGGTTCAGGGAAGTCAACTCTTCTCAAGGCCATCAACCGCATGGGAGATTTAAACCCTGAGGTGACAACAACTGGGACAGTGATTTATAATGGTCACAATATCTACAGTCCTCGCACAGATACGGTTGAATTGCGTAAGGAAATCGGCATGGTTTTCCAACAGCCCAATCCATTCCCTATGTCTATCTACGAAAATGTTGTTTATGGACTGCGTATCAATGGAGTCAAGGATAAACAAGTCCTTGATGAAGCAGTAGAAAAGGCCTTGCAACGTGCTTCTATCTGGGATGAGGTTAAGGACCGTTTGCATGATTCGGCCATTGGTCTCTCAGGAGGTCAACAGCAACGTGTCTGTGTTGCCCGTGTTTTGGCAACTAGCCCGAAAATCATCCTCTTAGATGAACCAACTTCAGCCTTGGATCCTATCTCGGCTGGTAAGATTGAGGAAACCTTGTATGGTCTAAAAGACAAATACACCATGCTCTTGGTAACGCGTTCCATGCAGCAGGCTTCTCGTATCTCTGATAAGACAGGTTTTTTCCTAGATGGAGATTTGATCGAGTTTAATGATACGAAGAAGATGTTCCTTTCCCCTCAAAACAAGGAAACAGAAGATTATATTACAGGAAAATTTGGATAAGGAGTTGAAAGATGTTACGATCTCAATTTGAAGAAGATTTGGAGAAATTGCACAACCAGTTCTACGCTATGGGACAAGAAGTGCTCTCACAAATCAATCGTACAGTGCGTGCCTTTGTCACTCATGACCGTGATTTGGCAAAAGAAGTTATCGAGGAAGATGCAGAGATAAATGAATATGAAGTGAAACTAGAAAAGAAATCATTTGAAATGATTGCTCTTCAACAACCTGTTTCACAAGACCTTCGTACTGTCTTGACAGTTCTCAAGGCCGTATCCGATTTGGAACGCATGGGAGATCACGCGGTGTCAATTGCGAAAGCAACTATTCGCATGAAGGGAGAGCAACGTATCCCCGCCGTTGAAGAAGAAATCAAAAAGATGGGACGCGACGTGAAAGACTTTGTCGAAGCAGCTCTAGATCTTTATCTGAACGGTTCTGTGGATCAAGCATATGAAGTAGCGGCGATGGACGAAAAAATCAATCATTACTTTGATAGCATCCGTGATTTAGCTACAGAGGAAATCAAGAAAAATCCTGAAGCTATTGTTACAGGCCGTGATTACTTCCAAGTCATTTCCTTCTTGGAACGAATCGGAGACTACGCAAAAAATATCTGTGAATGGGTTGTTTACTTTGAAACAGGTAAAATCGTCGAACTCTAAGAAATGGTTTAAATATGCAATAAAAAAGGCTAATCAACTAAGATTAGTCTTTGTTTTTGAATAAAAAGGAATTTTTTTGAAATGAAAATTCTGAAAATGTTGACAAGTATTTTCAAATAAGTTATAATTATTCAGAAATAACAGAAAGGTCGTTTATTTATGAAGTTTAAGAAATGGATATTAGTTGTATGCAGCATGCTTGCCAGCATGGTTTTAGTAGCCTGTCAATCAAGTATGGATAGTTCCCAGTCTGCTGTGGACGCTATCAAACAAAAAGGAAAGCTAGTTGTGGCGACCAGTCCAGACTATGCGCCATTTGAATTCCAATCCTTGGTAGATGGTAAAAATCAAGTGGTTGGTGCAGATATTGATATGGCTCAAGCGATTGCGGATGAACTTGGAGTTAAGCTTGAAATCTCTAGTATGAGTTTTGACAATGTCTTGACCAGTCTTCAAACTGGAAAGGCTGATTTGGCCATTGCAGGAATTAGTGCCACCGATGAGAGAAAGGAAGTCTTTGACTTTTCAATTCCTTACTATGAAAACAAGATGAGTTTCTTGGTTAGAAAAGCAGATTTAGATAAATACAAGGATCTTTCAAACCTAGCAAGTGCTAATATCGCTGCTCAAAAGGGAACTGTTCCAGAAACCATGGTGAAAGAACAATTACCAAATGCTCAACTGACTTCTTTGACCAATATGGGTGAAGCAGTCAATGAATTGCAGGCTGGAAAAGTGGATGCTGTTCATATGGATGAACCAGTGGCTCTTAGTTACGCAGGTAAAAACTCAGACCTTGTCGTTGCGACAGCTACTTTGACGATGAAAGATGGCGAAGCCAATGCCGTTGCCATTAAGAAGAATCAATCAGACTTGAAAGCAGTAGTAGATAAGGTTATCCAAAAACTGAAAGATGAAGGAACTTATCAAACCTATCTAGAAAAAGCAGCGAAACTAACAGAAGTTGAACAATAAAAAAGAAAGCAGAGTTGGACTTTAATCCAATTCTGCTTTTATGTATTGTAATAGTGCTTCTAAATTTTCGAGAGAGACTTTGGCAAACTGATAAGGACAGGCGTCCAAATAAGCCTTCTCAAAAAAGTCTAGTTTGAGTGAGCTGTGTTTCAAACTGGCAATTTTAGGATAGTTTCTCAAATCAAGCAAAAGACCATCGTGTAGAGGGTAGTGGGGCAAGGGACAGGTGTTTTCTTCAAGCACTTTCTTTATCTGAGCCTGATAGTTCTCTTGAAGGGTCAGTCTGGTCAATCGATTTTTTTCAAATAACTGGCTATCGATGTAAAGAGAAAGAGCCTTTTGCATGATGAGATTGCTGTCATAGTCCAGGATATTTTTGTAGGAAACAAAGGCCTCTTTTAGGGCATTTGGGAGAATGAGAGCGGTAATACGAAGGGCTGGAAAGAGACTGGTTGAGAAGGACTTGATATAAATGACCCGATCCTCAGTATCCAGATAGTGGAAGGTTTGGCCCTTTCTAGGATCTAGGTCTCCTAAATAGTCATCCTCTACGATGTAAATACCATACTGGTTTGCTAGATCCAGAATAGCCCTTTTTTCCTGATCAGAATAGGAATGGCCAAGAGGATAGTGGAAGCGAGGAATGGTATAGAAGAACTTGATTTTTCCAGATTTGAACTGTTCTTCTAGTTCGTCAAGGTCAATCCCATCGATTCGGCGTTCAATGGTCTGGTAGGTTAATCCCTGAGCGACCAAGAGGCGATTCATCCGGTGGTAAGTCGGCTGTTCGACCAAAATCTCAGCTCCCTCGCTCGGGAAGTCAATCTGAGAAAGGATAAAGAGAGCTTGCTGGGTGCCAGAAGTTAGAACCAGCTGGTCAGGTTTGCAGTAGAGGGCTTGGTTGAAAAGGAGTTGATGGACAGATTGTCTCAGTTCCTCAAGGCCTTCTTGGTTGTCATAGTAGTTGAAGAGGTAGTTTTCTCTTCCAATCAGTGTTTCATTGACGCAGAGTCTGAAGTCGTCATAAGCACTAGCATGCTCGTCAGTGACTTCAATTTCCAAGTCTTGGTGCTGTCCTTGCTCCAGAACATAGTAGCCACTTTGGGGTTTGGCATAGAGGTATTGTTCATGGCGTAATTCCAGTAGGGCTCGTTGGATAGTGTCCTTGCTACAGTGGAAGTCTTGGCTCAGTTGACGGATAGAGGGAAGTCTGCTACCAGTTGGGAATTTTCCTGATTCGATACCTTTTTTGAGAAAGGAAACGACTGCTTGGTACTTGCTTTTCTTCGTCATTCCAGACCTCCTTTGATTTTGTTACATTGTACCTTTTTTTTGTCTACTTGGCAATGGGAAAAGCATTTCTCCCTTTCACATCTAGGAGCAAATATGGTATACTTAGAAAGTATGATGATTCATTGAAAAGAAGATAAGAAAGAGAATGGATAGAAAAGTGCAGGAACCGGTAAAATTATTTCAATACAATACTCTTGGTGCCCTTATGGCTGGTCTCTATGGCGGAACCATGACAGTGGGAGAATTGCTGGAGCATGGCGACCTTGGTTTGGGAACGTTGGATTCGATTGACGGGGAGTTGATTGTCCTTGATGGCAAGGCTTATCAAGCCAAAGGGTCAGGGGAGCAACCTGAAATTGTAGAAGTCGCACCTGATGCCCTTATCCCATATGCAGCAGTGGTCCCCCATCAGGCAGAAGTGATTTTCCGCCAGCGTTTTGAGATGACGGACAAGGAATTAGAAAAGCGGATTGAGTCCTACTATGATGGGGAGAATCTCTTTCGCTCTATCAAGATTCATGGGGAATTCGCCCACATGCATGTACGGATGATTCCCAAGTCAACAACAGACACCAAGTTTGCTGATGTGGCAACTCACCAACCTGAGTATAGCCGTGAAAATGTATCGGGGACCATTGTTGGATTTTGGACACCAGAGATTTTCCATGGGGTCAGTGTTGCAGGCTACCATCTGCATTTTATCTCAGACGATTTGACCTTTGGTGGGCATGTGATGGACTTTGTTATCAAAGAAGGAATGATCGAGGTTGGAGCAGTCGATCAGTTGGACCAACGTTTTCCAGTCCAAGATCGCCAGTATTTATTTGCCAAATTTAACGTTGACGAGATGAAGAAAGACATTGACAAGTCAGAATAGGAGAAAAAGATGACACTACATATTATCTTAACCATGATTGCTTTGGTTTTAGTCCTAGTAGGTGGGACTTGGTATGCCAAAAAACGGTTTCAGATCTCTCTTGCAGTGATGGGCTTGGGGGCAATCGCATTTTTCGTTTCTTCTCAAGTGTTAGAGAAGATGGTTCATTTTATAGTCCTTCAACCGCAAAAAGACGGAACGATTTCGCTCATGAATGAGCAACCTTTCCTATATGTTCTTTACGCGATTACCATGGCTGCCCTTTTTGAGGAAACTGCCCGTCTTGTCTTTTTTAAATGGTTGGAGAAAAAGAGAAGTCTAGAAGAGAAAGACGCTTTGGCTTACGGCTTGGGACATGGAGGTTTAGAGTTGCTCTATCTTGGGATGGGAAGCTTAATCAGTTTGTTGATCCTCTTTTCACTCATCCAGTCTTCAAATACTGATGTAGCCAATCTCCTTCCAAAGGCTACCCTCGAAACGGTTCAGTCTCTATCGATATGGCAGGTTTATTTATTAGGAGTTGAGCGTGTGCTTGCCCTAGTTCTACAAATTGGTCTTTCCATATGGGTTTACCAAAGTGTTAGCCAAAAGAAATGGATCTATCTCTTTGCTGCCTATGGTTTGCATGCCTTGTTTGATTTGGCTCCAGCTTTATCTCAAGTGGGATGGATTGCAAATCCACTTCTAGTGGAGGTCATTCTTCTTTTAGAAGTACTAGCCTTTATCTGGCTAACAAAATCTACATTTTGGAAAAAATCATCATAAAAAGAGGGGTGACCTCTTTTTTTATGCAATGCTTTGACACCAAGAATTTTCCTGTCGTCAAAAGCCCTTAAAAATGGTATAATGAAATCACTCTATAAAAGGATGAGAGATATGACATTCGTAACTAAAATACAAGAACAATTAGAAGGAATCGATATTCGTTTCAAGGAACCCTTGAAGACCTATACCTATACTAAGGTTGGAGGTCGAGCGGATTACCTAGTTTTGCCACGCAATCGCTATGAGATGGCGCGTGTTGTTCAATTTGCCAATCAAGAGAATATTCCTTGGATGGTGCTAGGAAATGCCAGCAATATCATCGTTCGTGAAGGTGGAATCCGTGGTTTTGTCATCTTGTGTGATAAGCTTAATAACGTTTCGGTTGATGGATATACCATTGAAGCGGAAGCAGGAGCGAACTTGATTGAAACGACACGTATTGCCCTTCGTCATAGTTTGACTGGTTTTGAGTTTGCTTGTGGGATTCCTGGAAGCATCGGTGGAGCTGTCTTTATGAATGCAGGTGCCTATGGAGGTGAGATTGCTCATATCTTGCAGTCTTGTCAAATTTTGACCAAGGAAGGGGAAATCGAGACCTTATCTGCCAAGGATTTGGCTTTTGGTTACCGCCATTCAGCTATTCAGGATTCTGGGGCTGTTGTTTTGTCAGCTAAATTTGCTCTATCTCCAGGGAATCATCAGGTTATCAAGCAAGAAATGGACCGCTTGACGCACCTACGTGAACTCAAACAACCTCTAGAATACCCATCTTGTGGTTCAGTCTTTAAGCGTCCAGTCGGGCATTTTGCAGGACAGTTGATCTCAGAGGCTGGTTTGAAAGGCTATCGTATCGGTGGTGTTGAAGTATCTGAAAAGCACGCTGGTTTCATGATCAATGTTGCTGACGGTACGGCCAAAGACTACGAGGACTTGATCCAATCTGTTATTGAAAAGGTAAAGGAACATTCAGGTGTCACCCTTGAGAGAGAAGTTCGAATTTTGGGTGAGAAGGAGTAAGGTTTCGCCAGAATAGCTGCTGCTATGTCAATGGAAAGGGGGTGAAAGCCTATCGGTAGCGAAGATGTATGCAGGTGGTTTTACTCCCTGCAAGAGGTAGTAGCGGCCTGACAGAGCCCTGATCTGTTAATTTATGAAAAAGAAGGAATTTATGCCAATTGAAAAAACCAATTATCGAATTCAAAAACGTCTCTAAAGTTTTTGAAGACAGCAACACCAAGGTTCTCAAAGACATTAACTTTGAGTTGGAAGAAGGAAAGTTTTACACTCTTTTAGGCGCATCTGGTTCAGGAAAATCAACCATTCTGAACATCATTGCAGGTTTGCTGGATGCGACGACAGGAGATATTTTGCTGGATGGGGTACGGATCAACGACATTCCAACCAACAAGCGAGACGTCCATACGGTTTTCCAATCCTATGCCTTGTTTCCACATATGAATGTGTTTGAAAATGTTGCCTTTCCGCTTCGCTTGCGTAAAATCGACAAGAAAGAAACTGAACAACGCGTAGCGGAAGTTCTCAAGATGGTTCAGTTGGAAGGTTATGAAAAACGTTCCATCCGCAAACTCTCTGGAGGACAACGTCAGCGTGTAGCCATTGCCCGTGCCATTATCAACCAACCCCGTTTGGTTTTGTTGGACGAGCCCTTGTCAGCGCTGGACTTGAAATTGCGAACAGACATGCAGTACGAACTGCGTGAATTGCAACAACGATTGGGGATTACCTTTGTCTTTGTCACTCACGATCAGGAAGAAGCTCTCGCCATGAGTGACTGGATTTTTGTTATGAACGATGGCGAGATTGTCCAGTCAGGAACGCCTGTGGATATCTACGATGAACCGATTAACCACTTTGTTGCCACCTTTATCGGTGAATCCAACATCTTGCCAGGAACCATGATTGAGGACTACTTGGTTGAGTTTAACGGCAAACGCTTTGAAGCGGTCGATGGGGGGATGAAGCCAAATGAACCTGTTGAGGTTGTTATTCGTCCAGAGGACTTGCGCATTACCCTTCCTGAAGAAGGCAAGCTCCAAGTTAAGGTCGATACCCAGCTTTTCCGTGGGGTGCATTATGAAATTATCGCCTATGACGAGCTTGGAAATGAATGGATGATCCACTCAACTCGTAAGGCCATCGTTGGTGAGGAAATCGGTCTGGACTTTGAACCAGAAGACATCCACATCATGCGTCTCAACGAAACCGAAGAAGAGTTCGATGCTCGTATCGAAGAATACGTAGAAATCGAAGAGCAAGAAGCAGGTCTGATTAACGCGATCGAGGAGGAAAGAGATGAAGAAAACAACCTCTAAACTCTTTGTAGTGCCCTACATGCTTTGGATAGCCCTCTTTGTCCTCGCACCCTTGGTCTTGATTTTCGGTCAATCCTTTTTCAACATTGAAGGGCAGTTTAGTTTAGAAAACTATAAATCCTACTTTGCATCACAAAACTTGACCTATCTCAAAATGAGTTTCAACTCTGTACTCTATGCGGGGATTGTGACCCTAGTGACGCTTCTCATCAGCTATCCAACAGCCCTCTTTTTGACCCGTCTCAAGCACCGTCAACTCTGGCTCATGTTGATTATCCTACCAACCTGGATCAACCTACTCCTTAAGGCCTATGCCTTTATTGGGATTTTTGGTCAAAATGGCTCTATTAACCAATTCTTAGAATTTATCGGAATCGGTTCGCAACAGTTGCTCTTTACGGATTTCTCTTTTATCTTTGTCGCTAGCTACATCGAGCTTCCCTTTATGATTTTGCCGATTTTCAATGTCTTGGATGATATGGATAACAATCTCATCAATGCCAGTTATGACCTCGGTGCGACCAAGTGGGAGACCTTCCGCCATGTCATCTTCCCTCTATCAATGAATGGAGTGAGAAGTGGGGTTCAGTCTGTCTTTATCCCGAGTTTGAGTCTCTTCATGCTGACACGTTTGATTGGTGGGAACCGTGTTATCACGCTGGGAACGGCCATTGAACAGAACTTCCTGACCAATGACAACTACGGTATGGGTTCAACCATCGGTGTAATCCTCATCCTGACCATGTTCATCACCATGTGGGTGACCAAGGAAAGGAGAGAACGATGAAAAAATTTGCAAATCTCTACCTAGCCTTTGTCTTTATCATCCTTTATTTGCCAATTTTTTACTTGATTGGCTATGCCTTTAATGCAGGGGATGATATGAACAGCTTTACTGGTTTTAGCTTGAGCCATTTTAAAACCATGTTTGGTGATGGCCGTCTCATGTTGATCCTCACCCAGACCTTCTTCTTGGCCTTTCTAGCTGCCTTGATTGCGACCATTATAGGGACTTTTGGTGCTATCTATATCTACCAGTCTCGTAAGAAATACCAAGAAGCCTTTCTATCACTCAATAATATCCTGATGGTTGCGCCTGACGTTATGATTGGTGCCAGTTTCTTGATTCTCTTTACCCAGCTTAAGTTTTCACTTGGCTTTTTGACGGTCCTATCTAGTCACGTGGCCTTTTCCATCCCTATCGTGGTCTTGATGGTCTTGCCTCGTCTCAAGGAGATGAATGATGACATGATTCATGCGGCTTATGACCTTGGTGCCAGTCAGTTTCAGATGTTTAAGGAAATCATGCTTCCTTACCTGACACCGTCTATCATTGCAGGTTATTTCATGGCCTTCACCTATTCGCTAGATGACTTTGCCGTGACCTTCTTTGTCACAGGGAATGGCTTTTCGACTCTCTCGGTTGAGATCTACTCTCGTGCTCGTAAGGGAATTTCGCTAGAAATCAATGCCCTGTCTGCCCTTGTCTTTCTCTTTAGTATTATCCTAGTTGTTGGCTATTACTTTATCTCACGTGAGAAGGAGGAGCAAGCATGAAAAGACTCTATTCATTTTTAGCAGGAATTGTAGCGATTATCCTTGTCTTATGGGGGATTGCGACGCATCTAGACAGTAAAATCAATAGCCGAGACAGTCAGAAATTGGTTATCTACAACTGGGGGGACTATATCGATCCAGAACTCTTGGAGAAATTCACAGAAGAAACAGGAATCCAAGTCCAGTACGAGACCTTTGATTCCAACGAAGCCATGTATACCAAGATCAAGCAAGGGGGAACAACCTACGATATTGCCATCCCGAGTGAATACATGATCAACAAGATGAAGGATGAGGACCTCTTGGTTCCACTCGATTATTCAAAAATTGAAGGAATCGAAAATATCGGACCTGAGTTCCTCAACCAGTCTTTTGACCCAGGTAATAAATTCTCCATTCCTTATTTCTGGGGAACCTTGGGAATTGTCTACAACGAAACCATGGTAGATGAGGCGCCTGAGCATTGGGATGACCTCTGGAAACCAGAGTATAAGGATTCCATCATGCTCTTTGATGGAGCGCGTGAGGTGCTGGGACTCGGGCTTAACTCGCTGGGCTACAGTCTCAACTCAAAGGATCCTCAGCAGTTGGAAGAGACAGTAGATAAGCTTTATAAGCTTACTCCAAATATTAAGGCTATCGTTGCTGACGAGATGAAGGGTTACATGATTCAGAACAATGCTGCTATCGGCGTGACCTTCTCTGGGGAAGCCAGCCAGATGTTGGAGAAAAATCCTAACCTCAAGTATGTTGTTCCGACTGAGGCCAGCAATCTCTGGTTTGATAACATGGTCATTCCAAAAACCGTGAAAAACCAAGATGCAGCCTATGCCTTTATCAACTTTATGTTGAAACCCGAAAATGCTCTGAAAAATGCTGAGTATGTCGGCTATGCAACACCAAATAACACAGCCAAGGAACTGCTCCCAGAGGAGACCAAGGAAGACAAGGCCTTCTATCCAGACGCTGATACCATGAAAAACCTAGAAGTTTATGAGAAGTTTGACCATAAATGGACAGGAAAATATAGTGACCTCTTCCTACAGTTTAAAATGTATCGGAAGTAGGAGTTAGCAGACACGAAACGAATCAGTCAAGCTGGTTCGTTTTGTTATATAGAAGGCAATTTTTGTAACTGTATCTTTATATATTCTAGTTGCTTATTTGCTTGCCTAGTAGTATACTAAGCTTAACCTTACAGAAAGCGGTAACAAAGATGAAAATGTCTACTTTTTTCAAAAAAAGTTTCTGGCCAACCTTTTTGATTGTTCACCAAACAATTATACTATTGAATTTAAAGGATGGCTTGGATCGACAATATCTTACAACAGATTCCATACATTGGGTGATAGGGACTTTTATATTTGCTAATATTCTAGTGGCCGCGTTTAGTAATATGAAAATTTGGGGTAAGGAAAAGTAAAAGCAGTAATAAAAAATATACTCTGAAAAAGTAATCAGAGATGTAGGGAATGGGGCTCCTTAAATGGGAATGATTCCCAGTTGACGCAAACTAAAAAAAACGATATAATAATAAAGTTGAGAATTGATTTTCAGTCATCTTAGTCCAGAGAAATGGCGGTGCTGCGAGCCATCTAAGGTAGGAAGTCATGCTACTCAATCACACAATTGCATAAGAATAAGAGAATGACAAGTTCATTGAATGAAGGTGGTACCGCGGTTTTTCGCCCTTCGTGATGTGAGCTTGTCTTTTGATTTTTGGAGGTGTTTATGAAGACATTTCTCGTGAAACAAAAGTTTCGTCTTGGAGGCGAACGCTTTGATATCAAGGATGATAGAGGAGTAGTGAACTATCAGGTGGAGGGATCTTTTTTCCAAATTCCTAAGACCTTTACCATCTATGACGCCTATGGTGAGCAAGTCAGTGAAATCAGCAAAGAATTTTTCACCTTGCTTCCTCGCTTTAACATTCAGCTACGGGACGGGTCAAATTTCGTCATTCGTAAGAAGTTGACCTTCTGGCGAGATAAGTATGAGTTTGATGATCTAGGGCTTCGTATCGAGGGCAATATCTGGGATTTGAATTTCAAATTGCTAGATGATCGTGATCAGCTTGTCGCCGAGATTCGGAAAGAGATTTTCCATCTGACCTCAACCTACACCGTAACCGTCTATGAAGATTCTTATGCAGACCTGGTCATTTCCCTCTGTGTCGCGATTGACTACGTGGAGATGCTGGAAAGCCAATCAAATTAAACAAGTAAATAAGGAGATATTATGAAACAACTATCTAGTGCTCAAGTTCGCCAAATGTGGCTTGATTTCTGGGCAAGCAAAGGCCACTCTGTAGAACCATCAGTCAGCTTGGTTCCAGTAAATGACCCAACTCTTTTGTGGATCAACTCTGGGGTAGCAACCCTTAAGAAATACTTTGACGGGACCATTATCCCTGAAAATCCACGTATTACCAATGCGCAAAAAGCCATCCGTACTAACGATATTGAAAACGTAGGGAAGACTGCCCGTCACCATACTATGTTTGAAATGTTGGGGAACTTCTCTATTGGGGATTACTTCCGTGACGAAGCCATCACTTGGGCTTATGAACTCTTGACAAGCCCTGAGTGGTTTGACTTCCCAGCTGAAAAACTCTACATGACCTACTATCCAGATGATAAAGATTCTTACAACCGCTGGATTGAAGTAGGAGTGGACCCAAGCCACTTGATTCCAATCGAGGATAATTTCTGGGAAATTGGTGCGGGACCTTCTGGACCTGATACTGAGATTTTCTTTGACCGTGGAGAAGCATTTGACCCAGAAAATATTGGCATTCGTCTCCTTGCAGAAGATATCGAAAACGACCGTTACATCGAAATTTGGAATATCGTTTTGTCACAATTTAACGCAGATCCTGCTGTTCCTCGTAGCGAGTACAAGGAATTGCCACATAAGAATATTGATACGGGCGCTGGTTTGGAGCGTTTGGTGGCCGTTATCCAAGGTGCTAAGACAAACTTTGAAACGGACCTCTTCATGCCAATCATTCGTGAAGTTGAGAAATTGTCTGGTAAGGTTTACGACCAAGACGGCGACAACATGAGCTTCAAGGTCATCGCAGACCACATTCGTTCCCTTTCATTCGCTATCGGTGATGGTGCCCTACCTGGAAACGAAGGTCGTGGTTATGTCCTTCGTCGTCTCCTCCGTCGTGCCTCTATGCACGGTCAAAAATTGGGCATCAACGAGCCTTTCCTTTACAAACTCGTTCCAACTGTTGGAAAAATCATGGAAAGCTACTACCCAGAAGTGCTTGAAAAACGTGACTTTATCGAGAAAATCGTGAAGAGCGAGGAAGAGTCATTTGCTCGTACCCTTCATTCAGGTCAACACTTTGCAGAAACCATTGTAGCTGATTTGAAAGCGAAAGGTCAAAACGTTATCGCTGGTCAAGATGTCTTCAAACTCTATGATACATACGGATTCCCAGTAGAATTGACAGAAGAAATCGCTGAAGAAGCGGGTATGACTGTTGACCGTGAAGGCTTCGAAGCAGCCATGAAAGAACAGCAAGAACGTGCGCGTGCGTCAGCTGTTAAAGGTGGCTCAATGGGTATGCAAAACGAAACCCTTCAAAACATCACAGTGGAAAGTGTCTTTAACTACAATGCCAGTCAATTGTCTTCTAAGTTGGTGGCTATCGTAGCGGATAATGCTGAAGTAGAAGCTGTATCTGAAGGAACTGCCTCTCTTATCTTTGCAGAGACTCCATTCTACGCTGAAATGGGTGGACAAGTAGCTGACCACGGTCAAATCTTGGATGCTGCAGGAAACGTCGTGGCTACTGTGACAGATGTTCAAAAAGCACCAAACGGACAAGCTCTTCACACTGTTGAAGTTCTTGCACCACTTGCTTTGAACCAAGAATACACTTTGGCAATTGATTCAAATCGTCGTCATCGTGTCATGAAAAACCACACAGCCACTCACTTGCTCCATGCGGCCCTTCACAATATCCTTGGCCACCATGCGACACAAGCAGGATCTCTGAACGAAGTAGAATTCCTTCGCTTTGACTTCACGCATTTCCAAGCAGTAACTGCTGAAGAATTGCGCGCTATTGAACAGCAAGTCAACGAAAAAATCTGGGAAGCTCTTGAAGTTAAGACTGTTGAAACAGATATTGACACTGCCAAGGAAATGGGGGCTATGGCTCTTTTTGGTGAGAAATACGGTAAAGAAGTTCGTGTTGTTACTATTGGTGACTACTCTATCGAGCTTTGTGGTGGTACCCACGTTGGCAACACTTCTGAAATTGGTCTCTTCAAGATTGTCAAAGAAGAAGGAATCGGATCAGGAACTCGCCGTATCTTGGCAGTGACTGGTAAGGAAGCATTTGAAGCCTACCGTGAACAAGAAGACGCTCTGAAAGCAGTAGCAGCAACCTTGAAAGCACCGCAACTTAAGGAAGTACCTCATAAGGTTGAAGGGCTTCAAGAGCAACTCCGTCAACTTCAAAAAGAAAATGCTGAGTTGAAAGAAAAAGCTGCAGCCGCAGCTGCTGGCGATGTCTTCAAGGATGCGAAGGAAGTCAACGGTTACCGTTACATTGCAAGCCAAGTTTCTGTATCAGACGCAGGTGCCCTTCGTACCTTTGCGGATAACTGGAAACAAAAAGACTACTCTGATGTGCTTGTCCTAGTTGCAGCTATCGGTGACAAGGTGAACCTTCTTGTAGCTAGCAAGACAAAAGACATCCACGCAGGTAATTTGGTAAAAGAATTGGCTCCAATCGTCGATGGACGTGGTGGTGGTAAACCAGACATGGCCATGGCAGGAGGAAGCAATCAAGCGAAAATCCAAGAACTCTTGGATGCAGTAGCAGGTAAATTGTAATCAAGCAAAGATCTATCCATTTGGGTAGGTCTTTTTGTGCATACAAAAAAGCCAAATCCGGTTGGATTTGACTTGTAACTGATAGGTTTATTTTGTTGCCCAGACACTGACTGAACCCGCTGCTACTGGAAATTCTCCATAACCTTCAGCATTGATCGTAACTTGTGCTGGATGATTTTCAAGGAGATCAACAAAAGTCTGCTCAGCCCATTCTTGGCCGACAAACATAGATTTGCTGTTTTTTTGGTCATTTGAGATTAGGACTGCGATTGGGGATTGATTTTCAGCACCTGAACGTACCCAACCGATACAGTTAGCATCGTCAAAGTAGTCTGTTTGCTCTCCATAGGCCAAATCTTTTCGGATGGCTAGGAGGCAGTCAAGAACTTCTTTGAAATCTTGTTGGGCGTATTTTCCTGAGATACCGTAGTAGTCTCCGTAAAAAACACATGGAAGTCCATCTTGACGTAACAGAATGAGGGCATAGGCAGCTGGCTTGAACCATTCTTCAACAGTAGACTCAAGGGCTTGACCTCGTTGGGTATCATGGTTGTCGACAAAGGTTACAGCCTTATCGGGTTTTAGTTCAACCAAGCTATCTGTGAAAATGTCACGAAGGTCGTAGTTTGCTCCAGCTTGACTGGCTTCAAAGAGGTTTTGGTGGAGGCGAACATCGACAAGGTCAAAACGTTCTTCTGTTTTCTCGAGATAGTCTAGATTGGCTTCCTTATCTGGATTCCAAAATTCAGCAAAAACATAGAAATCCTCGCCGTATTTCTCCTTCATATCACGGATGAAATTGCCCATAAAGAAGGAGTCGATGTGCTTAACGGCATCCAAGCGGAAACCAGCTACACCAGTCGTTTCCATAAACCAGTCAGCCCAGTCATAGATGTTTTGGATGACTTCAGGATGCTTAAAGTCTAGGTCGGCATACATGAGGTAGTCGTAGTTACCGTTTTCGTTATCGACCAATTCTTCGTTTGCCCAGCCCTTGTTGTCCCCTTGGATCAGGTAAATACCAGATTTACGACGCTTAGCATCGTAGTCTGTACCAGTAAAATGGTACCAGTGCCAGTGGAAGTCATTGTAGGTATTTTGCCGACCATCGAAGGTAAAGTGAGTCCAGCCATTGATAGTAAAGGGCTCGCTTAGTTGAACGGTACGATCCTCAGGGTCCACTTCAATAACCTGAAAGGCTTCCATATGATCTGCTGCAGCCTTGTGATTGAGCACCACATCGGCCATAGGTTGGATTCCATGCTCCTTGAGAGTCTGAATCGTTTGAAGATAGTCTTCTTTAAACCCATACTTGGTGCGGACAGTCCCTTTTTGGTTAAATTCACCTAGGTCAAAAAGATCGTAAACGCCATATCCTACGTCTTTTTCGTTGGTTGCCTTGAAGGCAGGTGGCATCCAGACATGGCTGATACCAAGGTTTGCTAGGTGTTCTGCGTCATCTGCCAATCGCGTCCAGTGTTGTCCGTCGTGGGGCAGATACCACTCAAAGTATTGCATAAGTGTCTGATTTTGCATTGTTTTTCCTCTTGCTTACCAATGTTGTGTTTTATTCTACCATAAAGTTTAGAACTAGGCAAACGTTTGCGCAATATTCTATACTCATTTCTGAAATTGTCTATTTTTAGCGCGTGGAAACTCTCCTTCCATCACAAGGGAAAGGATGTTTTGGTGAAAAAGTAAATGGAATAAACTTATTTGAACAAAAATGACACTCAGTAAACTAAAGTACAAATGGTTAAACGGTTTCTTTTTTGAGAATTGTCACAAAATTTGCTATAATAGTAACTATGAATAGAATTAGAGTCAGCAGACGTGTTGAAAAAAAGCTAGCTAAGGGTCTAGTTCTTTTGGAAGCGAGTGATTTAAGAGATATTGAACTGACGGATCAGGCAGTAGAAGTTCTTAGTCAAGATGGGAAGTTTTTAGGGAGTGCCTATCTTTCTCAGCAGAACAAGGGCATTGGTTGGTTCATCAGCAAGGAAAAGGTTCTTTTCAATCAAACCTTTTTTGAAATTCTGTTTCGTAAGGCCAAGGAAGCTAGAAAACCTTATTATCAGGATGACTGGACCACTGCCTTTCGCCTTTTTAACCAAGAAGGGGATGGTTTTGGTGGTCTGACTATCGATCTCTACGGAGATTATGCTGTCTTTTCGTGGTACAACTCGTTTGTTTACCAGATTCGTAAGCTGATAGTAAAGGCTTTTAAGGAAGTTTTTCCTGAGGTCTTGGGGGCTTACGAAAAGATTCGTTTTAAAGGTCTAGACTACGAGTCTGCCCATATTTATGGTGAGGAAGCGCCAGACTATTTTACTGTTCTTGAGAATGGCGTGCTCTATCAAGTCTTTATGAATGATGGCTTGATGACAGGTATTTTCCTAGACCAACATGAGGTTCGTGGGAGTCTGGTTGACGATC
This sequence comes from Streptococcus oralis, assembly GCF_019929365.1. GTDB lineage: Bacteria > Bacillota > Bacilli > Lactobacillales > Streptococcaceae > Streptococcus > Streptococcus oralis_BT. The sequence goes on along the minus strand of NZ_JAHZPH010000001.1, from coordinate 560,141 downwards.
TAGCCATGGGCAAATCCTTGCTCAATATGTTTTCCTATACGGCTGCCTTTTCTGTTGCTGCAGCTATGGGAGGTGCGAGTGAGACGACTTCTGTCGACTTGGCCAAACGGTCTAGAGAGCTGTCAGAAGCCCATTTTCATGCAAATGGACTCAGCACAGAAAACCATCGTTTTATCGTTATGGATGTCTTTGAATATTTCAAGTATGCCAAGCGAAAAGGTCTGACCTACGATGTGATTGTCCTGGATCCGCCGAGCTTTGCTCGCAATAAAAAACAAACATTTTCTGTGGCTAAGGACTATCACAAGCTGATTTCCCAGAGTCTAGAAATTTTAAATCCGGGAGGCATTATCATTGCCAGTACCAATGCTGCCAATGTTTCCCGCCAGAAATTTACAGAACAAATTGATAAAGGTTTTGCAGGAAGAAGGTATCAAGTCTTGAATAAATACGGACTTCCAGCAGACTTTGCCTATAATAAAAAAGATGAAAGCAGTAATTACCTCAAGGTGATTAGTATGAAGGTTAGTAGATGAAATTAATCGTTTCAGTGATGCCAAGAAGTTTAGAAGAAGCGCAAGAGCTGGATGCCACACGGTATGAAGATGCCGATATCATTGAGTGGCGTGCGGACTTTCTTGCCAAGGACGCTATTTTACAGGTAGCACCCGCTATCTTTGAGAAATTCGCAGGACGTGAACTTGTCTTTACCCTTCGGACTCGCACAGAGGGAGGAGAAATCGAACTGTCTTCTGAAGAGTATGTTCAAATCATCAAGGAAGTTACCCAGCTCTATCAACCGGATTATGTAGATTTTGAGTACTTCAGCTACAAGGACGTTTTTGAGGAGATGTTGGATTTTCCAAATCTCGTATTGAGCTATCATAATTTCCAGGAGACACCTGAAAACATGATGGAAATCCTGTCGGAGTTGACCAGTCTCTCTCCAAAAGTGGTCAAAGTATCTGTTATGGCCCATACGGAGCAAGATGTTTTAGACTTGATGAACTACACACGAGGATTTAAAACACTCAACCCTGAGCAAGAGTACGTGACCATTTCCATGGGGAAAATGGGCAAAGTATCTCGTATCACTTCAGATGTGACGGGTTCAAGTTGGTCATTTGCGAGTCTTGATGAAGCGAGTGCTCCAGGTCAGATTTCTCTATCAAACATGAAGAAAATCAGGGAGATTTTGGATGAAGCTTGATGGCTCTACACGCATGGCGGCTGTCGTTGCAAATCCCATCAAACACTCTATCTCCCCTTTCATCCACAATAGTGCCTTTGAGGCGACAGCGACAAATGGTGTCTATGTGGCTTGGGAAATTGAAGCGGGTGACTTGGCAGAAACAGTCGCCAATATTCGGCGTTACCAGATGTTTGGAATCAACCTGTCTATGCCTTACAAGGAGCAAGTGATTCCTTATCTGGATGAGTTGAGTGATGAAGCTCGTTTGATTGGGGCGGTCAACACAGTTGTCAATCAAGACGGAACGTTAATTGGATATAATACAGATGGCAAGGGATTCTTTAAGAGCTTGCCTTCTTTTACAATTTCAGGTAAAACAATGACCATTTTGGGTGCAGGTGGTGCGGCCAAATCAATCTTGGCTCAAGCTATTTTGGACGGCGTCAGTCAAATTTCTGTCTTTGTGCGTTCAGCTTCTATGGAAAAAACAAGACCTTATCTAAACAAGTTGCAGGAGCAAACAGGATTTAAAGTGGACTTGTATGCTTTAGAAGATCTTTCTGAAATGCAAGAAAGGATTGCCAACTCGGATCTGCTCGTCAATGCGACCAGTGTAGGGATGGATGGCAAATCATCCCCAGTTCCTGAAAGCATAGTCTTACCAGAAACTCTCTTGGTGGCCGATGTCATTTACCAACCCTTTGAAACGCCATTTTTGAAATGGGCTAAAAGTCAGGGCAATCCAGCCGTCAATGGTCTGGGAATGTTGCTCTATCAAGCTGCTGAAGCTTTTCAATTGTGGACAGGTAAAGAAATGCCGACAGACGAGATTTGGCAGTCCTTAACAGAAAAATATAAATAGTGAAAAGGAGACCCCACTATGAAAATCAGAATCGATATTCCGCATCATCCTTATGATATTCAGATTGAAAAAGGTTGTCTGGCTCAGGCTGGTCAATGGTTGAAAGAACTCTGGCAACCTCAAAAAGTGGTTATTGTAACCGACAACCATGTAGCTTCTCTCTATGCAGAGAAGGTTAAACTCAGCCTAGAAGATGCTGGTTTTCAGGTAGCTGTTTTTGACTTTTTAGAAGGCGAAGAACGAAAGAATTTAACCACTGTTCAGAAAGTCTATGAATTTTTAGTCAAGCAAGGTCTGACTCGTAGCGATGGAATCGTGGCTCTTGGTGGTGGTGTCGTTGGGGACTTGGCTGGTTTCGTAGCCTCCACCTATATGCGGGGCATTCACTTTGTTCAGATTCCGACTAGTTTGACTGCCCAGGTTGATTCTTCTATCGGTGGTAAGACGGGTGTTAATACTCCATTTGCTAAAAATATGGTGGGTACCTTTGCCCAACCTGATGGGGTTCTGATTGATCCGCTTGTACTTGAAACACTCGGAAAAAGAGAGCTGATTGAAGGAATGGGTGAGGTTATCAAGTACGGCTTGATTGAGGATCCAGAACTATGGGCTCTCTTAACGGAGCTAGATGGTTCTGTAGAGAGCATTTTGGAACATGCGGAGACTTTGATTGAACATTCTTGTCAGGTGAAGCGCAAGATGGTGGTTGAGGATGAGTTAGACAATGGTGTTCGCCTCTACCTCAACTTTGGACACACTATTGGTCATGCCATCGAAGCGACTGCTGGTTATGGCAAGGTCATGCATGGAGAAGCTGTGGCCATGGGAATGGTACAGATTGCTAGGGTTGCTGAGGAAAAAGGCCTCATGCCAGCTGGCATAACTCAGTCCATTATAAAGATGTGTCAGAAATTTGGACTTCCTGTTGACTATGAAAACTGGGATGTTGACAAACTTTATCAAGCTTTGACTCATGATAAAAAAGCGCGTGGAAATACCTTGAAATTGGTCTTGGTGCCAGAGCTTGGTTCGGCGAGCATTCACCCTGTTTCCTTAGAAGAGATGAAAGACTACTTGGTAAAATAAGGAGAGCCTATGAGATATTTAACTGCGGGAGAATCACACGGACCCCGTCTGACAGCTATCATTGAAGGAATTCCTGCTGGACTTCCTTTGATAGCAGAGGACATCAATGAGGATTTGAAACGTCGTCAGGGTGGCTACGGTCGTGGTGGTCGTATGAAGATTGAGAGTGACCAGGTTGTCTTTACTTCGGGCGTTCGCCACGGGAAGACAACAGGGGCTCCTATTACCATGGATGTCATCAATAAGGACCACCAAAAATGGCTGGATATCATGTCTGCAGAAGACATCGAAGACCGCCTTAAAAGCAAACGAAAAATCACCCATCCTCGTCCAGGACATGCCGACTTGGTTGGGGGTATCAAGTACCGTTTTGATGATTTACGAAATTCCTTGGAACGTTCATCAGCTCGTGAAACTACCATGCGAGTAGCAGTGGGAGCAGTAGCCAAACGTCTCTTAGCTGAGCTGGATATAGAGATTGCCAACCATGTCGTGGTCTTTGGTGGCAAGGAAATCGATGTACCTGAAAATCTGACAGTCGCTGAGATTAAGCAAAGAGCTGACCAGTCTGAAGTTTCTATTGTCAACCAAGAACGGGAACAGGAAATCAAGGACTATATTGACCAAATCAAACGTGACGGTGATACCATCGGTGGAGTTGTGGAGACAGTCGTTGGAGGCGTTCCAGTTGGCCTTGGATCCTATGTTCAATGGGACAGAAAATTGGATGCGCGATTGGCCCAAGCAGTTGTCTCTATCAATGCCTTTAAAGGGGTGGAATTTGGTCTCGGCTTTGAAGCTGGTTACCGAAAAGGCAGCCAAGTTATGGATGAAATTCTCTGGTCTAAAGAAGACGGCTATACTCGCCGTACCAATAATCTAGGTGGTTTTGAAGGTGGTATGACTAATGGTCAGCCCATCGTTATCCGTGGTGTCATGAAACCCATTCCCACACTCTACAAACCTCTCATGAGTGTGGATATCGAAACCCACGAACCTTACAAGGCAACTGTGGAGAGAAGTGATCCGACCGCTCTTCCAGCAGCAGGTGTAGTCATGGAAGCTGTTGTAGCAACGGTTCTGGCACAAGAAATTCTTGAAAAATTCTCATCGGACAACCTAGAGGAATTAAAAGAAGCAGTAGCCAAACATCGAGACTATACAAAGAACTATTAAGGAGTCCTTATGGCAAAAACCATCTATATCGCAGGTCTCGGTTTGATTGGTGCTTCGATGGCCCTAGGTATCAAGCGTGATCATCCGGATTATGAAATTTTGGGTTATAATCGCAGTCAGGCTTCGAGAGATATTGCCTTGGAGCGGGGGATGATAGACCGTGCGACGGATGATTTTGCCAGTTTCGCTCCCCTAGCAGATGTCATCATCCTGACCTTGCCAATCAAACAGACCATTGCTTTTATTAAGGAGCTGGCGAACTTAGATTTGAAGGAAGGTGTCATTATCTCGGATGCGGGCTCAACCAAGTCAGCCATTGTGGAAGCAGCTGAGCAGTATTTGGCTGGCAAGCCTGTCCGCTTTGTCGGTGCTCATCCCATGGCTGGTAGCCACAAGACAGGGGCTGCTTCTGCGGATGTCAATCTCTTTGAAAATGCCTACTATATCTTCACACCTTCAAGCCTAACAGGTCCTGACACACTTGAGGAAATGAAGGATCTGCTTTCAGGCCTTCATGCTCGTTTTATCGAGATTGATGCCAAGGAGCATGATCGGGTGACTTCTCAGATTAGCCATTTTCCTCATATTCTGGCTTCCAGTCTCATGGAGCAGACAGCAGTTTATGCTAAGGAACATGAGCTGGCAAGGCGCTTTGCAGCGGGTGGTTTTCGAGATATGACTCGCATTGCGGAAAGCGAGCCAGGTATGTGGACTTCCATTCTCTTGTCCAATCGTGAGACTATTCTAGATCGAATTGCGGATTTCAAGGAGCGCCTAGATGAGGTTGGACAAGCCATCAGCAAGGGAGATGAAGAGCAAATCTGGAACTTTTTCAACCAAGCGCGTGCGCAACGTCAGGCCATGGAAATCCATAAGCGTGGTGGTGTGGATAGCTCTTACGACCTCTATGTCGACGTTCCTGATGAAGAAGATGTCATCCTGCGGATTTTGGAATTGCTACGTGGTACTTCCTTGGTCAACATCCATATTAACGAGGAAAACCGTGAGGATATTCACGGGATTTTACAAATTTCCTTTAAAAATGCTCAGGATTTGGAACGAGCTGAACGCTTAATTACAGAGAATACAGACTATACAGTCGTCATCAAATAAGGAGAAAATCATGTCAAATATTTACGATAGTGCAAATGAACTCAGTCGTGGATTACGCGAATTACCAGAATACAAGGCGGTTAAGGCAGTAAAAGATGCCATCCAAGCTGATGAACAAGCTAGCAAGATTTTTGCAAACTACCTTGCTTTCCAACAAGAAATCCAAGTCATGGCGCAAACGGGACAAATGCCAGACGCCTCTTTCCAAGAAAAGATGCAGTCTTTCAGTAAGCAAATCCAAGAGAACGCCCTTTTGTCAGATTTCTTTGCCAAACAGCAACAATTATCTATTTACCTTTCAGACATTGAAAAAATTGTCTTTGAACCTGTTTCAGAATTGTTGAAATAGTATTTTATCTGTATAAAAGCCAGAAATTTCAGGAATTTCTGGCTTTTTTGTGATAAAATAAGAAAAAGTATTGCAAGTATGAGGTCAACTATGAAACTAAAAACAAACATTCGCCACTTACATGGCAGTATCCGGGTTCCAGGTGACAAGTCTATCAGCCACCGTTCGATTATTTTTGGAAGTTTGGCTGAGGGAGAAACTAAAGTTTATGATATTCTGCGTGGAGAGGATGTACTTTCAACCATGCAGGTTTTTCGTGACCTTGGTGTTGAAATTGAGGACAAAGATGGGGTTATTACCATTCAAGGTGTTGGAATGGATGGCTTAAAAGCGCCGCAAAATGCCTTGGATATGGGGAATTCCGGCACCTCGATTCGCCTGATTTCAGGTGTCCTTGCTGGCGCAGACTTTGAAGTAGAGATGTTTGGAGATGATAGTCTTTCTAAACGTCCTATGGATCGTGTGACGATTCCATTGAAAAAAATGGGCGTCAGCATTTCAGGGCAAACCGAGCGAGACCTACCTCCTCTTCGCCTAAAAGGGACGAAAAAACTTACACCTATTCACTATGAGTTGCCAATCGCCTCTGCTCAGGTTAAGTCTGCCTTGATGTTTGCAGCCTTACAGGCTCAGGGTCAGTCCGTTATTATCGAGAAAGAATGCACTCGTAACCACACCGAAGATATGCTACAGCAATTTGGTGGTCAATTAAGTGTGGACGGAAAGAAAATCACAGTCCAAGGGCCGCAAAAACTGACTGGACAAAAGGTAGTTGTCCCAGGAGATATCTCCAGTGCAGCCTTTTGGTTGGTCGCAGGTTTGATTGTTCCAAACTCCCGTGTGGTGCTGCAGAATGTGGGCATCAATGAAACGCGTACAGGTATTATTGATGTCATTCGTGCCATGGGTGGAAAACTAGAAATAACTGATATCGATCCAGTCGCAAAATCTGCAACCCTAACTGTCGAGTCCTCTGACTTGAAAGGAACAGAGATTGGTGGAGCCTTGATTCCCCGCTTGATTGATGAATTGCCTATTATTGCCCTTCTAGCGACACAAGCGCAAGGTGTAACGATCATTAAGGATGCTGAAGAACTTAAGGTTAAGGAAACCGACCGCATTCAGGTGGTTGCAGATGCCTTAAATAGCATGGGGGCGGATATCACTCACACAGCAGACGGGATGATTATCAAAGGGAAATCAAGACTTCATGGCGCTAGAGTCAATACGTTTGGTGACCACCGAATTGGAATGATGACAGCTATTGCAGCCCTCTTGGTTGCTGATGGAGAAGTGGAACTTGACCGTGCTGAAGCCATCAATACCAGCTATCCTAGCTTCTTTGATGATTTGGAGAGCTTGATTCATGGCTAAGGTATTACTCGGATTTATGGGGGCGGGCAAGTCGACAATCGCTAGAGGATTGGACCCATACTACATCGATATGGATGCCTTAATCGAGGAACGTTTGGGCATGTCCATTGCGGATTTCTTCGCTGAAAAAGGAGAAGTGGCCTTTCGTCAAGTAGAGTCAGAAGTCCTATCTGACTTACTACAAAAAGATAAAGTTGTGTCAACTGGAGGAGGAGTTGTCATTTCTCAGAGAAATCGTGACTTGCTCAAAACCAATCCTGATAACATCTACCTAAAAGCAGATTTTGAAACCCTCTACCAACGTATCGCAGCTGATAAGGACAATCAGCGCCCGCTGTTTCTAAATAATAGTAAGGAAGATCTAGCAGCTATTTTCCATGAAAGACAAGCTTGGTATGAGGAAGTAGCCAGTCAAGTTCTGGATGTGACCAAGTTAAGCCCAGAGGAAATTATAGAGGAACTGAGATGAAAATTGCCTATCTAGGTCCCAAGGGATCTTTTTCGCATCATGTTGTGCAGACAGCGTTTCCCAAAGAGGAATTGCAGGCTTTTGCCAATATCACAGATGTCATCAAGGCCTATGAACAGGGCTTGGTAGATTATTCAGTGGTGCCGGTTGAAAACTCCATTGAGGGGAGTGTGCATGAAAGCTTGGACTATCTGTTTCATCAGGCGGATATTCAGGCTGTTGCAGAAATCGTACAACCCATTCATCAGCAGCTGATGGTAGTTCCTGGTCAGTCAGAAATTGAGAAAATCTTTTCTCATCCTCAGGCTCTAGCTCAGGGAAAGAAATTCATAGAGGCGCATTATCCAGAAGCCCAGCTTGAAGTGACGGCAAGCACAGCCTATGCAGCCCGCTTTATTGCTGAACATCCAGACCAACCTTTTGCGGCTATTGCCCCTAGAAACTCCGCTGCAGAGTATGGTTTGGAATTGATAGCAGAAGATATCCAAGAAATGGAAGCCAATTTCACTCGTTTTTGGGTTTTAGGATCCGAGATTCCCACTATCCCTTTGCAATCGCAAACTGAAAAAATGAGTTTGGCCTTAACCTTACCGGACAATCTTCCCGGTGCCCTCTATAAGGCTCTTTCAACCTTTGCTTGGCGAGGTATTGACCTAACCAAGATAGAAAGTCGCCCTTTGAAAACAGCCTTGGGAGAATATTTTTTCATTATCGATGTAGACTATAGTGACAAAGAGCTGGTTCATTTTGCCAGACAAGAACTAGAAGCAATTGGAATCCAGTACAAGATACTGGGAACATACCCTATTTTCACCATAAGAGACCTAGGAAAGGAGAGCCTATGAGCAAAGAAAGCCCTTTAAGTCATCATGAGCAGTTACGCTATGATTACCTTTTTAAGAATATTCATTACCTAAATGACAGAGAAAAGAGAGAATTTGACTATCTGAAAAGAAAAATGGACGGTGGATTTCCCTCTAATGAAGGTGAAAGGGAAAAAAATTTAGGGAAGGACATTGGGATTCCACAGTATTCCAATCAAAGTCGCTCGAATAGACATCAGAAATTTCCCTCTCTTCCAAAAGTGAAAAAGAAGAAACCAAGAAAATTTTTCAAACGACTTCTAATTTGGCTTTTACTGTTGATAACCTGTGTGGCTGCGGGCATGATTATTATGTTCCTTCGAGGTTTCCAGTCGGCAACTACTAGCAATAAGCCAGCTGATGCAAAAGCAGCTCAAGTAGAGGTCTTTAATGGTCAGGATACCAAAGATGGTGTGAATATCCTAGTCATGGGGACAGATGGCCGCATTGGTCAAAATAGTGCAGAAACTCGCACAGACACGATTATGGTGTTGAATGTTAGTGGTTCGGATAAGAAGATCAAGCTAGTCAGCTTCATGCGTGACAACCTAGTCTATATTGATGGCTACAGTCAGATTGTGAATGGCAAGAAACAAACGGATAATAAACTCAATGTTGCCTATGAACTTGGGGAACAAGAAGGGCAAAAAGGGGCAGAAATGGTCCGCAAGGTTCTAAAAGATAACTTTGATTTGGACATTAAGTACTATGCTCTAGTGGATTTTCAGGCCTTCGCAACTGCTATTGATACGCTATTTCCTGATGGAGTGACTATAGACGCTAAGTTTTCAACGTTAAATGGCCAGCCTCTAACAGAAGCTACAGTTGGAGATGACCTTCATGCAACAGAAACGGAATCACCAACTCAAACTATTAAAGTTGGGAAACAGCAGATGAATGGCTCAACCTTGCTTAACTATGCCCGTTTCCGTGACGATGATGAAGGAGACTATGGTCGTACCAAACGTCAGCAGCAAGTCATGTCAGCTGTTCTTGAGCAAATCAAGGATCCAACCAAGCTCTTTACCGGTTTAGAAGCACTTGGAAAAGTATTTGGAATGACTTCTACCAACCTACCATATACATTCTTACTGACCAATGGCTTATCAGTTATCGAAGGTGCACAGAATGGTATCGAAAGACTCACAGTGCCAGAACTGGGCGATTGGGTAGATGCTTATGATGTCTACGGAGGACAAGGTCTACTTGTCGACCAGAACAAATACCGGACTAAACTCGCCCAAATGGGAATGAGATAAGAGATAGATAAATAAAAATCAAAGCTTCATTCACCAGTAAAAATGGTGGATTGGGCTTTGATTTTTTACGGTATCTGATGGATTTTTAAGGCTTTTTTATGGTATAATAAAACGATATAACTCGTTATTGGACAGAAGAGGAGAGACATGAGTGATTTGAAAGCGATTCAGGCTCGTAGTCTGGAAATGGCTGAATATTTCGTCGCATTTTGTAAAGAACATAATTTGTTGTGCTATCTCTGTGGTGGAGGAGCGATTGGTGCCCTTCGCAACAAGGGCTTCATTCCTTGGGATGATGACCTAGATTTTTTCATGCCTCGCAAGGACTATGAAAAGTTAGCCGAACTATGGCCTCGTTATGCAGATAAGCGTTATTTCTTGTCAAAGAGTCACAAGGATTTTGTAGACCGTAACCTTTTTATTACCATTCGTGATAAGGAAACGACCTGTATCAAGCCTTATCAGCAGGATTTGGATTTGCCCCACGGTTTGGCTTTGGACGTTTTACCTTTGGATTATTATCCGAAAAATCCAGCTGAGCGTAAGAAACAAGTTCGCTGGGCCTTGATTTATTCCCTTTTCTGTGCCCAAACTGTCCCAAAAAAGCATGGTGCAGTCATGAAATGGGGGAGTCGCATTTTACTCGGTTTGACGCCAAAATCTCTACGTTATCGCATTTGGAAAAAAGCTGAAAAAGAAATGACCAAGTATAGTCTGACTGAGAGCGATGGAATTACGGAATTATGCTCAGGTCCTGGCTACATGAGAAACAAATACCCGATCGCATCTTTTGAAGATAATCTTTTCTTGCCATTTGAAGGAACTGAGATGCCCATTCCAGTCGGTTATGATGTCTATCTCAGCACTGCTTTTGGGGACTATATGACACCGCCACCAGCAGACAAGCAAGTACCGCATCATGATGCTATTATAGCAGACATGGACAAGAGCTACACAGAGTACAAGGGAGAATATGGAGCATGATGGGAGAAAAAATAAGCGTTATCGTTCCAGTCTACAATGTAGAAGCCTATCTGGAGCGATGTGTGGAGTCGATTCTTCAACAGACTTATGCCCATTTTGAGTTAATCCTAATCAACGATGGTTCTACTGATTCTAGTGGACAGATCTGTGATCACTTAGCATCTCAGTATGAGAATATCAAGGTTTATCATATCGAAAATGCTGGTGTTTCAAATGCTAGAAATATGGGAATTCAGCTAGCGACGGGTTCTTGGGTTACCTTTATTGATAGCGATGATTTCGTTACACAGGATTACCTAGCTACTTTAGTAAGTGCAGTTGAAGGGGTGAATGTAGGCTTTGTAATTGCTCCTCTACACCATATCAAAAATGGCATTGTGACAGATTTACCTCCACATTCTGGAAAAACAGAACTCTGGTCAACAGAAGAAACCATGAAGGAACTACTGATGACTACCAGAACGTCATTTTTTCCAGTTGCAAAACTGTTTAAGAGAGACCTGCTTGCGGATGAAAAGTTTAATACAAATTATCACCTAGCTGAAGATGCCTTATTTTTAACTGAATTGCTACTAAAGACAAGATGCAGTTGCGTATTTATTGACAAACCTGTTTATTATTATGATCATCGTGAGGGAAGTGCAACAACATCTGTTAACCAGCATGTATTTGACACGATAGAAGTTTATAAGCAAATAATTGCTCAAGTTTCACAAGTCTTTCCTAATTTAAAATATGAATTAAAAAATAGAGAATGTTGGTCGTACATCACAGTTTACGATAAAATTATCTTTACTTCATCTGAAGAGTACCAAAAGGAGAAAGCTGAGTTGAGGACTTGGATTGTTCGGCATCGACGCGAAATATGGAAGGATGCTTATTTCACTACTTTTCGCAAGGTAGCGATCCTTTCACTTGTCATTTCTCCATGGCTATATAAGAAAATTGTTGGATTAAAAAACTAATATCATGAGAAGGAGTTGAAAATGAATTTTTCAAAAATGGATGAATACTTTGAAAAATCAAAACTATGGATTGCATATCTGTTTGTTTTCATTTCGATTTTAAGTATGAGTTCACTGGTTTATAAGGTAGCAAATCCAATCTATAAGGGATTGTCAGCGATTGTTGTACTTTATATTTGCTACACATTGTTGTTTAAGTGGAAACAGATTACAGTAGATCGAAAGTTTTTGGCCTTATTTGGCTTGTTATCTGGGAGTCATCTGCTATCGGCTATATTCAATCGCTCTGGACATTTGATTGGGAATGTGATTGAAATCCTTTTCATGGTAACCTATGTTTTATTATTTACCATGTTACAATCGGGTCAGCTTAAAAAATTATTTGACTGGATTGCCTATACGGTTCAAATTGTATCTTTTTCTTCAGCAATTTTTGCGTTTGGTCTATTGGTAAGTAGAGTCCTTATCCTATTTAAGATTGGCGAACAATCTTATTACTATGGTGTCATGAATGGACGTCTGTGGGGGATTGTTAATCCTAATGCTAGTGCGATATTTTCATACATTAGCATTATTTTGGCCATGTATTTGATCCATAAAGGAAGTAAATATTCTGTTTATCTTAAACTGAATAATCTGATTCAATTAGTATACTTTGCTACTATGCAAAGTAGAGGAGCCTTACTTTCTTTACTCCTCATGATTGGACTCTATAGTTTCTTTGCCACTAGAGGAAGTATCCTTAAACGATTCCTCACTTTTATAGTTGCTGGTTTGCTGATTACTGCTGCTAATATTGGATTGAGCTATGCAACTTCAATTTATATCTCATCTGAAACCGCGACTGTTTTTGACTTAAACAAAGGACAATCCTACGCTGAGACAGATTCGTCTGTTACCAAGAAGAACAGTGAACTCCATCTAATTGAAACAACACCAAGTGGTAGAACCTATATATGGAAAAATGCCATCAAGATGGGAAGTGCCAAACCAATTTTTGGTTATGGTGTACGGAATGTTCCAGATTACTATACAGAATATTTCAGTAAATTCGAGATTCAAAACTCCCTTATCGGTGGGAATTTCCATAACATTTTTGTGACCATATTTGTCAGTTCGGGAGTTCTAGGCTTGGTATCCTTCCTTCTTATATTGGGTTATGTCATCAAGCGCTTTTTAACGTATTTGATTGTTTCCAAGAAAAATACTGATAAATTGATTATGATCCTTTTCTTTGGTATCTTGTTTGGTCAATTATTTGAGAGTCAGATTATGTATTCAACCAACTTTATTAATATCATCTTCTGGTTAGCAATTGGCTATGGACTCGTAGTCTGCAAACGGGATGAAGGAGTTCGGTACCAAGAAGTAACAGATGTCAGTGAAATTCAACAGATGGAACTTGGAATCATGGAGTATATTCATGAAGTTTGTCAGAAAATTGGTGTCAAGTATTTCTTAGCATATGGAAGTCTAATTGGTGCGGTTCGCCATAAAGGTTTTATCCCTTGGGACGATGATATGGATATCTGCATGCTAAGAGAAGATTATGAGAAACTACAAGATTACCTTATCGCTAACCCTGATGAACGTTATGAAGTCATGTCTTATAAAAATAATCTCAACTATGTCTATCCTTTTATGAAAGTGCAGGATAACCATACCTACTTGCTCGAAGAAGATGTACGAATTGATTCCAATATGGGAATTTATGTGGATATTTTCCCTGTAGATGGTTATGAAGATGATGCAGATTTTAAAAACAGGATGACGAAACTCATAAAGAAACGTCAATTGAGTTGTTACACTTTTAAAGGAATTACCAACACGAAAAGTCTACTAAATTCTTTAATTCGTTATATCTCTGTTGTCATTTTCTATTTCACAAATACGAATAAGTATGTTGAGCAAATTGATGAGCTTGCTAAATCTAGAGCAGTTGCTGACTACGAGCAAGTTGACTATTTGATTTACAAGGATATGAATAAGCCAGTTTGGAAACGTGAGTGGTTAGAACAAGTGATTGTGGGAACATTTGAAGGTAAGGAATTTATGATTCCAAAACACTACCATGAAATTTTGACCTCTGACTATGGGGATTACATGCAATTGCCCCCTCTTGAACAGAGAGTATCTCACCATGATTTCAAACTGTGGAAAATCACTAAAAGTTCTAAGCAAGCAAATCGCAGTTAAAAATCGTTTAAAAAATTAGTCAAAATTAGGAGAATAGAAAGTATGTCTGAGAGAGTTTTAAGTCTTGAAGAAATAAAACAAGTGGAGTTGGATATTTTAAAGTATCTACATGAACTATGTGAAAAGCATCAGATTAAATATTTTATTGATTTTGGAACCTTACTAGGAGCTGTCCGCCATAAAGGATTTATCCCTTGGGATGATGATACGGATATTTCTTTGGCGCGAGATGAATTTGAAAGGCTTTATCAGGTTTTAAAAAATGAGAATCATCCCTACTACAAATTGATTTCATTTAGGGAGACAAAAGGCTATCCTTACAGTTATATGCGTGTTCATGACATTCGAACACGTAGAGATGCCAATCTTCTGGACCCGACAGTCGTATTGGGAACTTGCGTTGACATTTTTCCATACGATGGTGTCGTGACGGAGGAAAGTGATTGTAAGAAAATGAAGCTCTACAAACATTTCATCCGCCTTTCTTCTTTGAATTTCAAAGGAATTAAATCGGAAAATGGGGGGATAAAAAATCTGCCTCGTTATATTGGATCAGCTATTTTTCGCCTAAGTTCTCCACAAACTTGGAATCAAAAATTAGAGAATCTTGCCTTGAAATATAGTGTAAATCAAGCCACAGATCTTACCTGTACGATATTTGATCCAAGCTTTCCAGAGGGAATCAAAAAAGAATGGCTCTATGATCTGATTGATATGCCATACGAAAACATCGTAGTGAAGGCTCCGAGAAAATACCATGAAATTCTTGTCTACGAATTTGGAGCAGATTATATGACTCCACCGCCTGTTGAACAACAGATTCCAGGAACTGATAAGAATTATTGGATTGATTAGTAAGAGATTGTTTTCATCGAGAAAGGAGTATTCAAGATGAAGAATAAAAAATTAGTTAAATCAGTCAGTTATAGTTTATTTGCTTTCCTTTTTGTGTTGATTGGTTTATCACAACAAGTTAATGCAGACACCATTACTGCTGGTTCAGGCAATCGTATCCATTTCATAAATACTAAAGCAAAATCTGGGAGTGATGCTATCCTTCTGGAAAGCAATGGTCATTATGCCTTGATTGATATGGGGGAAGATTATGACTTTCCTGATGGGAGTGATCCACGTTATCCAAGTCGTTGGGGAATTTCCATGAGAAATTATCAAGTCTTGGAAGACCGTTTGATTCGCCATCTTGATCAGATTGGTGTTAAAAAATTAGATTTTATTATAGGAACTCATGTCCATAGTGACCATATTGGTGGAGCGGACGAAATACTCAATCGATATCAAGTCGGTAAGTTTTATTTGAAAAAATATTCAGATGATCGGATCACAGCAAACTGGGGACTATGGGATAATCTTTTCAATTATGATAATGCTTTGAGAGCCGCACAAAAACGAGGGGTTACTCTTATTCAGAATATTACAGATGAGGATAGTCACTTTAAATTAGGTGATATGGATATCCAACTCTACAACTATAAGAATGAATATGATGCTGATGGTAACCTGAAAAAAGTTCGAGATGATAACTCAAACTCAATCGTTTCAGTGGTGACTGTGGCAGGAAAGAGAATCTATCTTGGTGGAGATTTGGATAATGCCGAAGGAGCGGAAGATAAGTTAGGTCCTGTTATCGGCAAGGTTGATATGATGAAATGGAACCATCATTATGATGCGACAATTTCAAATACGATTAATTTTCTTGAAAACCTATCTCCAAAGATGATTATTCAAACAACTGGTGGTGATATTAATGTTGCTTCAACCAGAGAATATCTCCAAAAGAAAAATATTCAAGTTCTCAGAGCTTCTAGTCAAACTCAGGATGCAACTGTTTTTGATATTAGTGATAGCGGATTTGCTAATGTTTCTAATCTCTTCCCTGACATCCCTGTAGTTGACGAAAAATGGTATCAAGAAGGTGGCTACTGGAAATATCGTTTAGCAGATGGAGAAATGGCTATCGGTTGGAAAGAGATTGGCGGAGCCACTTACTTCTTTAATGGAAAGGGGCAAATGCAGGCAGGTCGCTGGCTTCACCTTAATGATGATTGGGGAGAAAATGCTAAGGGGAATGATTACTATCTCAACTCAAATGGTAAAATGCAAATAGGCGGTTGGTTCAAGCTGGATGGTCATTGGTATTATATCCAATCAAATGGTGCTAGACGATTTAGTGAGCTTTCTGAAATTGGAGGGAAGAAATATCTCTTTGCAGCAGATGGAAAGATGCTAACAGGACATCAAGTCTTTAATGGCAAGAAGATGTTCTTTGCAGACAGTGGTGCACTCCAAACAGCAGGTAATCCTTCAACTTGGCAAAAGATTGATTCAGATTGGTATTTCTATGATGAGGATGGGCTAAAGACCATCGGTAAAAAGAATATCAACGGAAGCACATACTACTTTAATCAAGAAGGTGTCATGCAAACTGGCTGGGCCTTTGTTGATGGTCACTGGAACTATTTTGCAAGTTCTGGAGCTATGAAAACTGGCTGGGTCAAGGATCAGGATACTTGGTATTATCTGGACAAAGATGGTATCATGCTCACTGGAAAACAAGATATAAATGGTACTCGTTACTACTTGAACGCTAGTGGTGCCATGCAAACGGGTTGGAGATGGCTAGAGAACAATTGGTATTACTATGCGAACTCAGGAGCTATGAAAACAGGCTGGATTAAGGATAATGAGAAATGGTATTATCTAAATCAAGATGGTATTATGCAGACTGGAAAACAAGAAATCAATGGTACGCGTTACTATTTGAATACCAGCGGTGCCATGCAAACAGGCTGGCAGTGGCTTGATAAACACTGGCATTACTACGCTGACTCAGGAGCTATGAAAACTGGTTGGTTGAAGGATCAAGGAACATGGTATTATCTTGAAGATCAGGAAGGTATCATGCTGGTCGGTTTCCAACAAGTAGATGGTAAGCAGTATTACTTTAGTGCATCAGGAGCAATGCAAACAGGCTGGAAATGGTTTGATAATCATTATCGTTACTTTGAAGCAAATGGAGCTATGAAAACAGGTTGGATAAAGGATAAAGGAATCTGGTATTATCTCAATCCTGAAGATGGTATCATGTTGGTTGGCCTTCATAAAGTAAATGGTGATCATTATTACTTTGATGAATCAGGAGCTATGCAGACCGGTTGGAAACGAATTGACGGTAATTGGTACTATTTCCAAACAGATGGTTCCTTGTTGAAAAATGCCACCACACCAGATGGTTATAAGGTAAACGAGGAAGGCATTTGGAGACAGGCTGTTGCTGCTGTCAATGGCGATGCAGTCAAGCCAGAACAGAAACAAGAAGCTAATTCCTCTATTGCTGAACAGCCAAAACAAGATTCAAATCTAGAAGCCAACGCTTCGGAAAAGAAAGAAAAAGAATAAAAGAAACACCCTACTAGTAAACGCTCGTTTATCAGTAGGGTGTTCTTTTAGTTTCTTTTGATCTTAGCTAATACTAGGTTCAGTGCATAGTGAAGTGTTTTATCCTTAGCGATAAAAAGCGTCAAGAGATAGTAGATTCCACAAGTAGCTATGGTAGAAAGAACCATGAGGATCATGTTGAGGTTCACTGTATAGGAACTGATTTGGAAAATCATCTTGAAAATATAGAAGATCGGGATAAATCCAAGGGATATGAGACCATAACGTGTTAAGGTCATAAAGATTTCTTTTAAATTGATTAGTTGGTGTTTCCTAATAAAATGAATTTCTAAGAGAACAACGATGGCTTCTGCAATAATGGTAGTGGCAATATAATACTCAGGGGCAAAAATATTATTGATATATAAGATACAGTTGAAGAGGAGATTTGCGCCACCACCAGCAAAGTAGAAAGCAGTCAAGCGGTTCTCGTGGTCATTGATAAAGATAATTTGCTTACCAAGAATCAATTCAATAGCCCAGATAATGGTTCGAAAGGCGAAGACGCTAGTCACGATACCTGCTTCAAGATACTTTTCAGAAGAGTAGATAACCGTTGCGTACTTTCCTAAAATCATAATTCCGAAACTAGTTGGAATCATGAGAAAATAGAATAAGGATGCCGCTTGATTTACAAGATAATTATAAGAATTGTAATCCTTTTTCCCAAGGTAGTAGCCGAGACGTGGAATGCTGACACTGATAGCTCCACTTAAGACACCAGCAATCAGCATGACGATGCTATAGGCAATTGTATAATAAGAAATATAGTTTTCATCTGGTCCCTTGGTGATAAACATTCTATCTAGCAAGGTATAAAGCATATTGGCATTTGCCAAGAGAAGCATAGTAAAGAGTGGTTTAGAAGCCTTAGCTAACTCAATGAAACCAATTTTAACAAAAGAAACTTCTCTCTTGATCCAAAGAAAACTAAGGAGGTAGTTGAGGATAGTGGTCGCAGTCATGACGATAGCATAAGGAACGATATCATCAGCCGTTTTAACGAAGGCAAAGATAGCGACCAGCATGGTAATCCGAATAATCAATGTCTTGTAAAGGATAAAGGCATAGTTTTCATAGGCCTCATTCATCCATTCGATATTGAGGAATTGGAAGAGAGCCTGGGCCCCTAGGATGTAGTAGAGGACTTTCAGGTTCTCAATGCTGGTGTCAAAGAAGATAAAGAGGAAGTAGATACCAGTCGTCAGGAGAGAGGTGAAAATCGAGATATAAAACAACTTAGAAAAGACGTAGTTGATTTTATTCTTATCGTCCTTGACCTTACTGATAGCTCGAATCCCGTAGTTGTAAATCCCAAAGGCAGCTAGTGGAATAACGAAACTTGCCCAGGTATTGGCGGTATTGAAATAACCGTAGTTGGATTTGCTGAGGATTCTCGTCAGATAAGGGTTGGTTATCAGCGGAAAAACGATATTGAGGATATTGACCAGCAAGCTAGCCAATGCATTAACTTTTATATTTTTCATTGAACTTTCTTTCTTAAATGTAACATTATCTCTAGTATTATATCACATTCCAGCTTCATTCTTTTGATAAAATCGTAAAAATCTAGTATAATAGATAGACTGAAAGTATGAGGTTACTAGATATGAAGATGAAACAAATTAGTGATACAACACTGAAAATCACGATGACTTTAGATGATTTGATGGATCGAGGAATGGAGATTGCGGACTTTCTCGTTCCTCAGGAAAAAACTGAAGAGTTTTTCTATGCTATTTTAGATGAACTGGAAATGCCAGACAATTTCTTGGACAGTGGCATGCTGAGTTTCCGCGTGACGCCAAAACCTGATAAGGTCGACGTCTTTGTGACCAAGTCCAAGATTGACCAAAATCTAGATTTTGAAGATTTGGCGGACCTACCTGACATGGAAGAATTGGCCCAAATGTCACCGGATGAATTTCTCAAAACTCTGGAAAAAAGTATCGCAGAAAAGACCAAGGATGATATTGAGGCTATCCAATCTCTAGAGCAGGTCGAAGCAAAGGAAGAAGAGCAAGAGCAAGCGAACAAGGAGACGGAGAATAAGAAAGAACCTTATATCTACTACATCCTGCGCTTTGCAAGCCTTGCTGACCTAGTGGCTTTTGCTAAAACAGTGACTTTTGAGATGGAAACATCTGAACTCTATAAGATGAATGACCACTATTATTTGACAATTTTAGTCGATATTGAAAATCATCCAAGTCCATACCCAGCTTGGCTCTTGGCTCGTATGCGTGAGTTTGCAGATGACAGTGACATCAGTCGTTCCGTTTTGCAAGAGTATGGGCAAATCTTGATTAACCACGATGCAGTTCTAGGTCTGCAAAAGATTAATTCATAATTTTTAAAATCAATTTTCATTTATCAAGAAAGACGAATCACATGATTCGTTTTTTCTTTTCTATCTATAAATAGTGGTTTTCTTGGATAGGAATTTTCGAAAAATTCTGTTATAATGGCTATATCAGAAAATTTCTAGGAGACAAACATGACAGTTAAAATTGCTTTACTTGGATTTGGTACCGTTGCAAGTGGTGTGCCATTCCTACTAAAGGAAAATGGAGAAAAAATCGTTCAGTCAGCTCATTCAGAGATTGAAGTAGCCAAGGTATTGGTCAAGGATGAAGATGAAAAGAACCGCTTGCTTGCAGCAGGGAATGACTTTAACTTTGTGACCAATGTAGATGATATTTTAGCAGACAAAGATGTTACTATTGTAGTGGAATTGATGGGGCGTATCGAACCAGCTAAAACCTTTATCACTCGTGCCTTAGAAGCTGGGAAACACGTTGTTACTGCTAACAAGGACCTTTTGGCTGTCCATGGTGCAGAATTGTTAGAAATCGCTAAAGAGCATAATGTAGCACTTTACTACGAAGCGGCAGTTGCTGGTGGTATTCCAATTCTTCGTACTTTGGCAAATTCATTGGCTTCTGATAAAATCACGCGCGTTCTTGGTGTCGTTAACGGAACTTCCAACTTCATGATGACCAAGATGGTCGAAGAGGGCTGGTCTTATGATGATGCTCTTGCGGAAGCACAAAGACTTGGATTTGCAGAAAGTGACCCGACAAATGATGTTGATGGGATTGACGCAGCCTACAAGATGGTGATTTTGAGCCAATTTGCTTTTGGTATGAAGGTTGCCTTTGATGATGTAGCCCACAAGGGGATCCGCAATATCACGCCAGAAGACGTAGCTGTAGCCCAAAATCTAGGCTATGTAGTGAAATTGGTAGGTTCTATCGAGGAAACTCCTTCAGGTGTTGCTGCAGAAGTGACTCCAACTTTCCTACCTAAAGCGCACCCACTTGCCAGTGTGAATGGGGTAATGAACGCCGTCTTTGTAGAATCTATCGGTATTGGTGAGTCTATGTATTACGGACCAGGTGCGGGTCAAAAACCAACTGCAACAAGTGTTGTAGCGGACATTGTCCGTATCGTTCGTCGCTTGAATGATGGTACTATTGGTAAAGACTTCAACGAATATAGCCGTGACTTGGTCTTGGCTAATCCAGAAGATGTCAAAGCTAATTACTACTTCTCAATCTTGGCACCAGACTCAAAAGGTCAGGTCTTGAAATTGGCTGAAATCTTTAATGCTCAAGATATTTCCTTCAAGCAAATCCTCCAAGATGGAAAAGAAGGTGACAAGGCGCGTGTAGTGATTATCACTCATAAGATTAATAAAGCACAACTTGAGAATGTTTCAGCTGAGTTGGCCAAAGCTTCAGAATTTGACCTCTTGAATACCTTCAAGGTGTTAGGAGAATAGGATGAAGATTATTGTACCTGCAACCAGTGCCAATATCGGGCCTGGTTTTGATTCGGTCGGTGTAGCTGTAACCAAGTATCTTCAAATTGAGGTCTGTGAAGAACGAGATGAGTGGTTGATTGAACACCAGATTGGTAAATGGATTCCCCATGACGAGCGTAATCTCTTGCTTAAGATTGCCTTGCAAATTGCACCTGACTTGAAACCAAGACGCTTGAAAATGACCAGTGATGTTCCCTTGGCGCGTGGTTTGGGTTCTTCTAGCTCTGTTATCGTTGCTGGGATTGAACTGGCCAACCAACTGGGCAATCTCAACTTATCTAACCACGACAAATTGCAGTTAGCGACTAAGATTGAAGGACATCCTGACAATGTGGCTCCAGCAATTTACGGTAATCTCGTTATTGCAAGTTCCGTTGAAGGTCACGTTTCAGCGATTGTGGCAGACTTCCCCGAGTGTGATTTTCTAGCTTATATTCCCAACTATGAATTACGCACTCGCGATAGCCGTGGTGTCTTGCCTAAAAAATTGTCCTACAAGCAAGCTGTTGCAGCTAGTTCAATTGCCAATGTGGCGGTTGCAGCCTTGTTAGCAGGAGACATGGTGACAGCTGGACAAGCAATCGAGGGGGACCTCTTCCACGAGCGCTATCGTCAAAGTCTGGTCCGTGAATTTGCGACGATTAAGCAAGTAGCCAAAGAGAATGGTGCCTATGCGACCTATCTCTCTGGAGCCGGACCGACAGTGATGGTCTTGGCTTCTCACGACAAGATGCCAGCGATTAAGGCAGAATTGCAAAAGCAATCTTTTAAAGGCAAACTTCATGATTTGAAAGTTGATACCCAAGGTGTCCGTGTAGAAGCAAAATAAAGAATAAAAGATAGGATGGGGAAAGTCTTGATTAAAGGGCTTCCTATCCTTTTTTTGAAAAGAAGTTTATACTCAATGAAAATCAAAGAGCAAACTAGGAAGCTAGCCGCAGGCTGCTCAAAACAGTGTTTTGAGGTTGTGGATAGAACTGACGAAGTCAGTAACCATACCTACGGTAAGGTGACGCTGACGTGGTTTGAAGAGATTTTCGAAGAGTATTAGTTAAAAACTTGATAAAGGAGAAACAAAGATGGCAGAAATTTATTTAGCAGGTGGTTGTTTTTGGGGCCTAGAGGAGTATTTTTCACGAATTTCAGGCGTATTAGCAACCAGTGTTGGCTACGCTAATGGGCAAGTCGAAACGACTAATTATCAGTTACTCAAAGAAACAGACCATGCAGAAACGGTTCAAGTGATTTATGATGAGAATACAGTATCACTAAGAGAGATTTTACTTTATTATTTCCGAGTCATCGATCCTTTATCGATTAATCAACAAGAGAATGACCGTGGTCGCCAATATCGAACAGGTATTTATTACCAAGATGAAGCAGACTTGCCAGCCATCTACACAGTGGTGCAGGAGCAGGAGCGCATGCTTGGTCGAAAGATTGCAGTGGAAGTGGAGAGACTTCGCCACTACATTCTGGCAGAAGATTACCACCAAGACTATCTCAAGAAAAATCCTTCGGGTTACTGTCATATCGATGTAACTGATGCTGAAAAGCCCTTGATTGATGCATCAAATTATGAAAAGCCTAGTCAAGAAGTGTTAAGGGAAAGTTTGTCAGCAGAGTCATACCGTGTCACCCAAGAAGCTGCTACAGAGGCGCCATTTAGCAATGCCTATGACCAAACCTTTGAAGAAGGGATTTATGTAGACATCACGACGGGTGAGCCACTCTTTTTCGCCAAGGATAAGTTTGCCTCAGGTTGTGGTTGGCCAAGTTTTAGCCGTCCGATTTCTAAGGAATTGATTCATTACTACAAAGACCTGAGTCATGGAATGGAGCGAATCGAGGTTCGTTCTCGGTCAGGCAATGCTCACTTGGGTCATGTTTTCACAGATGGTCCTCAGGAATTAGGTGGCCTGCGTTACTGTATCAATTCTGCATCCTTGCGCTTTGTAGCCAAGGATGAGATGGAAAAAGCAGGATATGGCTATCTATTACCTTACTTAAACAAATAAAACTGAGAGGGTGGGGCTTCCCACTTTCTTCATTTCTAGAATATGAATAGAAGGGATTTATGAAACACTTACTATCTTACTTCAAATCCTATATCAAAGAATCGATTTTAGCACCCTTGTTTAAGCTACTAGAAGCTGTTTTTGAGCTCTTGGTTCCCATGGTGATTGCTGGAATTGTTGACCAGTCCCTGCCTCAGAGAGATCAAGGGCATCTATGGATGCAGATTGGCCTGCTCCTTATCTTTGCAGTGATTGGCGTTTTAGTGGCCTTGGTAGCCCAGTTTTACTCAGCCAAGGCAGCGGTTGGGTTTGCCAAAGAATTGACAGACGACCTTTATCGTCATATTCTTTCCTTGCCTAAGGACAGCAGAGATCGTCTGACAACTTCTAGCTTGGTGACTCGCTTGACTTCGGACACTTACCAGATTCAGACTGGTATCAATCAATTTCTGCGTCTCTTTTTGCGAGCGCCTATTATCGTTTTTGGGGCTATCTTTATGGCCTATCGCATTTCAGCTGAGCTGACTTTCTGGTTTTTGGTCATGGTTGTCATTCTGACCATTGTCATTGTGGTGCTCTCACGACTGGTCAATCCTCTCTACAGTAGTCTCAGAAAGAAAACGGACCAGCTGGTTCAGGAAACGCGCCAGCAATTGCAAGGGATGCGAGTTATTCGTACTTTTGGACAAGAAAAACGAGAGTTACAGATTTTTCAAACCCTTAACCAAGTTTATGCTAGATTGCAAGAAAAGACGGGTTTCTGGTCTAGTTTGTTAACACCTCTGACCTATCTGATTGTCAATGGAACTCTTCTTGTCATCATCTGGCAGGGCTATATTTCAATTCAAGGAGGTTTACTCAGTCAAGGTGCCCTGATTGCCCTTATCAACTACCTTTTGCAGATTTTGGTGGAATTGGTTAAGCTAGCTATGCTGATCAATTCCCTCAACCAGTCCTACATCTCAGCCAAGCGAATCGAGGAAGTCTTTGACGAGGCTCCCGAAGATATCCATTCAGAATTAGAACAAAAGAAAGTTATCAGCGATAAGGTTTTGCAAGTCAAAGAATTGACCTTTACCTATCCTGATGCGGCCCAGCCTTCTCTGAGAGACATTTCCTTTGATATGAAGCAAGGGCAAATCCTTGGTATCATCGGAGGAACTGGTTCTGGTAAATCAAGCTTGGTGCAAGTCTTACTTGGACTTTATCCAGTAGATAAGGGAAGCATTGACATTTATCGAGATGGATGTAGTCCTCGTAATCTTGAGCAGTGGCAGTCTTGGATTTCCTACGTGCCCCAAAAGGTCGAACTCTTTAAAGGAACTATTCGTTCCAACCTGACTTTAGGTTTCAATCAAGAAATATCTGACCAGCAACTCTGGCAGGCTTTGGAGATTGCGCAAGCTAAGGATTTTGTCAGTGAAAAGGAAGGACTTTTGGATGCCCAAGTTGAGGCAGGAGGTCGAAATTTCTCTGGCGGACAAAAACAAAGGCTGTCTATCGCACGAGCAGTATTGCGCCAAGCTCCATTTCTCATCTTAGATGATGCGACCTCGGCCCTCGACACCATTACCGAGTCCAAGCTATTGAAAGCTATCCGAGAAAATTTGCCAAATACAAGCTTAATCTTGATTTCTCAACGGACTTCGACACTTCAGATGGCTGACCAGATTCTCCTCTTGGAAAAAGGTGAGCTCCTAGCTGTTGGCAAGCACGAGGAATTGATGAAGTCCAGCCAAGTCTATCGTGAAATCAATGCATCCCAACATGGAAAGGAGGACTAGCATGAGACGACAAACTGCAAACCAGACGCTCAAACGTTTGACCATAGATTTAGCAAGCCATCCCTTCCTCTTTTTCCTAGCCTTTCTAGGAACTATTGCCCAAGTTGGCTTATCAATTTACCTACCTATTCTGATTGGGCAGGTCATTGACCAAGTTCTCGTGGCTGGTTCTTCACCAGTTTTTTGGCAGATTTTCATCCAGATGATCTTGGTGGTAATAGGAAATACTCTGGTACAATGGGGCAATCCTCTTCTTTATAATCGTCTAATCTTCTCTTATACTAAAGATTTGCGAGAGCGAATTATCCATAAGCTCCATCGTTTACCGATTGCTTTTGTGGATCGGCAGGGCAGTGGAGAGATGGTTAGTCGTGTAACCACAGACATAGAACAGCTGGCAGCCGGCTTGACCATGATTTTTAATCAATTTTTCATTGGTGTCTTGATGATTTTGGTTAGTATTCTAGCCATGCTTCAAATTCACCTCCTCATGACCCTGTTGGTCTTGCTGTTGACGCCACTATCCATGGTGATTTCACGCTTTATTGCCAAGAGATCCTATCATCTCTTCCAAAAGCAAACAGAGACGAGGGGCATTCAGACTCAGTTGATTGAAGAATCGCTTAGCCAGCAGACTATTATCCAGTCCTTCAATGCTCAGGAAGAGTTTATTCAAAGACTGCACGAGGCGAATGCCAACTACGCAGGCAATTCTCAGTCAGCCATCTTTTATTCATCAACGGTTAATCCTTCAACTCGCTTTGTCAATGCGCTCATTTATGTTCTTCTAGCTGGAGTGGGAGCTTATCGTATCATGATGGGGTCAACCTTGACTATTGGGCGTTTAGTGACCTTTTTGAACTATGTTCAACAGTATACTAAACCTTTTAACGATATTTCTTCAGTGCTAGCTGAGTTGCAAAGTGCTCTCGCTTGCGCAGAGCGCGTCTATGCTATCTTAGAAAGTCCTGAGGTAGCTGAAACAGGTAAGGAAGTCTTGACCAGTGACCAAGTCAAGGGAGCTATTTCCTTTAAGAATGTTTCTTTTGGATACAATCCTGAAAGGATCTTGATTAAGGATTTGTCTATCGATATCCCAGCTGGTAGTAAGGTAGCCATAGTTGGTCCGACAGGTGCCGGAAAATCAACTCTTATTAATCTCCTCATGCGTTTTTATCCTATTAACTCGGGAGATATCTTGTTAGATGGTCGTTCCATTTACGACTATACCCGAGCATCGTTGAGACAGCAGTTTGGCATGGTGCTCCAAGAAACCTGGCTCAAGCAAGGAACCATTCATGACAATATTGCCTTTGGAAATCCTCAGGCCAGTCGGGAGCAAGTGATTGCTGCTGCCAAAGCAGCCAACGCAGACTTTTTCATCCAACAGTTGCCGCAGGGATACGATACTAAGTTGGAAAATGCAGGAGAATCACTATCTGTCGGTCAAGCCCAGATCTTGACCATCGCCCGAGTCTTTCTAGCTATTCCAAAGATTCTTATCTTAGACGAGGCGACTTCTTCTATCGATACACGGACAGAGCTGCTAGTACAGGATGCCTTTGCGAAACTCATGAAGGGGCGCACAAGCTTTATCATTGCTCACCGTTTGTCAACTATTCAGGATGCGGATTTGATTCTAGTTTTGGTGGATGGTGATATTGTTGAGTATGGCAATCATCAGGACCTCATGGCTAGAAAGGGCAAGTATTACCAAATGCAAAAAGCTTCAGCTTTTAGCTCTGAATAAGCCATTTCTATCTATTTTAAAGTCTTAATGACACTAAAAGTTGCCTTCGGGTGACTTTTTTGTTACAATAGCTAGAAAAATTGTTCACTGTAATACTCAATAAAAATCAAAGAGCAAACTAGGAAGCTAGCCGCGGGCTACTCGAAGCACTGCTTTGAGGTTGTAAATAAGACTGACAAAGTCAGTCACATATACCTACGGCAAGGTGAAGCTGACGTGGTTTGAATTTCGTATAAATTGTCTTATAGAAAAGGAGCCTATAATGAAAGTCTATCAGCATGTAAATATCGTGACTTGTGACCAAAATTTCCATGTCTATTTGGATGGTCTCTTAGCTGTTGAAGCATCTAAAATCGTCTATGTTGGTCAAGAGAAGCAAGAAATTTTAGAGCAAGCTGAGCAGATTATAGACTATCAGGGAGCCTGGATCATGCCTGGTTTGGTCAATTGCCACACCCATTCTGCTATGACAGGTTTGAGAGGGATTCGGGATGACAGCAATCTCCATGAATGGCTCAATGACTATATCTGGCCAGCAGAAGCAGGATTTACTCCCGACATGACTACCAAGGCGGTCAAAGAAGCTCTAACGGAGATGCTCCAGTCAGGGACAACAACCTTCAACGATATGTATAATCCCAATGGTGTGGATATTGAGCAAATTTATCAGGCAGTTAAGGCTTCCAAGATGCGTTGTTATTTCTCACCGACCCTCTTTTCTTCAGAGGCAGAAACAACTGCTGAGACCATAAGCAGAACACGAGCCATCATAGAGGAAATCTTAGGATATGAAAATCCAAATTTCAAGGTTATGGTAGCGCCACATTCTCCATATAGCTGTAGTAAAGATTTGCTGGAAGCGAGCTTAGATATGGCAAAAAAGCTGGACATTCCCATCCATATCCATGTAGCGGAGACCAAGGAAGAGTCAGGAATTATCCTCAAACGCTATGGCAAACGTCCCCTCGCCTTTCTAGAAGAACTAGGTTACTTAGATCATCTATCTGTCTTTGCTCACGGGGTCGAACTAAACGAGCGGGAAATTGAACGTTTAGCAACTTCTCATGTGGCTATCGCCCATAATCCTATTAGTAACCTCAAACTGGCCTCAGGGATTGCTCCAATCATCCAACTGCAAAAAGCAGGAGTAGCAGTCGGAATTGCGACTGACTCGGTAGCTTCTAATAACAATCTAGATATGTTTGAGGAAGGACGGGTAGCAGCCCTTCTTCAAAAGATGAAAAGTGGAGATGCCAGCCAGTTTCCAATTGAAACAGCCCTCAAAGCTCTGACGATAGAAGGTGCTAAGGTTCTTGGAATGGAAGAACAGATAGGAAGTCTGGAAGTTGGCAAGCAAGCAGATTTTCTGGTCATCCAACCACAAGGAAAAATCCATCTCCAACCTCAGGAAAATATGCTCTCTCACTTCGTTTATGCAGTCAAATCCAGTGATGTTGATGATGTTTATATTGCAGGAGAACAGGTTGTCAAGCAAGGCAAAGCTTTGACGGTAGAGATTTAAAAAAATTTCAAAAAAAGTTTGTAAAAATCTTGCATTCTTTTTTTGTCTATGCTATACTTATATACGGTTTGAAAAAACTGCCTAAGACAGTAGGGGAGCTCGACTCATAAATATCCTACCGAGGACAAAACGTATCATGTAAAAAGAAGCGTATTGTACTTTCGTGTCTAGGTTTGGGCGCGTTTTTCTTTTGGAAAAATTCCCCAAGCAAAATAATTACGGAGGTGAACACACTAATGAGTGAAGCAATTATTGCTAAAAAAGCGGAACTAGTTGACGTAGTAGCTGAAAAAATGAAAGCTGCTGCATCTATCGTCGTTGTTGACGCTCGTGGTTTGACAGTTGAGCAAGATACAGTTCTTCGTCGTGAGCTTCGTGGAAGCGAAGTTGAGTATAAAGTCATTAAAAACTCAATCTTGCGTCGTGCAGCTGAAAAAGCTGGTCTTGAAGATCTTGCATCAGTATTTGTTGGACCATCTGCTGTAGCATTTTCTAACGAAGATGTTATCGCACCAGCGAAAATCTTGAACGATTTTGCTAAAAACGCTGAAGCACTTGAAATCAAAGGTGGTGCAATCGAAGGCGCTGTCGCATCTAAAGAAGAAATCGTTGCTCTTGCAACTCTTCCAAACCGCGAAGGACTTCTTTCTATGCTCCTTTCTGTACTTCAAGCGCCAGTGCGCAACGTTGCTCTTGCAGTCAAGGCGGTTGCAGACAACAAAGAAGACGCAGCTTAATCTTAAGCTACGCAGCGTAGCCTAGCTACGGAAAAACTATTATAAAATTAAAAACTTATTTGGAGGAAATAACAATGGCATTGAACATTGAAAACATTATTGCTGAAATTAAAGAAGCTTCAATCCTTGAATTGAACGACCTTGTAAAAGCTATCGAAGAAGAATTTGGTGTAACTGCAGCTGCTCCTGTAGCTGTTGCTGCAGCTGGTGCTGCTGACGCTGGTGCTGCTAAAGACTCATTTGACGTTGAGTTGACAGCTGCTGGTGACAAAAAAGTTGGCGTTATCAAAGTTGTACGTGAAATCACTGGTCTTGGACTTAAAGAAGCTAAAGAACTTGTTGATGGTGCACCAGGTGTCATCAAAGAAGGCGTTCCAACTGCAGAAGCAGAAGAAATCAAAGCTAAATTGGAAGAAGCTGGAGCTTCAGTTACTCTTAAATAATAGAGAAACTACATTAGTAGCTTAAAAACATGATTAAACCGCTATTCTTAGGAGTAGCGGTTTTTCTTTATAATTGAAAAGAGAAAATTTATAAAGTGTCTCCAGTTGTTCCATAAGATTTTCATCATAAAGTTCTGGAGTTTGATTAGAGAACCATGTCAATCAAACTCCAGCGCTCGATAAAGCGATGATGTATCTGTGGAAGGAGATTATGTTTGCTAAGGTATTTTTTGCAGAAATAGTGGTACAATATCCTTAGGATAGTTCAAAATTTATCTTGGCTAGGGGAAAGGGAGATTGAACTCCCTGATGCATCCGTCTTAGTATGGGATTAATGTTCTATAAAAAGGAAATGTTATAAAGGTGATATTGATGGAAAGATATGAATTTACAGCGACAACAGCAAAATCAGATATAATAATTGGTGTCCTTTTTCCCATGTTCCTCATGCTTCCTGTATTGGGAATACAGTTGGCTGTATTCTATTTAAAACTGAATGATTTTTTTAAATCACAACTTCTTTTTCTTTATATGATAGTATTAGTGTTTTTTTGTATTAGTTTTCTTTTAATTAAAAAAATACAAGGTAGTCTAGTGAAGAATTTTGTCGTAGAATTATCTGGAAGAAATATTAGGATTTGGTGTAATGGAAAGGAGATTGTATCAGGAGAAGTTATTTTCTGTAGGATAAAAAATAAGGAGCCTAAACTGGGGGCGAGAGCCTTAAATGTAGACATAGACACCAAGGGGGATAATATTAAATTTCGAGTTCGGTCTAAGGAATATGAAAATTTATCATCTTCTACTTGGAATCCTCTCGGGACAAGCAAACCCTCTGATGTAGAAACGTTATTATCTTTGGCCCAAAAAATAAAAAATGCTATGGAAGAAGTTTTGATAGAAGATGAAGCTTCAAAAAAACCTCGATCGTTTTGATTGAGGTTTTAGCATATTTCTTAGACAATACCTTGGGCAATCATAGCGTTTGCTACGTTTTCGAAGGCAGCGATATTTGCTCCTGCAAGGTAGTCAGTACCAAGACCGTATGTTTCAGCAGTTGTTTTAGCTGTGTTGAAGATGTTTGTCATGATGTCTTTGAGACGTCCATCAACTTCTTCACGGGTCCATGAGAGGCGAAGGCTGTTTTGGCTCATTTCAAGGGCAGATACAGCTACACCACCAGCGTTGGCAGCTTTAGCAGGTCCGTAAAGGATTCCGTTTTCTTTGTAGACTTTAATCGCATCAAGGTCGCTAGGCATGTTGGCACCTTCTGATACGAAATACCAGACTCAACACATTCCTCTGAAAGCGAAGTATCCTGGAGGATTTGATGCCTTGTTCCTGCTTGGCTTTATGAATCAGTTGCTCGCAATTCTCTCAGAAAAGGATAGACCAGCTATCGACGCTCTGAGCTCTGATCAACTCTGGCAGGACTGCCAGGAAACCATCAAGAGGAGTATCGGTCTTTTTGAGCAAGCTGGCTATGATTTAGAGGTTGAGGATTACCATTTTACTATTCTATTGGGCAACCCTGAAAAGGCCATGTTACAGCTCAATAAGGATTATAGCGGAGATGGTGGAATTCCAGGTTATCTCATGCTTAGTCTGCTACCGAATGACTATACTTTGCCACGTGTGCAAGCGGCGCTGGCCCACGAGTGCAATCATAATGTCCGCTTCCAATTTATCAAATGGAACCAGCAGACGACATTAGCAGACTGGGTAGTTAGTGAGGGGTTGGCAGAGTCTTTTGCAGCTGAGCTCTATGGCAAAGTTCTCATTAGTCCTTGGGTTACTTCAATCAGTCCAGAGCAGTTAGAAGAGATTAAGCGCATCATCTCAAGTCAGCTTCAGCTAACAGGGATGGCGGAAATGGCACCATATCTCTACGGTGATGAAATAGCTAAGATACAGGGTCAGATACCAGTTGGAATGCCTTATGCTGCGGGCTATGCCTATGGTTATCATCTAATACAAGCTTATCTGAAAAAGACTGGTAAAAGAGCATCATTGAGGCCACAGTAACACTGACTGAAGAGATTTTAGAGGCGACTAAAGACTTTTGGAAATGACACTTTTGCTTGAAAATCTGCCAAAACTTGATATAATGTAGGTGATTTCTGGAGGTGATAGTATGCATTATAAAAGAATTGAATTAAAAGTCACAAATCAAGGTATTCATGAGCGCAAGATTTTTCAAGGTGTTAAGATTTTCAGTCGTAGCAAGTTATCCAAAGATCAGAAAATCATTCTGACGCAGAAGCTTTACCTGACACCGAAGCAGAACATTGTTTACTATCAACGGAAAGATATCAATTATGACCAGAACTGGCATCATCATAAGGACTATTATGAACTAACTTTTGGTCATATAGATAGAGAGACTGTTTTTAAGGTTTGTCAAGATTTTGACGAACTAAGTCCTTTTCTGGAAAATGAGCTGCTTGAGAAGCTAAAAGAAAAGCAGTCAACAGGCAAATTTTTTGAAAAATTAGATATATAAAAATCCGGCTGCTTTTATAAGCAGTCGAATTTCTTTGAGTTATAGTTTGATAATTTTTCATAAGGGAAAATAGATCTATTTTTATCATGAACAGCTAACTTAGTTAGAAGTTTTGGAAACAGTATAGTTGACATCTATGGGGAATAAGCATATAATCAAGAAAAGTGATTGAGTGCTCACTCAATTTTGTAGATGTGTAAAGGAGTTCATACAATGGTTGTTCAAGCAATACAATATAGCCGTTTCGGTGATGAAGAAGTGTTAGATTTAGTGAACATTAAATCTGATTCTTTGAAAGTGAATCAAGTTAGGATAGAAGTTCATGCTGTTGGTTTAAATCCTATTGATTATAAGACTTTTGAAGGTGCAAAGCCACTCCGATTTTTATCTTTTATGACAAAACTAAGGAAGCCAAGTCGTTGGTTTGAGTCAAAATCATCTCTTTTTCCAAGAGGTGTTGGTCGGGATTTTGCTGGAGTTATCACAGAAATCGGTGAAGGAGTAAGTAGGTTTGCAGTAGGGGATAAGGTTTTTGGAACAATGATCAGTGACCCTGGATTAGGCACCAAGAGGGGAGCTTTGGCAACAGAAATTTGTGTCAATGAATCAGAAATTGTGTTGAAGCCAGAGATGATTGATATGAACCATGCAGCTACTATGGGTGTAGCCTCTCTAACTGTGGGAGGTGCTTTTAGAAAGATTGAGCTAAACTCTAAAGATGTTGTAGTTATTTCAGCAGCAGCAGGAGGTATTGGAAGTATCGCAGTACAGTATGCGGTTGCTAAAGGTGCGACAGTTATTGGAATTGCGAGTAAGAAAAATTCAGATTATCTGAAGTCCTTAGGTGCCATACCAGTAGCTTACGAAGAGAACATCAAGGATGCTCTTCTATCAGCAAGTCCCAAGCCAATTACAAAATTCTTGGATTGCTATGGAAGTGATTATGTTAAATTGGCTTTCAGTTTGGGATTGAAGGGCACGGCCATTGGAACGCTAGTACCTTCACCATATGTTATGATAAAAGGTGCCCAGTTCACAGGTCCGAGACATTCCACATATGATGATTTGAACACTCTAGCGGAAATGGTCTCAGATGGGAAGGTTCGGCTGAATATTGATCAGGTTTATGATTTTTCTCTAAAGTCTGTTAGAGAGGCATATCGTAGTCTGAAGTTGGGACACACTCGAGGTAAGAAAGTCGTAAAAGTAAGAGAGTAGCAGAGAGGGGCTAGCAATGGAAAGTTTAGAACAAAGGTATGCTCAGACATTAGAAAATAGCAACTTGAGTTTAAAACAACGTCAAGTGTTATTATCAAGTTTAAAGTTGTTTTCAGAAATTGGCTTTGAAAATACAACAGCCAGCCTTATTGCTAAGGAAGCTGGAGTTTCAGAAGGGACAGTTTTTAGTTACTTTAAAACCAAGGAAGGCATCTTAGAAGCTATTCTGTCAACTTTTCTAGAACAGGTTATTCCAGATGTGATTGCTGATTTTTCTGAGAAGAAATTTACAGCAAACCAAGAGTCTTTTCCACTATTTTTAAGAAGCATTGTTCGAGATAGACTAGTTTTCATTCAGGAGAATCAAATGCAAGTTAAAATTCTCTTGAGTCGTTCTTTTATTGATAAAACTATTTCTGACCAGTTAGGGAATGTCATTGTTCACTCTATCATTAAGCCAATTAGTTCAGTTCTGAATCAGTTTAAAGAAAATGGTGTTATTCGAGATTGGTCAAATGAAAGAATTGTTCGTTATATTCTAGCTTTGAGTCTTTCTTATGCTCTTCCAATGATGTTGAATGATAATGAGGACCTAGACATAGATGAAGCAGTAAATGAAATAGTTGAATGCCTGTCTTTTGCCTTAGTAGAGGTAAAATAAATCTTGATTTTAAGCTTA
Organism: Streptococcus oralis; assembly: GCF_019929365.1. Lineage (GTDB taxonomy): Bacteria > Bacillota > Bacilli > Lactobacillales > Streptococcaceae > Streptococcus > Streptococcus oralis_BT. The sequence goes on along the minus strand of NZ_JAHZPH010000001.1, from coordinate 526,317 downwards.
CTATTTTAAATGGTGAGCTTTTTTGAAGCCAACATAAAAATCCCCAATCATAACGATTGAGGATTGAGCAAATGAATTTTAAACAATACCTTGTGCAATCATAGCATTTGCTACGTTTTCGAAGGCAGCGATATTTGCTCCTGCAAGGTAGTCAGTACCAAGACCGTATGTTTCAGCAGTTGTTTTAGCTGTATTGAAGATATTTGTCATGATGTCTTTGAGGCGTCCATCAACTTCTTCACGGGTCCATGAAAGGCGAAGGCTGTTTTGGCTCATTTCAAGTGCAGATACAGCTACACCACCAGCGTTGGCAGCTTTGGCAGGTCCATAAAGGATTCCGTTTTCTTTGTAGACTTTAATCGCATCAAGGTCGCTCGGCATGTTGGCACCTTCTGATACGCAGATAACACCTTGAGCAACCAAACGTTTAGCAGCTTCACCGTTGATTTCATTTTGAGTCGCACATGGAAGAGCAATATCGTAGTTTCCAGCGTAAGTCCATACAGAACCTTCATGGTAAGTAGCAGTTGCTTTCTCAGCTGCATACTCAGTCAAACGTGCACGACGGTTATTCTTCACATCTGCTAGAAGGTCGAAGTCGATACCGTTTTCGTCAATGACATAACCATTTGAGTCAGATACAGAGATAACAGTTGCACCAAGTTCAGTCGCTTTTTGAAGAGCGTATTGAGCTACGTTACCAGAACCTGAAATAACCACTTTCTTACCAGCAAAGCTGTTACCGTTGGCTTTGAGCATTTCTTCAGTATAGTAAACTAAACCGTAACCAGTTGCTTCTGGACGAATCAAGCTACCACCAAATCCAAGAGGTTTACCAGTCAAGACACCAGCATCAAATTGGTTAAGACGTTTGTATTGTCCGTAAAGGTAACCAATTTCGCGTCCTCCAACACCGATATCACCAGCAGGTACGTCAAGTGATGGTCCGATGTATTTTTGCAATTCAGTCATGAAGCTTTGGCAGAAGCGCATCACTTCAGCATCAGTCTTCCCTTTAGGATCGAAGTCTGATCCACCTTTACCTCCACCGATTGGAAGTCCAGTCAAGACGTTTTTAAAGATTTGTTCGAAGCCGAGGAATTTCAAGATCCCTTGGTTTACAGTTGGGTGGAAACGAAGTCCGCCTTTATATGGTCCAACAGCTGAGTTGAATTGAACACGGTAACCACGGTTGACTTGAACTTTTCCATCACGGTCAACCCAAGGAACACGGAAAGAAATCACGCGCTCAGGCTCAGTGATGCGTGCCAAGATGTTTTCTTCGATATACTCGGGATGTTTTTCAAATACAGGTTCCAAAGTGCTGAAGAATTCTTCAACTGCTTGGAGAAATTCAGCCTCATGCCCGTTACGAGCTTTCACAGTTGCAAACACGCTTTGGATATAGTCTTTAGCAGATGTCATATCGTTCTCCTTTTTGTTGTTATATTTTATTACATGAGCCATTATAGCAGAATTTTTTTTGAGTGTAAAGAAAAAAACATAAATTTTCTAAAAATTCTTTCAATTTACAAAACCGAACGTTTTATATAGAAATTAGTTTCTCAAAGAGAAAATATGAAAGTATGGTATAATATTAGAAATAAAAGGAATCTGGAGGATCAGAATCATGGTATCAACGAAAACACAAATAGCTGGCTTTGAGTTTGATAATTGCTTGATGAATGCAGCAGGTGTGGCTTGTATGACGATAGAAGAGCTTGAAGGGGTCAAAAACTCAGCGGCGGGTACTTTTGTTACGAAGACTGCGACCTTGGACTTTCGTCAGGGGAATCCTGAACCACGTTACCAGGATGTTCCACTTGGTTCCATCAACTCCATGGGATTACCAAATAATGGCTTAGACTATTATCTGGACTATCTTTTGGACTTGCAGGAAAAAGAGCCAAACCGAACTTTCTTCCTATCTCTAGTCGGCATGTCTCCAGAAGAAACACATACCATCTTGAAAAAAGTTCAAGAGAGTGAATTCAAAGGACTGACAGAGCTTAATCTCTCTTGTCCAAATGTTCCAGGTAAACCACAGATTGCCTATGATTTTGAGACCACAGACCGTATCTTGTCAGAGGTATTTACCTACTTTACAAAACCTCTTGGGATCAAATTGCCACCATATTTTGATATTGTTCACTTTGATCAAGCGGCTGCTATTTTCAACAAATACCCGCTCAAGTTTGTTAACTGTGTTAACTCTATAGGAAACGGCCTTTATATAGAAGACGAGTCGGTCGTGATTCGTCCTAAAAATGGTTTTGGTGGGATTGGTGGAGAGTATATCAAGCCGACTGCTCTTGCTAATGTGCACGCCTTCTACCAACGCTTAAATCCAGAAATCCAAATCATCGGAACGGGTGGTGTTCTAACGGGTCGTGATGCCTTTGAACACATCCTCTGTGGTGCGAGTATGGTGCAAGTAGGAACGACGCTCCACAAAGAAGGTGTTGGAGCTTTTGAGCGCATTACCAATGAACTGAAAGCTATTATGGTGGAAAAAGGTTATGAGAACCTAGAAGATTTCCGTGGGAAATTGCGCTATATTGATTAAAGTTAGCAAAAAATCAGAAGAAAGGAGAGAAGATGCTAGCCATAGAAGAGAGTCAAAAGGTATCTCTATCAAATTTATCTAGCTTGAATCTATTTACAGGGACAGACCAGGGCCAGTTTGAAGTTATGAAGAGTCAAGTGTTGAAACAGATTGGTTATGATCCAGCTGATCTCAATTTTGCTTACTTTGATATGAAAGAAGTAGCTTATAAAGACTTAGAGTTGGAGTTGGTCAGTCTCCCTTTCTTTGCGGATGAAAAAATCGTGATATTAGACCATTTTGTCGATATCACAACTGCCAAGAAACGTTTTTTAACAGATGATGAGCTCAAGTCATTTGAGGAATACCTTGACAATCCTTCACCAACGACTAAACTCTTGATTTTTGCAGAAGGAAAGTTGGATAGCAAAAGACGGCTGGTCAAACTGCTCAAACGAGATGCGACTGTCTTTGACGCTATTGAGGCTAAGGAGCAAGAACTGCGCCAGTATTTCCAAAAGTGGAGCCAGACACAAGGTCTGCAGTTTGTGGGGCAATCCTTTGAAAATCTACTTCTCAAATCTGGTTTTCAATTTAGTGAAATCCAGAAAAACATCCTTTTTTTACAGTCTTATAAGTCAGATGGCCTGATTGAGGAGAAGGATATTGTCGAGGCTATTCCAAAGACTCTGCAGGACAATATTTTTGATTTGACTCAGCTTATCTTGGGCAAAAAGATCGACCAGGCCCGTGACTTGGTTAGAGACTTGACCTTGCAAGGGGAGGATGAGATTAAGCTCATAGCTGTCATGTTGGGACAGTTTCGTACCTTTAACCAGGTGAAGATTTTATCAGAGAGCGGTCAGACGGAATCGCAGATTGCAAGCAGTCTGGGAACTTACTTGGGGCGCAATCCTAATCCTTATCAAATCAAGTTTGCATTGAGAGATTCGAGAGGGATTTCCTTAGGTTTTCTCAAGCGAGCAATTTCTTATTTGATTGAAACAGACTACCAGATTAAGACAGGTGTCTATGAAAAAGGGTACCTGTTTGAAAAGGCACTTTTGCAGATTGCGGCAGAGGCAAATTGAGCAAAAAACTTGAAAAAAGAGGATGATTGCGTTATCATTTTCATATAGAAAGAAAAAGAGGTATTACAGATGGCTATTATCTTACCAGACCTTCCATACGCATATGACGCTTTGGAACCATACATCGATGCAGAAACAATGCACTTGCACCATGACAAACACCACCAAACTTATGTAAACAATGCAAATGCAGCTCTTGAAAAACACCCTGAAATCGGTGAAGACCTTGAAGCTTTGCTTGCTGATGTAGACTCTATCCCAGCTGATATCCGTCAAGCGCTTATCAACAATGGTGGTGGACACTTGAACCACGCTCTTTTCTGGGAATTGATGACTCCTGAGAAAACAGCTCCATCAGCAGAACTTGTAGCAGCAATCGACGCAACATTTGGTTCATTCGAAGAGTTCCAAGCAGCCTTTACAGCAGCAGCTACAACTCGCTTTGGTTCTGGATGGGCATGGTTGGTTGTCAACAAAGAAGGAAAGCTTGAAGTGACTTCAACAGCAAACCAAGACACACCAATCTCAGAAGGTAAAAAACCAATCTTGGGCTTGGACGTTTGGGAACATGCTTACTACGTGAAATACCGCAATGTGCGTCCTGACTACATCAAAGCTTTCTTCTCAGTGATCAACTGGAACAAAGTAGATGAGCTTTACGCAGCAGCGAAATAATGAATATGAAGAGAAGAGCTAATCTTCTCTTTTTGGTTTATATGGCAGAAGTCTGACAAAATCGTCAGACTTTTTTCATTTTTATGAGAAACGTGCTAATTGCTAGAAATTATGGTAAAATAGAGTGTTAAGTAATCGTGGAAAAGGAAGACTATGCGTAAAGAAATTGCACCTGAATTATACAACTATAACAAGTTTCCTGGCCCAGAATTTCATGTAAATGGGGATAAGGTTGAGACTGAAGGGATTGCTTTTACCTTGGTTGAAAATATCAAGGATGCTTTCGATGTGACAGTCTTTAATCAACGCTTCTCAGAAGTGTTGACCAAGTTTGATTATGTCGTGGGGGACTGGAGCAATGAACAGCTCCGTCTACGTGGCTTTTACAAAGACGATCGAACAGAGGAAAAAATTGAAAAGATTAGTCGGTTACAGGACTATCTTTTGGAGTACTGTAGTTATGGTTGTGCCTATTTTGTCCTAGAAAATCAAGCACCGAAGCGGGCTTCATTTGACAAAAAAATGCGTAAAAAGGATGAGGAAAACCTTCCTAGAAGAGGAAAGAAACCTTCGCAAAACAAGAGAAAACCAAATGCGGATAAGCGAAATAGACGTCGTCATAAGGACCAAAAGTCTCAGAAAGAGGACAAGGGACAGCGCCATTTTGTCATTCGTCAGAAATAGATAGAGAATAAGGAGAAGAGATGAAACCGTCTATTTATAGTTTAACACGTCAAACCATGCAAGAATGGGTATTAGAACAAGGAGAAAAGAAATTCCGAGCAGATCAAATCTGGGAATGGCTTTACCGTAAACGTGTCCAGTCATTTGAAGAAATGACCAACCTTTCTAAAGATTTGATTGCTAAGCTTAATGACCAGTTTGTGGTCAATCCTTTGAAACAGCGGATCGTACAAGAGTCAGCTGACGGTACCGTTAAGTATCTTTTCGAGTTGCCAGATGGCATGTTGATTGAGACAGTACTCATGCGTCAACACTACGGTTTGTCAGTCTGTGTGACCACTCAGGTTGGCTGTAATATTGGTTGTACCTTCTGTGCGTCAGGTTTGATCAAGAAGCAACGTGACCTCAATAACGGGGAAATTGTAGCGCAGATCATGTTGGTTCAGAAATATTTTGATGAGCGTGGTCAGGATGAGCGTGTCAGTCATATTGTTGTCATGGGAATTGGTGAACCATTTGATAACTACAACAATGTCTTGAATTTCGTCCGTACCATCAATGATGACAAGGGGATGGCAATCGGTGCTCGTCACATCACTGTTTCTACCTCAGGTTTGGCCCATAAAATTCGTGATTTTGCTAATGAAGGCGTACAGGTTAATCTGGCTGTTTCCCTTCACGCACCCAATAATGAATTGCGCTCAAGCATCATGAAAATTAACCGTGCCTTTCCGATTGAAAAGCTCTTTGCTGCTATTGAGTACTATATTGAAACAACCAATCGCCGTGTAACCTTTGAATACATCATGCTGAATGAAGTCAATGATGGTGTTGAACAAGCCTTGGAGTTGGCTGAATTGCTCAAGAACATCAAGAAATTGTCTTATGTAAACTTGATTCCCTATAACCCAGTTAGTGAACATGACCAATATAGCCGTAGTCCTAAAGAGCGTGTGATGGCCTTCTATGATACCCTCAAGAAAAAAGGGATTAACTGTGTCGTCCGTCAGGAACATGGTACAGATATTGATGCGGCTTGTGGACAATTGCGTTCCAATACTATGAAGCGTGACCGCCAGAAGGCAGTCGCAGCGGTAAATCCATAAAATGACTAGAAAAAGAGAATTAATCTTAAGGTTGGGAGTGGCTATTTACAGCCTTTGCATTATCTGTTTTTGTTTTACTCCCCAACCTCAACTTCCTACAGGAGTGGAAACTCCAGGTATTCAAACTTTTGGACGCCTGGTTTTTCTTTTAACTCCCTTAAACTCCCTTTGGAATCTGGGTGAAGTGACTAGTTTGGGACAAGTCATTTGGATCTTTTTGCAGAACATCTTAAATGTCTTCTTGCTCTTCCCTATGGTTTTTCAACTGCTCTATCTCTTGCCCTCTCTAAGAAAAACTAAAAGGTTTCTTCTTCTCAGTTTTATACTGAGCTTGGGAATCGAGTGCACACAACTAGTCTTAGACTTTTTCTTTGATTTTAATCGGGTCTTTGAGATTGATGATTTGTGGACCAATACCTTGGGTGGCTACCTAGCTTGGATCCTTTATAAACTACTACATAAAAACAATATAAGGAATTAACATGAGTATTTTAGAAGTTAAAAATCTGAGTCACGGTTTTGGTGACCGTGCAATTTTTGAAGATGTGTCTTTCCGTCTCCTCAAGGGTGAACACATCGGCTTAGTCGGTGCCAATGGTGAGGGAAAATCAACCTTTATGAGCATCGTGACTGGTAAGATGTTGCCAGACGAAGGAAAGGTGGAGTGGTCTAAGTATGTGACTGCTGGCTACTTGGACCAGCATGCTGTGCTAAAGGAAGGTCAAACTGTTCGTGATGTGCTCCGTACAGCCTTTGATGAGCTTTTCAAAGCAGAAGCACGTATCAATGACCTCTATATGGAAATGGCCGAAGAGGGCGCAGATATCGATGCACTGATGGAAGAAGTTGGCGAACTCCAAGACCGTTTGGAGAGTCGTGATTTTTATACTTTAGATGCCAAGATTGATGAAGTAGCGCGTGCCCTCGGTGTCATGGACTATGGTATGGATACAGACGTAACAGCATTGTCAGGTGGGCAACGAACCAAGGTCCTCTTGGCTAAACTCCTCCTTGAAAAGCCTGATATCTTGTTACTGGACGAACCAACCAACTACTTGGATGCTGAACACATTGACTGGCTTAAGCGTTATCTCCAAAACTATGAGAATGCTTTTGTCCTTATTTCGCACGATATTCCTTTCCTCAACGACGTGATTAATATCGTCTACCATGTGGAAAACCAACAATTGACTCGTTATTCTGGAGACTACTACCAGTTCCAAGAAGTCTATGCTATGAAGAAATCTCAGTTAGAAGCGGCCTATGAACGTCAACAGAAAGAGATTGCAGACCTCAAGGATTTCGTGGCTCGAAATAAAGCCCGTGTTGCAACGCGTAATATGGCCATGTCCCGTCAAAAGAAACTCGACAAGATGGATATCATTGAACTCCAAAGCGAGAAACCAAAGCCATCCTTTGATTTCAAACCGGCTCGTACGCCAGGGCGCTTTATCTTCCAAGTCAAGGACTTACAGATTGGTTATGACCGTCCACTTACCAAACCCTTAAACCTTACCTTTGAACGCAATCAAAAAGTTGCCATTATTGGAGCCAATGGTATCGGGAAAACAACCCTCTTGAAGTCTCTCTTGGGCATTATTCCACCAATTGCTGGAGAAGTCGAACGTGGCGACTATCTAGAACTTGGCTACTTTGAGCAAGAAGTAGAAGGTGGCAATCGTCAAACACCTCTTGAAGCTGTTTGGAATGCCTTTCCAGCACTCAATCAAGCAGAAGTCCGTGCAGCCCTTGCTCGTTGTGGCTTGACAACCAAACATATCGAAAGTCAGATTCAGGTTTTGTCAGGTGGGGAACAGGCCAAGGTGCGTTTCTGTCTCTTGATGAACCGTGAAAACAACGTTTTAGTGCTGGACGAGCCAACCAACCACTTGGATGTAGATGCCAAGGAAGAACTTAAACGGGCGCTTAAAGAATACAAAGGAAGCATTCTTATAGTTTGCCACGAACCAGACTTTTATGAAGGCTGGATGGACCAAATCTGGGACTTTAACAAGCTGACTTAAAAGCACTAAAAAAGCCAAGTCGAAATGACTTGGCCTTTTTTGACTAGTAATTTAAATAGTTTTCAACTTCAGATTTCTCAATTTCTTTACCATAGTGGCAAACCGGACAAGAAACAAAGTAACTTTTACCATAAGGGAAAAGTGGAATCCAGTAGAGGGTGAACTTGCGCCCAGTTTCTACGATCTCCCAAGCGTCGACATTGTTACAGTGACCACATTCGATTGCAGTTTGCGTATGTCCTAAATCTTTTTGATAACCTTTAGAACCCCAAAATAAAATCATGTCATCGTCTCCTTATCTGTTGATGGCTTATTTTTTGCTGAAGTCGTAGTCTTTCACCACTTCGATACTATCGATAGTGATAGCAGTAGTTGGTTTGTCTTTTTCATCTTTTTCAGCCTTGGCAATCTTGTCGACAACATCCATGCCATCGATGACTTGACCAAATACAGGATGTTTGCCATCTAGGCTAGGATTTCCCCCCTCTTTATAAGCTTCGATGATTTTCTTTGGATACTTGCTAGTAGGGAGTTTCGCAGAAATATCTGTTGAGTTTTGGTTGATGAAGAACTGGCTACCGTTGGTGTTTGGTTGACCAGTGTTAGCCATAGCAAGGGCTCCGCGGATATTGTATAGGTAGGGAGAAATTTCGTTTTTGAAACCAGTTCCCTTATCCTTCGTTTTATCCTTATCATGCCAGATGGATTGGCCACCTGTACCATCTCCCTTAGGATCTCCAGTTTGGACCATAAAGCCATCGATAACACGGTGGAAGGTGATGCCGTTATAGTAGCCATCCTTAGCGTGAGTAAGGAAGTTTTCAACTGCTAATGGTGCTAATTTTGGAAAGAGTTTGATGCGTACATCGCCTTGATTTGTATGGAGAATGACCTCAGCTTCATCTTCGGCAACTTCTTTAGAAAGTTGAGGGAAGTTGGCATTTTCATTTGTTAAAGCATCATTCAAATCTTTGGTAGCCTGAGCAGCTGCTTTTGAGCTTTCTTCAGCTGAGATACTAGAGTCGACATAGTCATCACCACGGAGACCACGTTGGATACTAGTACATCCTGCAAGGGCAATAGATGATAGTAAAAGAAGGGTTGCTAGTTTTTTCATTGTTTTCCTCTCAAAAATTCATTTCTATCATTGTACCCTAAAAGGGAGGTGATTTCAAATATTTGTGACAAGGTAGTTTAAGAGGAAGCCGACCAGAAAGTCGCTTGCTTAGAGATTTTTCTTTGGATGACGGTCGATAATGTCCTGGTACTGTTCCAGTATCTGCTCCCCCTTTGGAGTCAATTTGTAACCACGAATTGAAAAGTAACTTGCTAATTCTTCTCCTGAAAAGTTGTCACGAAGGGATTGGTCCAAATCTGGAGCCCTCATCTTAGAAAGTACTGTAACTCTCCATACTTTTGAGGATATTCTCTTTCATAGTGGTATTTAGATGATCAAGCGAGTCAAACAACTAAAGAATTCTTTGAAGCAATGCATCGGATTTGGTTTGAATAGTTTCGTTAATAATATTTGATGATAAAGAATTTTTGGAAAATCTAGACACTGTATGAATCTCTACTTTTTTTCTTAGGCTTTTATAAAGTCTGTCAGAATAGGCTTTGTAGGTGTAGAAGTTAATTTTTACAGAAGTGAAGTAAGCATTCAATACGAATCAATACATAAGAAAAACTCTGATTTCAAGCGTTTTTTCTTTTTTCAATTTTAATACATTTCACTATATTTCAGTCCAATCTCTACCTTCTTATCTATACTTTGATGGAGCTGAAGTTGACATCTACAAAGTTTAATGTTAAAATTCATTCAAAAATATATTTGAATGAGGTGTTTTATGATTCAAAATGTTGTTACTTCAATAATCCTGTATTCTGGGACAGCCGTAGACTTACTTATTATCCTAATGTTATTTTTTGCCAAAAGAAAAAGCAGAAAAGACATCATTAACATCTATTTAGGACAATTTCTAGGCTCTGTTAGTCTAATATTGCTAAGTTTACTTTTTGCATTTGTCTTAAATTATATTCCTAGTAAAGAGATTTTAGGTTTGCTCGGTTTGATTCCAATTTTCCTAGGGCTCAAAGTTTTGCTTTTAGGAGATTCTGATGGAGAAGCTATTGCAAAAGATGGTTTGCGAAAAGACAATAAAAACCTGATTTTTCTAGTCGCTATGATCACTTTTGCAAGTTGTGGCGCTGACAATATTGGTGTTTTTGTCCCATATTTTATTACCTTAAATTTAGCGAATTTGATAGTGGCTTTACTTACCTTTCTAGTCATGATTTATCTCTTGGTTTTTTCTGCCCAAAAATTGGCACAAGTCCCTTCTGTTGGAGAAACTTTGGAAAAATATAGCAGATGGTTTATTGCCGTTGTTTATTTAGGATTGGGGATGTATATTCTGATTGAAAACAACAGCTTTGACATGCTAAGGACTGTGTTCGGCTAGGAGAAAAAATTATGAAAAAAGATAGTATCTGCCAAGTGAATATTATAAATCAACAAAATGTTACAACCGCAACGAACTACCTTGAAAAGGAAAAAGTCCAAAAATCACTTCGCATTTTATCAAAATTTACCGATAATAAACAGATAAATATCATCTTTTATCTCCTTGCCGTCGAAGAACTCTGTGTCTGCGATATAGCCTGTTTACTAAATCTCAGTATGGCATCTGCCTCCCACCATCTTCGTAAACTAGCCAATCAAAACATCTTGGACACTAGAAGAGAGGGGAAAATTATATATTATTTTATAAAAGATGAGGAAATCAGAGATTTTTTTAATCAACTAGGATAACAACTATTTTTACTACTTTTCCATGATTATAGGGGATTATATATGAAATTTTTTGATGAAAATTTCCCATAAGAAATACCTACTCGTATCAAATGTTTAAGAAAAAAGTATAATTTAAAGCAAATCGACCTAGGTAATGCAGCTCAAGTTAGCCAAGTTGAAAAGGGAGGAATTTGAAAGAAAATGTATCTTTGATAGTAGTCATTTATTGTGAAATATGATATATTTATTAATTAGATGGATGAATATTTCTAAAGTTAAATAAAATATGACAGATACATGTTTTTTAGTGTATCTTGTTTGTACTCAAAGTATGAAATGAATATCTAATATTTAAGATTAATAAATATTATACGATGAGATAGAATGCTACAAAATGAAAGGTGATGTAATCTGATGAAGAAAGATAGATTAATTGCATTGACAGATGCGGTTCTAGCAATTATAATGACTATCCTAATCTTAGAATTAGAAAAACCAACGACACCAAGTCTTCAAGCTTTTTGGGATTTACGGCAAAATTTCTTTGCTTATTTTCTTTCCTTTTTCTGGTTAGGATCGTTATGGATGGCACTAAACACACTATGGGAAAAGGTTGAGAAAATTTCCCCACAAATTGTTTGGTGGAATTTGTTTCTTTTATTTTTTGTTTCATTTATGCCCTATGCTACTGGAATCGTTAGTAGTCATTTCATGAACCATACGGCACAGCTCTTTTATGGACTGATCGTTATTGTTTCAACGGTAGCAAACTGGTTTTTACATAAAGTAATTGATAAACCCAATATAGATCAGAAAGAATTACTTGAAGCTACCGCACAATATAGAAAGTTATTGATACCTGACCTAATAATTAAAGGAGTGGGATTGATTCTATCCTTAATTCTCTATCCTCCGATTATGATGTATAGTGTTTTAATTGCGGCATTTTACATCATAACTTTAAAAACACTATCTGAAAAAAGAGTGAATAACTAAAAAACGGTGACCAAAGTTAGGTGTATTATTTTAATGATTACAGACCTAAACTATTCCCCTATTTAGAATCTATTAATTCATATTTTATAAATTAATTAGTAGATATCGTTCTTAAAATCCTTGATATTTCGCTGTTTTTAGTCCAACTGAAACGCATACTTTCCAAACCAGATTTTAAGAAAGCTCGTAAAGCTAGGTAGTTTTCTAAACGTTAAAAACTAGCTACAATACAGCATTTACAACACTTCATGGTTCACACCATGGGGTGTTTTTGATGATTTTAAGCAAAATTCACACTATTTAATTAAAAGTTATTTAAATTAGATAAAAATTTGTTTTCTGAAAAAGTGGGAAAACATTGATTTTAAGCGAATTTTGAATCATATTCGAATGGGAGTTTTTAAAATCATGTTTCGGTTGTAAAAGTGCCAAAGTTGATTCTCCATAGGAGAATGATATCTCCTGCTAGTAAATCATCTGCTAATAGGTCCATGTGTCATTTGGGAATGGGCTTGAGATTTAGTAGCCAAGCTTCGACATCACGATTAAGAGAGATATAGGGCTTGACAGGGTAGTTATCAAAAGTAGTATTCATAAATTTTTTCTTTCTAATTTATCTCTATTAGTCTAATAAATTTCTAAAAAATTTAAAAATTTTTAACTCTGTCAAGTTTTTTTCTTGACACCTCTCGAAAATCTGTTATAATAGAACATGTGCTAAATAGCTTAGCTATTTCACCGAAATAAAAAATAAGAAAAGAGACATTAAAAAATGGCAGTTAAAATCCGTTTGACTCGTATGGGTTCTAAGAAAAAACCTTTCTACCGTATCAACGTAGCAGACTCACGTTCACCACGTGACGGACGTTTCATCGAAACAGTTGGAACTTACAACCCACTTGTTGCTGAAAACCAAGTGACTTTGAAAGAAGACCGCGTTCTTGCATGGTTGGCTGATGGAGCTCAACCTTCAGATACAGTTCGCAACATCCTTTCAAAAGAAGGCGTATTGAAAAAATTCCACGATTCTAAATTCTCAAAATAAGTTTAAAGTAGGTTGACAGATGGATACGATTGAAAATCTCATTATTGCTATTGTGAAACCTTTGATTTCACAACCAGATGCCTTAACTATCAAGATTGAAGACACACCAGAGTTTTTGGAGTATCACTTGGATCTTGACCAAAGCGATGTCGGTCGTGTTATCGGTCGTAAGGGTCGCACTATCTCAGCGATAAGAACGATTGTCTACTCTGTCCCAACTGAAGACAAAAAAGTAAGAATCGTTATTGACGAAAAATAAGAAGGGCGGGACGAATGTCTCGCTTTTTTTGCAAGGAGCAGGATATGAAGGATTTAACGTTTAGACAATTACAAGACTACTTACTCGAACATTACCAGCAGTCTCGGACTGAGGAAGGTCTCTTTATGAAGCTAGTGGAGGAAGTCGGAGAGGTAGCAGAGGTCTTGAATGGACGCTCCGGTCGAAAAGAGGGGGTCCAGGATTCAAATGAGGAACTAGCCAAAGAACTAGCTGATATCATTCATTACACTGTTGCAATCGCGGCCATCAATGACATTGACCTAACAAATACCATCTTTGAGAAAGATAAAAAAGCTGCCATTAAGTATCAGCATAAAAGAGATTTGGAAGGATTTTTGGAAAGAAAGCATCCATGATAGTAGCCTTTTTCTGCAACTTGTGAAAATCCCTAGAACGTGATAAAATAAAGGATAGAAATAGATACAGGAGACAAGATGAACTACTTTAATGTTGGAAAAATCGTCAATACGCAGGGTCTACAAGGTGAGATGCGAGTCTTGTCTGTGACGGATTTTGCTGAGGAACGTTTTAAAAAAGGGGCAGAGCTGGCTTTATTTGATGAAAAAGATCAGTTTGTCCAAACAGTGACCATAGCTAGCCACCGTAAGCATAAGAATTTTGACATTATCAAATTCAAAGACATGTACCATATCAACGCGATTGAAAAATTCAAAGGGTACAGTCTCAAGGTCTCTGAGGAAGATCTAAATGACCTAGACGATGGAGAATTCTACTATCACGAGATTATTGGTTTGGAAGTTTATGAAGGAGACAACTTGATTGGAACTATCAAGGAGATTCTACAACCAGGTGCCAATGATGTCTGGGTGGTTAAGCGAAAAGGTAAGCGAGATTTGCTTTTACCTTACATTCCGCCAGTAGTTCTCCATGTTGATCTTCCAAACAAGCGGGTCCAAGTGGAAATCTTAGAAGGACTAGACGATGAAGATTGATATTTTAACCCTCTTTCCTGAGATGTTTTCTCCGCTGGAGCACTCGATTGTTGGAAAGGCTCGAGAAAAAGGTCTCTTGGATATCCAGTACCATAATTTCAGAGAATATGCTGAAAAGGCCCGTCATGTTGACGATGAGCCCTACGGAGGAGGTCAGGGTATGTTGCTCCGCGCCCAACCTATTTTCGATGCTTTTGATGCTATTGAAAAGAAAAAGCCGCGCGTGATTCTTCTCGATCCTGCTGGGAAACAGTTTGATCAGGCTTATGCTGAAGATTTGGCCCAAGAGGAAGAGCTAATCTTTATCTGCGGTCACTATGAAGGGTATGACGAACGCATCAAGACCTTGGTAACCGATGAAATTTCCCTAGGAGACTATGTCTTGACTGGTGGCGAATTGGCGGCTATGACTATGATTGATGCGACTGTTCGCTTGATTCCTGAAGTGATTGGCAAGGAGTCTAGTCACCAGGACGATAGTTTTTCTTCGGGATTGCTCGAATATCCCCAATACACACGTCCTTATGACTATCGAGGCATGGTGGTTCCAGATGTGCTTATGAGTGGGCACCATGAGAAGATTCGTCAGTGGCGACTTTATGAGAGTTTAAAGAAAACCTATGAGCGCAGACCAGATTTGCTAGAAAACTATCAACTAACAGCAGAAGAAGAAAAAATGCTGGCTGAAATCAGAGAAAACAAAGAATAAAGGAGAACCTTATGCAAGTAATCAAACGTAATGGAGAAGTTGCAGACTTTGATCCAGATAAAATTTACCAAGCTGTCCTAAAAGCAGCTCAGACAGTTTATGTTTTGACTGATGACCTACGTCAAAACCTAGCTCAAGTCACTAAAAAAGTAGTCTTGGACTTGGAAGAAGCAAAAGTGGAACGTGCGACCATTAGCATGATTCAATCAATGGTTGAAAATCGTTTGTTGGGGGCAGGATATATCACCATCGCAGAACATTACATTTCTTACCGCTTACAACGCGATTTGGAGAGAAGTGGTTACGGTGACCACATCGCAGTCCACCTGCATTTTGAACAAATTCGTTAAAAAGAAAAAGAGTGGGATGAAAAACATCTCACTCTTTCTTAAATCTATTTTTCTGAGCTGTTTGTACAGTTGAAGGGACGAAACGAAGTCTTTTGATATCAGTGATTCGGATGATACGTGTCACATTTTTTGTAAAATTTTTGACAACAATCTGTTGACGACTGGTATCATATTTGACGATATCACCAGTGAAGCTTGTTTCAGCTAGTATGACATGAACAGCAGTTTTTTTCTGGATGGCTTGTTCAATTGTAGCAATGAGGGAGTCGTTTTCAGAATAATCTCGTACATCCTGTCCACTGAGAAAGTCTTGTATCTTATCTAAGACATGCTTGAATGTATATCTCATAGGCTTCTCCCCTCTTATATAACCATATTATATAAAATTTTCCTAAAATCTACAAGATTTTACGAATAGACTAGAGAAAGCATATCATATAAAGGAGTTAAAATGGCAGAATTTACATTTGAAATCGAAGAACACTTACTGACCTTGTCTGAAAATGACAAAGGATGGACAAAAGAACTAAACCGAGTCAGCTTTAATGGCGCTCCAGCTAAGTTTGATATTCGAACTTGGAGCCCTGATCATACCAAAATGGGAAAAGGAATCACCCTTACAAACGAGGAATTTCAAGTAATGGTGGATGCTTTTAAAGGAAATCAATAAAAGGATATTGAGTTTTTGACTCAGTATCCTTTTTGGGTTAAATTGAGAAGTATGCTTGTCCCCTAAGTCGTTGTAATAGTGGACGACCAATGAAGCTAATCGCAATGATTTTACCAAGATCAGGGAGGATAAAGGGAAGGACACCGACAGCGAGTGCCTTATCGAATGGCATACCAGCAAGGAAGTGGAGGCTGAGAATACCTCCGACAAAGACGAGGGAATCACCCAAGAGGTTGGCTAGGAAAATGCGGATATAGCCACTATTCTGATGGATGAGATAAGAGGTAAGTCCTGCATAGACAAGGTCGAACCAAAGATAACCTGCGCTTGGACCGACTAAAACGTGAAATCCTGCACCACCCCCTGCAAAGACAGGTAGACCAATGGCGCCCAGAAGGAGATAGAGAGCTACAGAAAGGACGGCTTCTCTAGGTCTAAAAACAGTAGCAATCAGACCAATCGCAAAGTTTTGCAGAGTGAAAGGTACAGGACCGATAGGGAGACTGATTTGTGCCAATACGGCGATGAGAGCAGCACCGATAGCAGGGATAGCATAGATATGAGCTTTTTTCAAAACTGTTAACCTCTTTTCAAAATTATAGTAACTATTATACTAATTTAGAAACAGAAGTCAACCTATTTTTGAAATCTAGGTAACAATTTTGTAACAGCCGATTTTGCAAGTAAAAAGAGACTCTTTAAAGTCTCTTTCAACAATTAGCGCATGGTTACAAATTCTTCAGAGGCAGTCGGGTGAATAGCTACTGTAGCATCAAAGTCTGCCTTGGTTGCTCCCATCTTGATAGCAACAGCGAATCCTTGAATCATCTCATCCACTCCGTAACCAAGTCCATGTAGGCCAACAACTTTTTCGTCAGCACCAGCGGTGATGAGTTTGAAGCGAGATTCCTGGCGATGGCCAGTAACGGCAGAGTACATAGATGCAAAGCTTGACTTGTAGACTTTGATGTCATCTTGGCCGTATTCTTTGATAGCTTGATCCTCAGTTAAACCAACCGTTCCGATTGCTGGGTGTGAGAAGACAACAGTAGGGATAGTCGTGTAGTCCATCTTGGCATTTGTTTTCCCGTTGAAGAGTCGTTCAGATAGGGTGCGTCCTGCCTTGATGGCTACTGGGGTCAGTTCTTTCTCACCAGTAACATCTCCAAGGGCGTAAATACCATCTACAACAGTATTTTGGTATTCATCCACTTGGATAAATCCACGTTCGTTAAGTGTAACGCCAGCCTTTTCTAACTCAAGACCGTCTACATTTGGGCGGCGGCCGGTAGCCCAGATAACTTGGCTTGCAGTGTGACTAGAGCCGTCTTCAAAATGAATCGTAATACCTTGCTCAGTTTCTTCGAGCTTGACGGGTACCTTATGTGTGTGTAAAGGTAGACCTGTTTTTTCCATTTCATTGACAAGTCCTTCAACGATGTAGCTGTCAAAACCACGCAAGGGACGATCACGACGGACAAACAAATCAGTTTTTACTCCTAGTGCGTGGAGAACACCTGCTAATTCAACGGCAATATAACCAGCTCCAAGAATCGCAACGGAGTCAGGAAGTTGCTCCCAAGCAAAGACATCGTCTGAGCTACCACCAAGTTCAGCTCCAGGGATAGTTGGGATGCTTGGACGAGCGCCAGTCGCAATCACGATATGCTTGGCACGAATCAATTCACCATTAACGCTGACTGTGTGGGAATCAACGAAATGAGCACGACCTTCAATCAAATCAACACCGTTGCGCTTGAAACTTCCATCATAAGACGAGCGGGCACGATCGATGTAGGCTTCACGATTTTGACGAAGTTTTGCGAAATCAAATTGAACATCTGAACTTGTAAAACCATAGTCAGGGCCGTAGTGGTGGAAGCTTTCAGCGATTTGCGCTCCATACCACATGATTTTCTTAGGAACACAGCCAACGTTGACACAAGTTCCACCTAATTTTTTCTCTTCGATAACAGCTGCTTTAGCGCCGTGTTCACCAGCTCGGTTCATAGTGGCGATGCCGCCACTTCCTCCACCGATGGCGATGATATCATATTCTCTCATGGAAAACTCCTTATAGCTTTGATAGTCATATTCTATCGTTTTTACTATTTGAATGCAAAAATCTGCTACGCTCTAAAGAAATAGCAGAAAACACTTGCTAAATATAGAAATAAGGTGTATGATGTTACTAGTACAATTCTGCATAAATTAAATGAAAATAAGGCATGTTTCCTGAATTGTTCTCTTTTATCTCTGAACAATCATTGTTTAGAGTAGGTAAATTTGCTATAATAGTCTTTGTATTGAAAATAAAACAGGAGTTTTGTGATGAAGGGGAATAAGAAAACTAAAAAATGGCAACTATACACAGCTATTGGTGCTGCAAGTATTATTATAATCAGTGCAGTGGGTATTTTGCTATTTAGACAGCCCTCTCAGGCTGCCGGTAAGGATGACACATCGCATCTTGTAGTCGCAAAGGAAGGAACAGTTGCCTCCTCTGTTCTTTTATCTGGTACCGTCACCGCAAAAAATGAACAATATGTTTATTTGGATGCAAGTAAGGGTGAGGTGGATGAAATCTTGGTTTCTGTTGGAGATAAGGTTGACAAAGGACAAGCGCTCGTAAAATACAACAGCACAGAAGCGCAGTCTGCTTATGATGCAGCTAACCGTGCCATAGCCAAGGCTGATCGTCGTATCAATGACTTGAAGGAATCACGAAACAACACTCTAGCTGATTCGGAAGAATATGATGATGGAGCACAGAGTTCTTCTGTCTCTTCCATTGATTCTCAGATTAGTGATGCTCGTGATAGTCGTGCTGATGCAGAGGCGCAACTTAAAAAGGCGCAGGCCCAATTGGACGCAACAAAGGTTTTGAGTACGCTAGAAGGTACAGTTGTAGAAGTTAATCGCAATGTATCAAAGTCCACAACTGCTGCAAATCAAGTGATGGTTCATGTAGTAAGTAACGACAATCTACAAGTCAAGGGAGAACTTTCCGAGTACAATCTTGCCAACCTTTCTGTTGGCCAAGAAGTGACCTTCTCTTCTAAAGTTTACCAAGATAAAACTTGGACAGGGAAGATCAGCTTTATTTCAGCTTACCCTAAAAATAGTGGAGAAGGAACGAATGCTATAACTGGGGGGAATACTGGTTCTAAATATCCTTATACGATTGAAGTAACGAGTGAGATTGGTGATTTGAGACCAGGTTTTACCGTTAGTGTTGAGGTTAAAAGTGACAAGAAATCAATCCTCGTACCCTTAACCAGTGTCATTACTGAAGACGGAAAAAACTACGTTTGGGTTGTTGACGAAGAGAATAAGGCTAAGAAAATCGAAGTTAGCCTAGGAAATGCTGACGCAGAAAACCAAGAGATCACATCTGGTTTGACAGACGGAACCAAAGTCATCAGTAATCCAACGACTTCCTTGGAAGAAGGAAAAGAGGTGAAGGCTGATGAAACAACTAATTAGTCTAAAAAACATCTGCCGGAGCTATCGAAATGGTGAACAGGAACTGCAGGTCTTGAAAAATATTAATTTGGAGATTGGCGAAGGGGAATTTGTTGCCATTATGGGACCATCTGGTTCGGGTAAATCTACTCTGATGAATACCATCGGAATGCTGGACACCCCAACTAGCGGCGAATACTATCTAGAAGGTCAAGAAGTGGCCCGTCTAGGTGAAAAGCAGTTGGCACAGGTACGTAACCAACAAATTGGTTTTGTCTTTCAACAGTTCTTTCTTTTGTCAAAGATGGATGCTGTTCAAAATGTCGAGTTACCCTTGATTTATGCAGGAGTTCCAGCTGCCCAACGTCGCAAGTTGGCAGAGGAATATCTGAGTAAAGTAGAGTTGACTGATCGTATTCATCACCTTCCTTCGGAGTTGTCTGGCGGTCAAAAACAACGGGTGGCCATTGCACGTGCTCTTGTTAACGATCCCTCAATCATCCTAGCTGATGAACCGACAGGCGCCTTGGATACGAAAACAGGAAGCCAAATCATGGAACTCTTGGTTGAGTTAAATGAAGAAGGCAAGACGATTATTATGGTAACGCACGAGCCCGAAATTGCAGCCTATGCAAAACGCCAAATTGTAATCCGTGATGGAGTTATTTCGTCTGATAGCGCTCGTTTGGAAGGGAAGGAGAACTAAGATGCAAAATCTGAAATTTGCCTTTTCATCTATTATGGCACACAAGATGCGCTCCTTTTTGACTATGATTGGCATTATCATCGGAGTCTCTTCAGTAGTTGTCATCATGGCTTTAGGGGACTCTATGTCTCGTCAGGTCAATAAAAATATGACAAAATCTCAGAAAAATATTCAGGTATTTTTCTCACCAATTAAAAGTAAGGACGGTTCCTTTACACAAAAGCAATCTGCACTGACACTATCTGGTAAAGAAGAAGATGTTCACGTAGAACCACCTAAAACACAGGAATCGTGGGTTAAGGAAACTGCCAAACTAAAAGGTGTAGATGGCTATTATGTGACTAATAGTACAAATGTTACTTTGACCTACAAGGATAAAAAGGTAGAGAGAGCAAGTCTGACAGGTGGGAATATGACTTATATGTCTGCTGTAGAAAATAAAATTATTGCAGGTAGGGATCTGAGAGAACAAGATTAC
Source organism: Streptococcus oralis (assembly GCF_019929365.1). Classification (GTDB taxonomy): domain Bacteria; phylum Bacillota; class Bacilli; order Lactobacillales; family Streptococcaceae; genus Streptococcus; species Streptococcus oralis_BT. The sequence continues at coordinate 505,746 of NZ_JAHZPH010000001.1, read as the reverse complement.
CGAGATTTTACAAGTGTGATTTTGCTAGATGAGGAACTCGCTAAAAGTCTTTTTGACTCGCCTCAGGCAGCACTCAATCAAATCATTTCAGCCAATGGATATAGCTACCGCGTGATTGGTGTTTACTCTAGTCCTGCTGTTAAAAGTGCTAAGATGTTTGGTGTAGGTGGTTTACCGATTACAACCAATGCTTCTGTAGCAGCTAATTTTAATGTGGAGGAAATTTCTAATATTGTCTTTCGTGTGAATGATACGAGTCTAACTCCGACTTTGGGGCCAGAACTCGCACGTAAGATGACAGAAATTGCAGGAGTACAGCAGGGAGAATATCAGGTTGTAGACGAAACTGCCGCTTTTGCAGAGGTTCAGCAAATCTTTGGTTTTATGACCGCTATTATCAGTGCTATCGCAGGAATCTCTCTCTTTGTGGGAGGGACTGGAGTTATGAATATCATGCTGGTTTCTGTAACGGAGCGTACTCGTGAGATTGGTCTTCGTAAAGCATTGGGAGCTACACGGGCTAATATCTTGGTACAGTTTTTGATTGAGTCCATGATATTGACCTTGTTAGGTGGAGTCATCGGCCTAGTAAGTGCAGCGGGCTTGACCACGCTAGCAGGCGCTTTGTTAAAAAATATGATGGAAGGAATAGAAATTGGTGTCTCGCTACCGATTGCTCTCTTTAGCTTGGCTGTTTCGGCCAGCGTTGGTATGATCTTTGGGGTCTTACCAGCCAATAAAGCGTCTAAGCTTGATCCAATTGAAGCCCTTCGCTATGAATAAGATAAACAAGATGGACATTTGTCTATCTTGTTTTTGTATAGATTTCCCTATCGAAAATCACCGAAAATATGATATAATGAAGTGTTAGAAAAACAGGTTTCATTTGCCTGGAAAGGAAAAAATATGTCTGAAAAGAATTTTTATATTACAACACCGATTTACTATCCATCTGGTAAACTTCATATCGGTTCTGCTTACACAACTATCGCCTGTGATGTCCTAGCGCGTTATAAACGTCTCATGGGCTACGATGTCTTTTATCTGACAGGTCTTGACGAGCATGGTCAAAAGATCCAACAGAAAGCAGAAGAAGCTGGTATTACACCACAAGCTTATGTTGACGGGATGGCGGTTGGAGTCAAAGAACTCTGGCAATTACTAGATATCTCATACGATAAATTCATCCGTACGACTGATGATTACCATGAAAAAGTAGTGGCTCAAGTCTTTGAGCGCTTACTTGCTCAGGATGATATCTACTTGGGCGAATACTCTGGCTGGTATTCGGTCTCAGATGAAGAATTCTTTACAGAAAGCCAGCTTGCAGAAGTTTTCCGTGACGAAGCTGGAAATGTGACGGGCGGTATCGCTCCATCTGGTCACGAGGTTGAATGGGTTTCAGAAGAGTCTTACTTCCTTCGTCTAAGTAAATATCAAGATCGCTTGGTTGAATTTTTTAAATCACATCCTGACTTTATCACTCCAGATGGTCGTCTTAATGAAATGCTACGTAACTTCATCGAGCCAGGATTGGAAGACTTAGCGGTTTCTCGTACAACCTTTACATGGGGAGTACCAGTGCCGTCCAATCCTAAACACGTTGTCTATGTTTGGATTGATGCCCTTCTTAACTATGCGACAGCTCTTGGTTATGGTCAAGATGAACATGGTAACTTTGATAAGTTCTGGAATGGAACGGTCTTCCACATGGTCGGAAAAGACATTCTTCGTTTCCACTCTATCTACTGGCCAATCCTTCTCATGATGTTGGATATGAAGTTGCCTGACCGCTTGATTGCCCACGGTTGGTTTGTCATGAAAGACGGCAAGATGTCTAAGTCTAAAGGGAATGTCGTCTATCCTGAAATGTTGGTAGAGCGTTATGGACTGGATCCGCTTCGTTACTACCTCATGCGTAGCCTTCCAGTCGGTTCAGACGGAACCTTTACTCCCGAGGACTACATAGGCCGTATCAACTATGAATTGGCCAATGACCTAGGAAACCTCCTCAACCGTACGGTTTCCATGATTAACAAGTACTTTGATGGACAAATCCCTGCCTATGTAGAAGGTGTGACAGAATTTGACCATGCTCTTGCTCAAGTAGCTACTGAATCAATTGCTGATTACCATACACACATGGATGCAGTTGACTACCCACGTGCTCTAGAAGCAGTTTGGACGCTTATCTCTCGTACTAACAAATATATTGATGAGACAGCCCCATGGGTCTTGGCTAAGGATGAAGCTCTTCGTGACCAATTGGCAAGTGTCATGAGCCACTTGGCAGCCAGCCTTCGTGTCGTAGCACACTTGATTGAGCCATTTATGATGGAAACCAGTCGCGCAGTCTTGACTCAGCTTGGTCTCGCAGAAGTTACTAGTCTTGAGAACTTGAGCTTGGGGGATTTTCCTGAGGGTGTAACAGTAGTAGCCAAAGGAACACCAATCTTCCCACGTTTGGATATGGAAGAAGAAATCGCCTATATCAAGGAACAAATGGAAGGTAGCAAGCCAGCAGTCGAAAAAGAATGGAATCCAGACGAAGTCGAACTCAAACTGAACAAGGATGAAATTAAGTTTGAAGACTTCGATAAGGTTGAGATTCGTGTTGCTGAAGTCAAAGAAGTGTCTAAAGTGGAAGGCTCTGATAAGTTGCTTCAATTCCGCCTAGATGCTGGTGATGGCGAAGACCGTCAAATCCTCTCAGGAATTGCGAAATACTATCCAAATGAGCAAGAATTGGTCGGCAAGAAAGTCCAAATCGTTGCCAACCTCAAACCTCGCAAGATGATGAAAAAATATGTCAGCCAAGGCATGATCCTCTCAGCTGAACATGATGGCAAACTAACCCTTCTCACAGTTGATCCAGCTGTACCAAACGGAAGTGTGATTGGATAAAAGCAAAAAACCAACGTTAGGTACGTTGGTTTTTCTTGTTATGTGTGAGCTTTTCTAAGAACTGGTCCATCTCCTTTTGTGACCTGAGGACAATTACTTTCTCCGGATAGGTTTCTTGAATCTGCTGATAACGTTCTTTAGCGGATTTGCTCCGTCCATCCCAGAGAATCCATCTGATAAAGTTCCAGTCAAAGCGTTCAGGGCAGCCTGCTGCCATGCTTTCTCTGACCTTGCCTCGGTATGTGAGATACCGTTTAAAGGCTCGAAAGAGACAAGTCCATGGGGAAAAATTTAGAAAGATAATTTGCTCAGCTTCCTGCATTCTTTCCTCGTAATAGCACCAAGAGTAGTTACCGTCGATGACCCAAGCTTCATGCTTTGTGAGAAAGTTTTTCATCTCGGTCAACATCCATTCGCGGTCACTGTCTTGCCAACCAGGTTGAAATTGGAGTGTATCCATATGCAGTTTTGGGATGGAGTAGTAGTTTGATAATTTTTCAGCTAGGGTTGACTTACCAGCTCCAGAATATCCGATGATTGCGATTTTCATTTTCTACCTTTTCTTATTAGAGGACAAAAAAACAGCCTCTATGGACTGTTTCTTATTTAGCAAGTTTAGCTGAAAGACGAGCTTTATCGCGGCTTGCTTTGTTTTTATGAATCAAACCTTTAGTTTCTGCTTTGTCGATAGCTGAGCTAGCAGCACGGAAAAGTTCTTCAGAAGGGTTTGCTTCGAAAGCTTTGATAGCAGTACGCATAGCTGATTTTTGAGCTGAGTTTTTTTCGTTTTGTTTAACGTTCAATTCAGCGCGTTTGATAGCTGATTTAATGTTTGCCAATGTTCTTACCTCCATATTTACTAACTATACCATTATATCTGAAAACTCAGGTTTTGACAAGGGGAAATTATTTTTTTAGGTAAATTTCATCGATTTCATGGTTTTTAGCCTTGTGGAGAATGATCTCGGCACGATTCCTTGTCGGTTCGATATAGTTTTGTAGATTTATTAGATTAATGCTGGTCCAGATCTGATGAGCGAAGGCTTCGACCTCTCCAATCGGCATTTGCGTAAAGCGGTGGTAGTAGCTGTTGGGATCATTTTGGGCAAAGCTGAGGAGTTTTAAGAAACGATCCAGATACCAACCTTCAATGTCTTCGACAGCAGCATCCACATAGATGGAGAAATCAAAGAAATCAGTGATGTAAAGGCGCTCATTTTGAGGATTTTGGAAGACATTGATTCCTTCAACGATGACAAAATCCGCAGCCTTAACGCGTTGTTTCTCCCCAGGGACGATGTCATACACTTCATGAGAATAGACTGGAATATCGACATCCTGTCCATTTTTTAGGCGGTCAAGAAAATTCAGCAAGGCTTCCATGTCATAACTCTCTGGAAAACCTTTGCGATTTAAGATACCTTGCTCAATTAAAGTTTGGTTGGGATAGAGAAAACCGTCAGTTGTCACCAATTCTACAGTAGCATCCGGGAGAGTACGTGATAGAAGAATCTGAAGTAAGCGACTAGTGGTCGATTTCCCTACAGCAACACTACCAGAAACCCCAATAATAAAAGGTTGGGGCTTGCTATCTCTTTGAAGAAAGATTTCTTTTGAGAAAGACAAATCTTCTTTGGCTTTTTTATAGATATGGATAAGGTGAACCAGTGGCAGATAGATGTCTGTCACATCTTGTAGGCTGATTTGGTCGTTAAAACTCTTGATGGAGTCCAGTTCTTCTTCCGTCAAGGGAGGAGTTGTTTTGCGATGCAAGGACTGCCAGGTTTCACGGCTGATTTTCTCAAAATGTAAAAATTCGTTGGTCATAATTTTTCCTCGTTCGATATTTTAGTATATCATATTTCGTAGTCAAAGAGAGAATGAAATTCGATATTTATCATTCTGATTCTTGAAAGTTGCTATAAGTTGCCTCTAACAGGGAAAAATAGAGTGAAAAATACAAAGATCATTTAATTATTATCATAACAGATTTAGTTTGTTTGTTGAATTTCAGCTTTGTAAACGATTTAACATTTCACTAAAATATGGTAAAATAGTTTCATGAGTAAAATGTATTATGCAGAAAATCCTGACGCTGCTCACGACATTCATGAGTTGAGAGTAGAGTTGCTAGGACATAAAATGACCTTTTTCACGGATGCAGGTGTTTTTAGCAAGAAAATGGTTGACTTTGGGAGTCAGCTCTTGCTCAAGTGCCTAGAGATCAACGAAGGAGAAACGGTCCTTGATGTAGGCTGTGGATATGGTCCCCTAGGGCTTTCTTTGGTCAAGGCCTATGGTGTCCAAGCGACCATGGTTGATATCAATAATCGTGCCTTGGACTTAGCGCGACAAAATGCTGAACGAAATAAGGTTGAAGCGACGATTTTTCAGTCTAATATCTATGAGGAAGTTGAAGAGGAATTTGACCATGTTATTTCCAATCCGCCTATTCGAGCGGGTAAACAAGTTGTTCATGAGATTATCGAAAAGAGCAGAGATTTCTTGAAAGACGAAGGAGATTTAACCATCGTCATTCAGAAAAAACAAGGAGCTCCAAGTGCTAAAAGTAAGATGGAAGACGTTTTTGGAAATTGTGAAATCGTAAAGAAAGATAAGGGATACTATATCCTTAGAAGTGTGAAAGAATGAGAGCAGTTGATTTAATCCAAAAGAAACGAGATGGTCAAGAACTAACTCCAAATGAAATCAAGTGGCTAGTAGAAGGCTATGTGGCAGGAACTGTTCCAGACTATCAGATGTCTGCCTTTGCTATGGCTGTTTATTTTAAAGGAATGACGACACGAGAGATTTCTGACCTGACGATGAATATGGTCAAGACAGGTCAGGAGTTTGATTTGTCAGCTATTGATGGGGTTAAAGTTGATAAGCATTCGACTGGTGGGGTTGGCGATAAAGTAACCTTGATTTTAGCTCCTTTAGTAGCCAGCTTTGGTGTGCCCGTTGCTAAAATGAGTGGTCGTGGCCTCGGTCATACTGGTGGGACAATTGATAAATTGGAGTCCATTAAGGGCTACCAAGTTGAGCGTAGTCAAGAGGATTTTATCAAACAGGTTCAAGATATTGGTGTATCCGTCATTGGTCAGTCTGACCAGCTGGTTAAAGCAGACAAACTTCTCTATGCGCTTCGTGATGTGACAGCGACTGTCGACACTATTCCTTTGATTGCTAGTTCTGTCATGAGTAAGAAAATCGCTGCTGGAGCAGATGCCATTTTGCTAGACGTGACTGTCGGTGAGGGTGCCTTTATGAAGACTGTTGAGGAGGCGCGCGAATTGGCTCAAACCATGGTGGATCTTGGTAAGGCCGTTGGTCGAAAGACGGTAGCAGTCATTACCGATATGAGCCAACCCTTGGGAAGAGCCATTGGGAATCGTCTCGAAATCCTTGAGGCAATCGAGATTCTTCAAGGAAAAGGCCGAGAAGATATTAGTCACTTTATCTGCGAGTTAGCCCAGATTATGCTAGGTTTGGCTGATGTTGAGAAAACGGTCGAGGAAATCCGTCAACATCTTGAGAATAGCAAAGCACTGGCTAAGTTTGAAGAAATGGTAGCAGCACAAGGCGGTGATTTAGAAGATCTCTATCGCCCCGTCAAAGTTGACCATGTGGTGGAAGTCCCTGCTCAAGAAACAGGTGTTATTTCAGCCCTTCCAGCAATGGAATTTGGACTCTATGCCATGAGACTAGGAGCCGGTCGTGCAGTCAAGTCTGATGACTTGGACTATGAAACAGGGATTGTTTTTGAAAAGAAAGTTGGAGACTCCGTTCAAAAAGGAGAAATTGTTGCAAAAGTTTATACAAATGGAAAAATTTCTTCTGAACTAGTTACAGAATTTCAAAAATATGTTAAAATAAATGATGGAGTGCAAAGTTTACGAGAAATTATAGAAATTATCTCATAAAATCAGGGAGAATCCGAATATGAAGTTAAATAAATATATTGATCATACGCTTTTAAAGCAAGATGCAAGCCAAGAACAAATTGATCGTTTGCTATCTGAAGCGCGTGAGTATGACTTTGCCAGCGTTTGTGTCAATCCCACATGGGTGAAACATGCGAAAATAGGACTTGATGGTTCAGATGTAAAGGTTTGTACAGTAGTAGGTTTTCCTTTGGGAGCAACAACTTCAGCTGTGAAAGCTTTTGAAACAAAAGAAGCTGTTCAAAACGGTGCAGATGAGATTGATATGGTTATCAATGTTGGTGCTCTCAAATCAGGCAATCTTGATTTAGTTGAATCGGACATCCGTGCTGTCGTCGAAGCAAGTGGTGACAAGTTAGTAAAAGTTATTATTGAAGCCTGCTTGTTGACAGACGATGAAAAGGTTGTGGCTTGCCAATTATCCCAAAAAGCAGGCGCTGACTTTGTCAAAACATCAACTGGATTTTCAACTGGCGGTGCTACGGTAGCAGATGTTAAATTAATGCGTAAAACAGTCGGGCCAGATATGGGAGTTAAGGCAGCTGGTGGAGCTCGTTCATATGCGGATGCTGTTGCTTTTGTGGAAGCAGGTGCTACCCGTATCGGAACATCTGCTGGCGTTGCGATTTTAAAAGGAGAATTAGCGGATGGCGACTACTGAGTTAATTGAACTAGCAATTGAAACCAGCAAGCAAGCCTATGTACCCTATTCTCACTTTCCTATTGGAGCTGTTTTAGTAGCTAAGGATGGTAACGTTTATACGGGTGTTAATATTGAGAATGCTAGCTATTCTTTGACAAACTGTGGAGAGCGTACAGCGATTTTCAAAGCAGTTTCCGAAGGCCAAAGAGAGTTTTCAGAGTTGATTGTCTACGGACAAACTGAAAAACCCATCTCGCCATGTGGTGCTTGCCGCCAGGTCATGGTTGAATTTTTTGAACAAGATCTAAAAGTGACCTTAGTCGCTAAAGATAAATCGACGGTCGAGATGACGGTCGGGGAGTTACTTCCATACTCATTTACAGACTTAAACTAGTCTGAGTCACTCTCTGAGTGATGTGGTCTGTGTGACCAAACAATCCATACTTGCAACATCGTTGCACATCTTATTTAGGAGGTTCAGTAATGAACAAGAAACAATGGCTAGGCCTTGGTCTAGTTGCAGTAGCAGCAGTTGGACTTGCTGCATGTGGTAATCGCTCTTCTCGTAACGCAGCTTCATCTTCATCAGAAATGAAGACCAAAGCAGCAATCGTAACAGATACTGGTGGTGTTGATGATAAATCATTTAACCAATCAGCTTGGGAAGGTTTGCAAGACTGGGGTAAAGAACACAATCTTTCAAAAGATAATGGATATACTTATTATCAATCTAACAGTGAAGCTGACTATGCTAACCACTTGCAACAAGCGGCTGGAAGTTACAACCTAATCTTCGGTGTTGGTTTTGCCCTTCACAATGCAGTTGAAGAGGCAGCAAAAGACCACTCTGACTTAAACTATGTCTTGATTGATGATGTGATCAAAGATCAAAAGAATGTTGCGAGCGTAACATTTGCTGATAACGAAGCAGCTTACCTTGCTGGAGTTGCAGCAGCGAAAACTACGAAAACAAAACAAGTTGGTTTTGTAGGTGGTATCGAATCTGAAGTTATTTCACGTTTTGCAGCTGGATTCAAAGCTGGTGTTGAGTCAGTAGACCCATCTATCAAAGTCCAAGTTGACTATGCTGGTTCATTTGGTGATGCTGCCAAAGGTAAAACAATTGCAGCGGCTCAATACGCTGCCGGTGCAGACGTTGTCTACCAAGCAGCTGGTGGTACAGGTGCTGGTGTCTTTGCTGAAGCAAAATCTTTGAATGAAAGCAAAAATGAAAACGAAAAAGTTTGGGTTATTGGTGTAGACCGTGACCAAGCAGCAGAAGGTAAATACACTTCTAAAGATGGTAAAGAATCAAACTTCGTTCTTGTATCTACATTGAAACAAGTTGGTACAACTGTAAAAGATATTGCCAACAAAACAGAAAAAGGTGAATTCCCTGGTGGACAAGTTATCGTCTACTCATTGAAAGATAAAGGGGTTGACTTGGCAGTAACAAACCTTTCAGAAGAAGGTAAAAAGGCTGTCGAAGATGCAAAAGCTAAAATCCTTGACGGAAGTGTAAAAGTTCCTGAAAAATAATGAATAAAAGTCATTTCTTAGGAAGCGGCCATCGGTCGCTTCTTTAAGAATTGAGGCAATTTTTGTCTCAATAGAGCTTGTTAATGTGATTAGCAGGTTTTATTGAAATAAAATAAACCTCTGAAAGGAAGAGCATATGGCACACGAAAATGTCATTGAGATGCGGGATATTACCAAGGTGTTTGGTGAATTTGTAGCAAACGACAAGATCAACTTGCAACTGCGAAAAGGTGAAATCCATGCACTTTTAGGAGAAAACGGAGCGGGTAAATCCACTCTGATGAATATGCTGGCAGGACTTCTTGAACCAACTAGTGGTGAAATTGCGGTGAATGGTCAAGTTGTCAAACTAGATTCACCTTCTAAAGCTGCTAGTCTAGGAATTGGGATGGTTCACCAACATTTTATGTTGGTCGAAGCTTTTACAGTAGCTGAGAATATCATTTTGGGGAGTGAAATCACTAAAAATGGTATGCTAGATATAGCCAAAGCTACTAGAGAAATCAAGGCTCTTTCTGAACGTTATGGTTTGGCAGTGGATCCTGCTGCTAAGGTGGCGGATATTTCCGTTGGTGCCCAACAACGTGTAGAAATCTTGAAAACACTTTATCGTGGTGCTGATATCCTTATCTTTGATGAACCTACAGCTGTATTGACTCCTTCAGAGATTGACGAGTTGATGGCAATTATGCGTAATCTTGTCAAGGAAGGCAAATCCATCATCCTAATCACCCACAAGTTAGATGAGATTCGTGCGGTATCTAATCGAGTGACAGTTATCCGTCGTGGGAAATCAATCCAGACGGTTGAAATCGCAGGCGCAACAAATGCGGACTTGGCAGAAATGATGGTTGGACGCTCTGTTTCCTTTAAAACGGAAAAACAGGCACCTCAACCAAAAGAAGTGGTCTTGTCTATCAAGGACTTGGTTGTTAATGAAAACCGTGGTGTTCCAGCTGTGAAGAATCTTTCTTTGGATGTTCGTGCTGGTGAGATTGTTGGTATTGCAGGTATTGATGGCAATGGTCAATCTGAACTCATTCAAGCCATTACAGGCCTTCGTAAGGTTGAGTCTGGTAGTATTGAATTAAAAGGCAAATCAATCGTGGGAATGCACCCACGACAAATTACGGAACTCAGTGTAGGGCATGTTCCTGAAGACCGTCACCGTGATGGATTGATTTTGGAGATGATGATTTCAGAAAATATAGCTCTTCAAACCTACTATAAAGAACCACTTAGTAAGAATGGTATTTTGAACTATGCGAATATCACTTCACATGCTAAGAAATTGATGGAAGAATTTGACGTCCGTGCGGCAAGCGAAGTTGTTCCAGCAGTAGCTCTTTCAGGAGGAAATCAACAAAAAGCGATTATCGCTCGTGAGATTGATCGTGATCCTGATCTCCTTATCGTCAGCCAGCCAACTCGTGGTTTGGATGTCGGTGCCATTGAATATATCCACAAACGTTTGATTGAAGAGCGCGATAACGGGAAAGCCGTTCTTGTTGTCAGCTTTGAATTGGATGAGATTTTAAATGTGTCAGACCGGATTGCTGTTATTCATGATGGTAAGATTCAGGGGATTGTGTCGCCAGAAACGACTAACAAACAAGAACTTGGTGTCTTGATGGCAGGTGGAAACTTGGGAAAGGAGAAGAGTGATGTCTAAAAAATTACAACAAATTTCGGTTCCCTTGATTTCCGTATTCTTAGGAATCTTGCTCGGAGCCATTGTCATGTGGATCTTCGGCTACGATGCTATCTGGGGTTATGAGGAGTTGTTCTATACAGCTTTTGGTAGCCTCCGTGGGATTGGGGAAATTTTCCGTGCCATGGGGCCTCTAGTCTTGATTGGTCTTGGTTTTGCCGTTGCTAGTCGGGCAGGTTTCTTCAACGTTGGACTTCCTGGTCAAGCGCTAGCGGGATGGATTCTCAGCGGTTGGTTTGCCTTGTCGCATCCAGACATGCCACGTCCAATGTTGATTTTAGCGACTGTGGTGATTGCTCTGATCGCAGGTGGAATTGTTGGTGCAATTCCAGGTATTCTCAGAGCTTATCTCGGTACGTCAGAGGTTATCGTAACCATTATGATGAACTACATTGTATTGTATGTAGGGAACGCCTTTATTCATTCTTTTCCGAAAGACTTTATGCAAAGTACAGATTCAACGATTCGTGTGAGTGCCAATGCCACTTATCAGACACCATGGTTATCTGAGTTGACTGGCAATTCTCGGATGAATATCGGTATATTCTTTGCTATCATTGCTGTTGGTGTGATTTGGTTCTTGCTTAAGAAAACGACTCTCGGTTTTGAAATCCGTGCAGTTGGTCTTAATCCCCATGCTTCAGAGTACGCTGGTATTTCAGCAAAACGTACAATTATTCTATCAATGATTATCTCTGGTGCTTTGGCTGGTCTCGGTGGAGCTGTTGAAGGGCTTGGAACCTTCCAAAACGTTTACGTTCAGGGGTCATCATTAGCTATCGGATTTAACGGGATGGCGGTTAGTTTGCTTGCTGGGAATTCACCAATTGGAATTCTCTTTGCTGCCTTCTTATTTGGTGTTCTGCAAGTTGGTGCGCCAGGTATGAACGCAGCGCAAGTTCCGTCTGAGCTTGTTAGCATTGTAACAGCGTCTATTATCTTCTTTGTCAGTGTTCACTATATTATTGAACGCTTTGTCAAACCGAAAAAACAAGTTAAAGGAGGTAAGTAAGGATGTCTATTACAACATTACTCACCCTCTTGGTCTCTTCTATGCTGATTTACTCAGCACCACTTATTTTTACGAGTATCGGGGGAGTTTTCTCTGAACGTGGTGGTGTCGTTAACGTCGGTCTTGAAGGAATTATGGTTATGGGAGCCTTTTCTGGGGTTGTCTTTAACCTTGAGTTTGCAGAACAACTTGGAGCAGCGACTCCTTGGATTTCCTTGTTAGTTGCCGGTATCGTGGGAGCTATGTTCTCCCTCATCCATGCAGTCGCTACAGTTCATTTCCGTGCGGACCATGTTGTCAGTGGTACAGTATTGAACTTGATGGCTCCTGCATTAGCAGTTTTCTTGGTTAAAGTTCTTTATAACAAAGGACAAACGGATAACTTAAGCCAGACTTTTGGACGTTTTGATTTCCCAGTTTTGGCTGATATCCCTGTGATTGGAGATATCTTCTTTAAGTCAACAAGTTTGCTAGGTTATATCGCGATTGCCTTCTCATTCTTTGCATGGTTTATTCTCTTTAAGACACGTTTTGGTCTTCGCCTTCGCTCTGTTGGTGAACATCCTCAAGCAGCGGATACCTTGGGGATCAATGTTTACAAGATGAGATATTTAGGGGTTATCATTTCTGGTTTCCTTGGCGGAATTGGTGGAGCTATCTACGCCCAATCAATCTCAGTCAACTTCTCAGTGACAACCATTGTAGGGCCCGGATTTATTGCTCTTGCGGCAATGATCTTTGGTAAATGGAACCCAATCGGTGCTATGCTTTCCAGTCTCTTCTTTGGACTTTCACAAAGTTTGGCAGTTATCGGTTCTCAATTGCCTTTCCTACAAGGAGTGCCAGCGGTTTACCTTCAAATCGCCCCTTATGTCTTGACCATCCTTGTCTTAGCAGCCTTTTTTGGAAAAGCTGTTGCACCAAAGGCAGATGGTATCAACTATATCAAATCAAAATAAGCATACAAAAAACGTCAGTTCAAACTGGCGTTTTATTTTTTAGGATTTTGATGAGTTAGGTTTAATCCCCAAGGGACGAGATTTTCAGTTTTGTTTTTGATACGTGTGATATTATCCTTGTGACGAATGATAATCAAGCTAGCAAGTGCTAGGATAATCAAAATGAAGAGAGGGTCATAGCTGTTCAGGATAAAACCAAATAGTGGAAATAGGAGAACTCCGATAACGGCTGCAATAGAAGCAGTAACGCTAGACAGTGAAATCATACTACCTAGATAGAGGGTTCCAAAGAATACGACTGCTAGGTAGAGGCAGAAGACAGGCGCAAAACCGAAAATCACACCTGCACTTGTTGCGACAGCCTTACCACCTTTAAAGCCTGCAAAGATAGGAAAGGTATGTCCAATCACGGCCAAAAGACCAAAGACGAGAGGTGATACACCTTGAAGGTGGAAAAGAATTGGAAGTAGAGTAGCCAAGGTTCCTTTAAAAAAGTCAATCACAAAGGTTGCCATACCTGCTTTTTTTCCTAAAATACGGAAAGTATTGGTCGTTCCGGTGTTTCCAGAACCATGTTCACGCAGATTTGTTTGAAAAAAGATTTGTCCAATCCAAAGACCAGATGGAATTGAACCTAGCAGATAAGCTAAAATTAATAATACAAATGTCATCATAGACCTATTATACCATGAAATGGTATAGAAAGTCAGAGAATATCCTGTGAAATTGTGACGGCTGAAAGGGAAAAGCTTTGCAAAATCGCTAGAAAACCTGTAAAATAGAAAAGATGAACAAATAGGAGGTTCCTTGTGTCAAAAAAGGAAATCAATATTAATAACTACAATGATGACGCCATTCAGGTGCTAGAAGGGTTGGATGCGGTCCGTAAACGTCCGGGGATGTATATTGGATCGACTGACGGTGCTGGTCTCCATCACCTAGTCTGGGAAATTGTGGACAATGCAGTCGATGAGGCCTTGTCTGGATTTGGTGACCGCATTGATGTGACTATCAATAAAGACGGAAGTTTGACAGTAGAGGACCATGGTCGTGGAATGCCGACTGGGATGCACGCCATGGGAATTCCAACTGTTGAAGTTATCTTTACCATTCTCCACGCTGGAGGAAAATTCGGTCAAGGTGGCTACAAAACATCTGGAGGTCTCCACGGAGTGGGTTCTTCAGTCGTTAATGCCCTTTCTAGTTGGCTGGAAGTTGAAATTACTCGTGATGGTGCAGTCTACAAGCAACGTTTTGAAAATGGTGGGAAACCCGTCACAACCTTGAAGAAAATTGGTACAGCACCCAAGTCTAAGACAGGTACCAAAGTTACCTTTATGCCTGACGCGACGATCTTTTCTACGACAGCCTTCAAGTACAATACAATCTCAGAGCGCCTCAATGAGTCTGCCTTTCTCTTGAAAAATGTAACCTTGTCTCTGATAGACAAACGGACAGATGAAGCGATCGAGTTCCACTATGAGAACGGGGTACAAGACTTTGTTTCTTACCTCAACGAAGACAAGGAAACCTTGACACCAGTCCTGTACTTTGAAGGGGAAGATAATGGTTTCCAAGTGGAAGTTGCCCTCCAGTACAATGATGGATTTTCAGATAACATTCTATCCTTTGTCAATAACGTTCGTACCAAGGACGGTGGAACGCATGAGACGGGACTCAAGTCTGCCATTACAAAGGTCATGAACGACTACGCGCGTAAGACGGGACTTCTCAAGGAAAAAGATAAAAATCTTGAAGGATCAGATTACCGTGAAGGACTAGCAGCTGTTCTTTCTATTCTGGTTCCTGAAGAGCACCTTCAGTTTGAAGGTCAGACTAAGGATAAACTTGGAAGTCCTCTAGCTCGTCCAATCGTCGATGGTATTGTAGCTGATAAGTTGACCTTCTTCCTTATGGAAAATGGGGAGCTGGCTTCCAATCTCATTCGCAAGGCTATCAAGGCGCGTGATGCGCGTGAGGCGGCCCGCAAAGCGCGTGATGAGAGCCGAAATGGCAAGAAAAATAAAAAAGACAAGGGCTTGTTGTCTGGGAAATTGACTCCAGCTCAGTCTAAAAACCCTGCCAAGAATGAACTCTATCTGGTCGAGGGTGATTCTGCCGGTGGTTCTGCTAAGCAAGGTCGTGACCGCAAGTTCCAGGCTATCTTGCCCCTTCGTGGTAAGGTTATAAATACAGCCAAGGCCAAGATGGCAGATATCCTCAAAAATGAAGAAATCAACACCATGATTTATACCATCGGTGCGGGTGTGGGGGCAGACTTTTCTATTGAGGATGCTAACTATGACAAGATCATTATCATGACCGATGCCGATACTGACGGTGCTCACATTCAGACCTTGCTCTTAACCTTTTTCTACCGTTACATGCGTCCACTAGTCGAGGCAGGACACGTCTATATCGCCCTTCCGCCTCTTTACAAGATGTCCAAAGGCAAAGGCAAGAAAGAAGAAGTGGCCTATGCATGGACGGACGGCGAGTTAGAAGAACTCCGCAAGCAGTTCGGCAAAGGCGCTACCCTCCAACGCTACAAAGGACTTGGTGAGATGAATGCGGACCAGCTCTGGGAAACAACCATGAACCCAGAAACGCGTACCCTCATCCGTGTTACGATCGAAGACCTAGCACGCGCTGAACGCCGCGTCAATGTCCTCATGGGGGACAAGGTCGAGCCACGTCGTAAGTGGATTGAGGATAATGTCAAGTTTACGCTGGAGGAAGCGACAGTGTTTTAAATGTTTAATCATTTGAAATCATAGAAGTTAATATTATATTACACTTTTTTATAAAAGAGGTTATAAAGCAAAGGAGGTTGAATAGTGAACAGTTCTTTAATAATGATGTTTTTCATTTTCGAAATTATTGTAATCGCTGGAATAATTCTTGATGCAATATCCAATAAAGAGAAAATGGAATATTCAAGCTCACTAACTTCCTTAGCATTTATGGTGTGTAATATTGGTGTATTCGTATTATTTAATCCGTCTCTAGACGAACCCTACTTACAAGTATTTTTAAGAATATTTTATATACTAACCCATATACCTTTAAGTCTAATTTATTCAATTACTACTCTTTATAAAAGTATCAAACACGTTAAGTATTTTCCTAGTAGGTTTGTTCGGATATTACTATGCAACGTTACGTTTATATTTCTCCTCTCAATTGTAAATGTTTTAGTATTATTTAGAGAAACGAAAGAAATTTATATACTTATTTTCTTGCAAGGCTTTTTTTCAGGAGTTCAATTTCTGCTTTGGGTTCTTGAAAGAAAAAGAATACAGAAACTTCAAAAATAAAAGCAAGAGGGACTTCCTATCCCTGACC
Source organism: Streptococcus oralis (assembly GCF_019929365.1). Taxonomy (GTDB): domain Bacteria; phylum Bacillota; class Bacilli; order Lactobacillales; family Streptococcaceae; genus Streptococcus; species Streptococcus oralis_BT. The sequence continues at coordinate 489,686 of NZ_JAHZPH010000001.1, read as the reverse complement.
CATTTTCAAACAGCTCTAAGTGATGAAGGAGTGAAAGATGAGAACTGAACCCGAAATGTTTGATTTAATTTTTCAAACTGCAAAAGCGCTCCAAGTCGATACTGTCGCCATGTCTGGTTCACGAACTGATACAAAAGCGCCAAAAGATGAGTTTCAAGACTATGATGTTGTTTATATCGTGGACGACTTAGATAATCTGACGAGTGACCTTTCTTGGTTAGAACAGTTTGGCAACCGTCTGATTGAACAGTATAATGTACTGGGAAACCGTCGTCTTTATCTTATGCTCTTTGAAGATGGCAATCGGATTGATTTGACCCTTTGCCCCAAAGACCACATCCAAGAGTGGGTGGATAGTGAGGCAGGATTCACCGTTTTAGAAGATGAGAAGGGCTTATTTGAGCCTTATTCTCCAAGTTTAGGGCGTTACTGGACGAATCCAGCTAGTCAGACAGATTTTGAAAAAGCCTGCAATGAATTTTGGTGGGTATCAGCCTACGTGGTTAAAGGGATTTGTCGTAATCAGCTCATCTACGCGACCGACCATCTCTACGGTATTTGCCAACAAGAACTCTTGAAGGTTTTGGCTTGGCAGGTCGCAAGTGATAAGGGGACTGTTGACGTCGGCAAGAACTACAAGTATCTTTTCCAGTATTTACCTACAGAGAAAGAGAAGGAAATCTCTGCTCTCCTTGATTTTTCAAGTGTAGAAAAACTTACTCAGTCATTGTTTGCTACGATGCAACTTTTCCACCAAGAGGCTCAATTCCTTGCTCACAAGATGGGATTTGCCTACGATAAGGAAGTAGCTGAGAAGATGATTGAGTATGCTGAGGAGAAGCTAGGAGTGGGGAGTGAGTATTAGTTCGCAATAGATAGGAATCATCTCATTTTAGAAAAAAAGTTGAACGCTTCATCTCGGAAATCAACCGCATTCTTTCAGAGGAATATTCCAAGGATTACATTGAGACTGACAAGGTGGCGAAAAATCAATCTCAAGCACACCTTGCCAAAGTCTTGACCGAGACCATTCTGACTTACCTTCTCAACCTCTGTGTCTATTCTGGATAAAATCGCCCGCTTTTCTGAGCGGTAGGAGAGCTATCTGGTCAACTCCATTCTCAATGATATTTTCGATGCCCGCATGAACATAAGCTCTGAGGAAATCGTCCAAGTCATGGAGCGACCCGACGACTGGCAGACCGCCTATGGCCTAAAAAAACTGGTACCTGGGCGACAAAGACGGTTACGTCGGCATTCATATCTACTTCAAAAATAAAGCAACTTTTACTGTCCCTGGGAGCTACAACTTTGCGATCCCAAAGACATGGACAGTAACATCACCTGCCACATAAAGTAAAACCGCGAGTTTGTGAGATAGGAATTAAGAGGAGAAGTTATGACATATAAAAAAATAATTATTGAAAAAAATTTTTTGCCTAGTAAAAAAATAGAGATAGAGTTTGAAGAATTCAAAAAGAGTAGCAAAAAGTATTTCAAACCCCAACTTATTTTTGCTAGAAATGGCATGGGGAAAACAACGCTTTCAAATGAGATTGATGAAAAAGGGGATGTTGAGGAAGTTGAATCAATCTTTCGCGATTCTAGCAATCAATCATATCAAATAACCAATGAAGATATTGTATATACTATAAGAATTGATTCTGAGGACAGATTTACAAGTATTGGAGATGACGCAATTTTTATCTCTGACGATTATATTGCTGAGAATGTAAATATTATAGATAGGGAAATAAATAGGTTAGAGGATGGTCTCAAAACAAGTGTAGAATTTCTTTTACGGCGTGGAGGTTCCAGAAAATCACCTGATGATATGCTTGTAAGAGAGTTGCCACGGTTCTTTGGTTTGACTATTGGGAGTTTTAATAAAGGAAAAAGCAAGCTAAATCTATATGCATCACCAATAGAAATATTGAGAGATATTTCGAAAGTCTTTGAATTTTTCACTACAGAAGAGAGCGATGAAAAATTGGCTGTTTATAATAAGCTGAAGAATGGTATTGATAATATAATTCAATCAGAAAAATTCAAGTTACAATCTGATTTTATCGATGAAGTATCTAACAATTTTCAGCTTTCCGAAGAATTGCAGAATTCTCTTAATGATAAATTAACGAACAGCGAAAACTCTAATACCTTAGATGGTTTTATAACACAATTTAAAGATATCTTGTTATTTTTAGAGAACCTAAAAAAGGAGCTTCTTGAACAAATAACTGAAGACTATTCTAAACGTTTAAATCAAGAATTTTCTAAAATTTTTTTTGACACTAAACGTTTGCAGATTGATAAAAAGGGGAAAATCTTCTCTCGGGATGATGTATATGGACCTGTTCCTTATACAAAGTTATCAACTGCAGAAAAAAATATAATTAATTTGGTGTATTCATTCTTAGAATTAGAAAATCTAATAAAGTATAGAGACCTAAAATCATTATTAGTTGTTATAGATGATCCTATTTCTAGCATAGACTATTCAAATAAGGTTGGGCTATATACTTTTTTCAGAAATAAAATCGAATCTCTCTCTAGTATGTATAGTGAAACTAAATTTATTATCTGCACACATGATGAGGAAATCTATTATCATTTTTATAAGATATTTGATGATTTGAAATGTTATCATCAAAAACGAAAAAATATCTCATGCCTTGAACTTACCTATGAGGGCCTTATTAAAAGAGAGTCAGAATATAACTTCTATAAGCAACAGATTAACAGTATTTATAAATATGCTCTTGGTTTAGAGCCTGATCTCAGCCTATACATTGGGAACACAATGAGACGAGTTCTGGAGGCATATTCAACTTTCAATTATAATCTAGGTCCCAGTCAAATATCTACTGATCAAGAATTACTTTCAAAAATTCAGGACGAAACTGAAAGAGAGTTCTTCAAAGCTTACATGTATCGTTTGATTCTAAATTCAGATAGTCATGCAAGTGATAGAGTCAGACGATCATCATCTAATTTTAGTGAAATGTTTTCTGATGAAGAAAAGATAAGAACCGCTCAATTATTATTAGGATTTCTATATAGATTGGACCCTGTTCATATAGAAAGAATGATTGATTCGGAAGAATTTAAAAAGGAAATTACTAAGGATGATCAGCTCAACACGCTAGATGAAGTTGGTTCGAAAATTGAAATGTGGTTAAAATCAATAAAATAATAAATTAATTATCAAGTCCCTACTAAATAAAGGGGTTGAACATGATCAAAATGCTTTTTGAAAACTCATTATTACTGATGAAAATGTATGTGCATTTTAATTCACTTTAAACTACAGAAAGGGTCGTTTGGTTACTTCTAGCAACTGAACACGGGACTAATCCTTTCTACATCCTTTTATCATTACACATACTCTACATTCTTTGAAAGGAGTTGAACACGCCCTAAATGCTGTGTGAAAACCCCTTCCCCACCATTTAACAACGTATTTAAACTACAGAAAGGATGGTTTGGTTACAGAGTGTAACTGAACACGGGACTAATTTCTTAGGAAAAAAGATAAATCGCTTTGGGGTCATTGAACCCAGCATCGATTTCCTATTTTTCTACAGAAATTTTCGGCAAGCCGAATCGTCCCTTTGTATCTTATGTCTAACATTCAAAACATGTCCCTGGAGGACATCATGGGAGAGCGCTTTGGTCGCTACTCCAAGTACATCATACAAGACCGGGCTTTGCCAGACATTCGGGATGGATTGAAGCCGGTACAGCGCCGTATTCTTTATTCGATGAATAAGGATGGCAATACCTTTGATAAGAGCTACCGCAAGTCGGCCAAGTCAGTCGGGAATATCATGGGGAATTTCCACCCACACGGGGACAGTTCTATCTATGATGCCATGGTTCGTATGTCGCAGGACTGGAAAAATCGTGAGATTCTAGTTGAAATGCACGGTAATAACGGTTCCATGGACGGAGATCCGCCTGCGGCAATGCGTTATACCGAGGCACGTTTGTCTGAGATTGCTGGTTACCTTCTTCAAGATATTGAGAAAAAGACAGTTCCCTTTGCTTGGAACTTTGACGATACCGAGAAAGAGCCGACGGTTTTGCCAGCAGCCTTTCCAAACCTCTTGGTTAATGGTTCGACTGGTATCTCGGCTGGGTATGCTACGGATATTCCACCACATAATTTGGCTGAAGTTATCGATGCGACAGTTTACATGATTGATCATCCAACTGCCAAGGTTGAGAAGCTGATGGAATTCTTGCCTGGACCAGACTTTCCTACAGGAGCTATCATCCAAGGTCGTGACGAGATAAAAAAGGCCTATGAAACTGGTAAGGGGCGCGTGGTCGTTCGTTCCAAGACTGAAATTGAGAAGCTAAAAGGTGGTAAGGAACAAATCGTTATCACTGAGATTCCTTATGAAATCAATAAGGCCAATTTGGTTAAAAAAATTGATGATGTTCGTGTCAATAACAAAGTAGCAGGGATTGCTGAGGTTCGTGATGAGTCTGACCGTGACGGTCTTCGTATCGCTATCGAACTTAAGAAAGACGCTAATACCGAGCTCGTTCTTAACTATCTCTTCAAATACACTGACCTGCAAATCAACTACAACTTCAACATGGTGGCGATTGACAATTTCACACCTCGTCAGGTCGGGATTGTTCCAATCTTGTCTAGCTATATTGCCCACCGTCGTGAAGTGATTTTGGCTCGTTCACGCTTTGACAAGGAAAAGGCTGAGAAACGTCTCCATATCGTCGAAGGTTTGATTCGCGTGATTTCGATTTTGGACGAAGTCATTGCCCTTATCCGTGCTTCTGAGAATAAGGCTGACGCTAAGGAAAATCTCAAGGTCAGCTATGATTTTACAGAGGAGCAGGCTGAGGCTATCGTTACCTTGCAACTGTACCGTTTGACCAATACCGATGTGGTTGTTCTGCAGGAAGAAGAAGCAGAGCTTCGTGAGAAGATTGCTATGCTGGCGGCGATTATCGGTGATGAGCGGACCATGTACAATCTCATGAAGAAAGAGCTTCGTGAGGTCAAGAAGAAATTTGCGACTTCGCGTTTGAGTAGCTTAGAAGATACTGCGAAAGCAATCGAGATTGATACAGCTAGTCTGATATCCGAGGAAGATACATACGTCAGCGTGACCAAGGCAGGTTACATCAAGCGTACCAGCCCACGTTCCTTTGCGGCTTCAACGCTGGAAGAAATTGGCAAACGTGATGATGATCGTTTGATTTTTGTTCAATCTGCCAAGACAACCCAGCATCTTTTGATGTTTACAACTCTCGGAAATGTCATCTATCGACCAATCCATGAATTGGCAGATATTCGTTGGAAGGATATCGGAGAGCATCTGAGCCAGACCATTACAAACTTCGAGACTAATGAAGGAATCCTGTATGCTGAAGTTGTGGATCAGTTTGATGATGCGACAACCTACTTTGCTGCAACTCGTCTTGGTCAAATCAAACGCGTAGAACGCAAAGAATTCTCTCCATGGCGAACCTACAAGTCTAAATCAGTCAAGTATGCTAAGCTCAAAGACGAGACAGATCAGATTGTAGCAGTGGCTCCGATTAAACTGGACGATGTACTCTTGATTAGTCAAAACGGTTATGCCCTTCGTTTCAATATCGAAGAGGTACCAGTTGTTGGTGCCAAGGCTGCGGGTGTCAAGGCTATGAACTTGAAAGCAGATGATGCGCTTCAAGCTGCCTTTATCTGTAACACCTCATCCTTCTACCTCTTGACCCAACGTGGTAGCTTGAAACGTGTCTCTTGTGAGGAAATTCCAGCAACCAGTCGTGCTAAACGAGGCCTACAAGTCTTGCGTGAGTTGAAGAACAAACCGCATCGTGTCTTCTTAGCAGGAGCAGTTGCAGAACAAGGCTTCATCGGTGATCTCTTTAGTACAGAAGTAGAAGAAAACGACCAAACGTTACTTGTCCAATCTAACAAGGGAACAATCTATGAAAGCCGATTGCAAGATTTGAACTTGTCAGAACGCACTAGCAACGGAAGCTTTATATCAGACACCATTTCAGATGAAGAAGTTTTTGATGCTTACCTGAAAGAAGTCTTTAAAGAAGGTAAAGAAAATCAATAAAAAGAATCAGTCCAAGTGACTGATTTCTTTTTGTTGAAAAAATTTTCAGAAAATTACAAATAATACTTGAAATTTTACTAGAAAAGTGTAGAATAGAACACATAGTTTGAATAGTATAAAGGAGAAACACATGACAGTTGCAATTGATTGGGAAAATCTTGGCTTTGCTTATATGAAATTACCTTACCGTTATATCGCTCACTACAAAAATGGTCAATGGGATCAAGGAGAATTGACAGAGGATGCAACCTTGCATATTTCAGAGTCTTCTCCAAGTCTCCATTATGGACAGCAAGCATTTGAGGGATTAAAAGCCTACCGTACCAAAGATGGCAGTATTCAACTTTTCCGTCCTGATGAAAATGCCAAGCGTCTGCAACGTACCTGCGATCGTCTCTTGATGCCACAAGTTCCGACAGAAATGTTTGTAGAAGCTTGTAAAGCAGTTGTGCGTGCAAATGAAGAATACGTCCCACCATATGGAACAGGTGGAACCCTCTATCTCCGTCCTCTCTTGATTGGTGTTGGGGATATTATCGGGGTTAAACCAGCAGAAGAGTATATTTTCACCATCTTTGCTATGCCGGTTGGTAATTACTTTAAAGGTGGATTGGTTCCAACGAATTTCTTGATTCAAGATGAATACGACCGAGCAGCTCCAAATGGTACGGGTGCGGCCAAGGTAGGTGGGAACTATGCTGCCAGTCTCCTCCCAGGTAAAATAGCAAAGTCTCGCAACTTTTCTGACGTTATCTACCTAGACCCAGCTACCCACACCAAGATTGAGGAAGTCGGATCAGCCAACTTCTTTGGAATCACGGCAGACAATGAATTTGTTACGCCACTGAGTCCGTCAATCTTGCCATCTATTACCAAGTATTCTTTGCTTTACTTGGCAGAACACCGCTTGGGTTTGACACCGATCGAAGGAGATGTCCCAATCGACAATTTGGATCGTTTTGTAGAGGCAGGTGCTTGTGGTACGGCAGCGGTTATTTCACCAATTGGAGGCATTCAACACGGCGATGATTTCCATGTTTTCTATAGTGAAACAGAAGTAGGTCCTGTTACACGTAAACTCTATGATGAATTGACGGGTATCCAATTTGGTGATGTAGAAGCGCCTGAAGGATGGATCGTCAAAGTAGACTAAAAGACATGAAGTAAAGAAGAACTCCATAGCAGTTGTAATAGCTGAAATGGAGTTTTTTCTTGCTAGTTTGAGCATTTTCTTGTACAATAGAAAAAGTGAAAAGAGGTAAAGTATGAGTAAAAAAGATAAGAAAATTGAAATTCAATTAACAGATGCAAAAGTGACTGTTGGAAAAGACAGCTATGAAGGTTATGTTTTGACGATTGGGAAAAAAGTCATTGGTGAAATTGCCGAATTAGACAGTCAATTTGCCATCATAAAGAATGGAAATGTCGATAGTTTTTATAAAAAACTTGAAAAAGCTGTGGAAATTTTGATTGAAAACTATAATTTAACAAAATAATGCTTGTTTTTTTGAAAATTTCATGATATAATAGTTTTCGTTAAGCATTGGAGAGATAGCGAAGAGGCTAAACGCGGCGGACTGTAAATCCGCTCCTTCGGGTTCGGGGGTTCGAATCCCTCTCTCTCCATCTCATCATTGGGGTATAGCCAAGCGGTAAGGCAAGGGACTTTGACTCCCTCATGCGTTGGTTCGAATCCAGCTACCCCAGTTCTTAGGTAATAAATTCAAGATAAAAAGAAAAATATCTTAGGGTATTTTATTTTTATATTGAAAGACGTGAACAATACGAACATGTTCTTGCGGGTGCTTAGGAAAAAAATTATAAGTATGTCAAGTTTTGGAAAAGACTTGATTGTTGGAGGATTTTTTAGATGAACGAATTTGAAGATTTGCTAAATAGCGTTAGCCAAGTTGAGCCTGGTGATGTTGTTAGTGCTGAAGTATTGACAGTTGATGCGACTCAAGCTAACGTTGCAATCTCTGGGACTGGTGTTGAAGGTGTCTTGACTCTTCGCGAATTGACAAACGATCGCGATGCAGATATCAATGACTTTGTGAAAGTAGGAGAAGTATTGGATGTTCTTGTACTTCGTCAAGTAGTTGGTAAAGATACTGATACAGTTACATACCTTGTATCTAAAAAACGCCTTGAAGCTCGCAAAGCATGGGACAAACTTGTAGGACGTGAAGAAGAAGTTGTTACTGTTAAAGGAACTCGTGCCGTTAAAGGTGGACTTTCAGTAGAATTTGAAGGTGTTCGTGGATTCATCCCAGCTTCAATGTTGGATACTCGTTTCGTACGTAACACTGAGCGTTTCGTAGGTCAAGAATTTGATGCTAAAATCAAAGAAGTTGATCCTAAAGAAAACCGCTTCATCCTTTCACGTCGTGAAGTTGTTGAAGCAGCTACTGCAGCAGCTCGTGCTGAAGTATTCGGTAAATTGGCTGTTGGTGATGTCGTAACTGGTAAAGTTGCTCGTATCACAAGCTTCGGTGCTTTCATCGACCTTGGTGGTGTTGACGGATTGGTTCACTTGACTGAATTGTCACATGAACGTAACGTATCACCTAAATCAGTTGTAACTGTTGGTGAAGAAATCGAAGTGAAGATCCTTGATCTTAACGAAGAAGAAGGACGCGTATCACTTTCACTTAAAGCAACAACACCTGGACCATGGGATGGTGTTGAGCAAAAATTGGCTAAAGGTGATGTAGTAGAAGGGACAGTTAAACGTTTGACTGACTTTGGTGCATTTGTTGAAGTGTTGCCAGGTATCGATGGACTTGTTCACGTATCACAAATTTCACACAAACGTATCGAAAATCCAAAAGAAGCTCTTACTGTTGGTCAAGAAGTTACTGTTAAAGTACTTGATGTTAACGCTGATGCAGAACGTGTATCACTTTCTATCAAAGCTCTTGAAGAACGTCCAGCTCAAGAAGAAGGACAAAAAGAAGAAAAACGTGCTGCTCGTCCACGTCGTCCAAAACGTCAAGAAAAACGTGATTTCGAACTTCCAGAAACACAAACAGGATTCTCAATGGCTGACTTGTTCGGTGATATCGAACTTTAATCAAATTGATAATCACAAAATCCTTTGTTTAAAACAAGGGATTTTTCTTTTGTCTCTTTCCCATTTTTGATATAATAGTTCTATGTTAGATTCAGAAAAACAATCACAATATCAATTGTTAAATGAGGAACTCTCTTATTTACTAGAGGGTGAGAGCAACGTTCTTGCCAATCTTTCGAATGCTAGTGCCCTCCTAAAATCTCGCTTTCCGAATACTGTATTTGCAGGTTTTTATCTGTTTGATGGTAGCGAGTTGGTTTTAGGGCCTTTTCAGGGTGGTGTTTCTTGCATTCGCATCCCACTTGGAAAAGGTGTGTGTGGAGAAGCTGCTGAGTTTCAAGAGACTGTTTTAGTAGGGGACGTGAGCACCTATCCAAACTACATTTCTTGCGATAGTAAGGCCAAGAGTGAAATCGTAGTTCCCATGCTCAAGAATGGTCGATTGCTAGGTGTCTTAGACTTGGACTCTTCTCTTATTGAGGATTATAATGCCGTTGACCGTGATTACTTGGAACAATTTGTCGCTATTTTGCTTGAGAAGACAGAATGGGACTTTACGATGTTTGAGGAGAAAGCCTAATGTATCAAGCACTTTATCGAAAATATAGAAGCCAGACTTTTTCACAATTGGTCGGACAAGAGGTTGTGGCTAAAACCCTAAAACAAGCAGTTGAGCAGGAAAAGATTAGTCATGCTTATCTTTTCTCAGGTCCTCGTGGAACTGGGAAAACCAGTGTAGCTAAGATTTTTGCCAAGGCCATGAACTGTCCCAATCAAGTGGACGGTGAACCATGCAATAACTGTTATATCTGTCAGGCAGTGACAGAAGGTAGCCTAGAAGATGTTATCGAAATGGATGCCGCTTCGAATAACGGAGTTGATGAAATCCGAGAAATTCGCGATAAATCTACCTATGCTCCTAGCTTGGCTCGTTATAAGGTCTACATTATCGACGAGGTTCATATGCTGTCTACAGGAGCCTTTAATGCGCTTTTGAAGACCCTAGAAGAACCAACTCAAAATGTTGTCTTTATCTTGGCGACCACCGAATTGCACAAGATTCCAGCAACTATTTTATCGCGTGTCCAACGTTTTGAGTTTAAATCGATCAGAACGCAAGATATTAAAGAGCATATCCAAACAATTTTGCAAAAAGAGAATATCAGTTCTGAACCAGAGGCTGTGGAAATTATCGCTAGACGGGCTGAAGGTGGGATGCGGGATGCCTTGTCTATTCTGGATCAAGCCTTGAGTTTGACGCAAGGGAATGAGCTCACGACTGCCATCTCTGAGGAGATTACAGGCACCATTAGTCTATCAGCACTTGATGACTATGTAGCTGCCTTGTCTCAACAGGATGTTTCAAAAGCGCTTGATTCTTTGAATCTTTTGTTTGAAAATGGCAAGAGCATGACTCGTTTTGTGACGGATCTCTTGCAGTATTTGCGTGATCTACTGGTTGTTCAGACAGGTGGCGAAAATACTCATCATAGTTCAGTTTTTATGGACAATCTAGCTCTGTCTCAGGAAAGTCTCTTTGAAATGATTCGTCTAGCGACAGTGAGTTTAGCAGATATGAAGGCCAGCTTGCAACCTAAGATTTACGCTGAGATGATGACCATTCGTTTAGCGGAGATTAAGCCTGAACCAATGCTTTCAGAAGCTGTCGAAAGTGAAATTTCTGCACTAAGACAGGAAATCGCTCGTCTTAAACAAGAACTTGCCAATGTTGGAACAGCTCCTAAACAAGTGGCGCCAATCCCTAGCCGTCCAGCCACTTCCAAGACTGTCTATCGAGTAGACCGTAATAAGGTTCAGGCTATCCTACAAGAAGCTGTTGAAAATCCTGAATTGGCGCGGCAAAACTTGATTCGCCTCCAGAATGCGTGGGGAGAAGTGATCGAAAGCTTAGCTGGTCCTGATAAGGCTCTGCTTGTTGGTTCTCAACCAGTTGCGGCCAACGAACACCATGCTATTTTAGCTTTTGAATCTAATTTCAATGCAGGCCAAACCATGAAACGGGATAACCTCAATACCATGTTTGGCAATATTCTTAGCCAAGCGGCTGGATTTTCACCTGAAATCCTGGCAATTTCCCTAGAGGAATGGAAAGAGGTTCGTGCAGCATTTTCATCTAAAAACAAGTCTTCTCAAGCAGATCAAGAGGTAGAAGAAGAAAGTCTAATTCCAGAAGGATTCGAATTTTTGGCTGATAAAGTCATGGTTGAAGAAGACTAAAAGTGGATTTCATGGTACAATAATCCTATGACTAGACAACAATTTATCGTGATAGCACTATTTACTGCTGCTGAGACTTATTTTTTCAATGAAGCTTGGATGACGGGTCGCTATTTCATGGCAGCCTTTTGGGCCATTCTTCTTCTTCGAAATTTTAGGTTAAGTTATGTAATGGGGAAAATAGTAGATGCCATTGATCAGCACCTAAACCGCAAGGATTAGTCACTAGCTTCTAAACAAAATCAAAGCCTTTTAGGCTTTTTTTTGTTATACTAGTAGAGTATATTTATGGACCTTTTCTTGTATTTTTTAGAGAAATGTAAGTGATTTCTTTAAGGATAAAGGAAGTAGGCCAGAAAAAGAAAGGAACTATCATGTCAGTATTAGAGATCAAAGATCTTCACGTTGAGATTGAAGGAAAAGAAATTTTGAAAGGGGTTAACCTGACCCTGAAAACAGGAGAAATCGCTGCTATCATGGGACCAAATGGTACTGGTAAATCGACTCTTTCTGCAGCTATTATGGGGAACCCTAACTATGAGGTTACCAAAGGTGAGGTCTTGTTTGATGGCGTAAATATCCTTGAGTTGGAAGTGGACGAGCGTGCGCGTATGGGACTTTTCCTTGCTATGCAATACCCATCTGAAATCCCTGGAATTACCAATGCAGAGTTTCTTCGTGCAGCCATGAATGCTGGCAAAGAAGATGATGAAAAGATTTCAGTTCGTGAGTTCATCACTAAACTAGACGAGAAAATGGAATTGCTCAACATGAAAGAAGAAATGGCAGAGCGTTACCTCAACGAAGGCTTCTCTGGTGGTGAGAAAAAACGTAATGAAATTCTTCAACTTTTGATGTTGGAACCAACTTTCGCTCTTTTGGACGAGATTGACTCTGGTCTTGATATTGACGCACTTAAAGTTGTATCGAAAGGTGTCAATGCCATGCGTGGTGAAGGCTTTGGTGCTATGATTATCACTCACTACCAACGTCTTTTGAACTACATCACACCAGATGTGGTACACGTGATGATGGAAGGTCGTGTTGTCCTTTCTGGTGGTCCAGAATTGGCTGCCCGTTTGGAACGTGAAGGATACGCAAAACTAGCTGAAGAACTTGGCTACGACTACAAGGAAGAATTGTAATTCCTCGTATCTTTTAGGAGAAGTAAATGACTAAAGAAACTATTAAACTTTTTTCAGAAATGCACGCTGAACCAAGCTGGTTGTCCGACCTCCGCCAAAAAGCTTTTGATAAGATTGAGAGTTTGGAATTACCAGTCATTGAGCGTGTGAAATTTCACCGTTGGAATCTGGGTGATGGAACCATTACAGAAAATGAGCCATCAGCAAATGTTCCAGATTTCACAGCTCTAGATAATCACTTGAAATTGGTTCAAGTAGGAACTCAAACAGTTTTTGAACAAATTCCAGTTGAGTTGGCTGAACAGGGTGTAGTCTTTACAGATTTTCACTCAGCTTTAGAAGAAATTCCAGAGCTTATTGAGGAATTCTTCATGTCATCTGTTAAGTATGACGATGACAAGTTGGCAGCTTATCACACAGCATATTTTAATAGTGGTGCTGTTCTCTATATTCCTGATAATGTTGAGATTGCAGAGCCTATCGAAGGAATTTTCTACCAAGACAGCGATAGCGATGTGCCCTTTAACAAGCATATCCTTATCATTGCTGGTAAAAACTCTAAGATAAGCTACCTTGAACGTTTAGAGTCACGTGGCGAAGGTAGTGCAAAAGCAACTGCCAATATCACAGTGGAAGTCATTGCACGTTCTGGCGCTCAAGTGAAATTTGCAGCGATTGACCGTCTAGGTGAAAATGTCACTGCCTACATTAGCCGTCGTGGTAAATTGGGCAACGATGCAAGCATTGACTGGGCAATCGGTGTCATGAACGAAGGAAACGTAGTTGCTGACTTTGATAGCGACCTGATTGGTAACGGTAGCCATGCTGATCTTAAAGTCGTAGCTCTTTCAAGTGGACGTCAGGTACAAGGGATTGATACTCGTGTGACTAACTATGGATGCAACTCAATCGGAAATATCCTCCAACATGGGGTTATTCTTGAGAAAGCAACTTTGACATTCAACGGTATCGGTCACATCATCAAGGGTGCCAAGGGAGCAGATGCCCAACAAGAGAGCCGTGTTCTCATGCTTTCAGACCAAGCACGTTCAGATGCCAACCCAATTCTTTTGATTGATGAAAATGACGTAACGGCTGGCCACGCGGCCTCTATCGGACAGGTGGATCCAGAAGATATGTACTATCTCATGAGCCGTGGCTTGGACAAGGCAACTGCGGAGCGTTTGGTTGTTCGTGGTTTCCTTGGTTCCGTTATTGTTGAGATTCCAGTCAAAGAAGTTCGTGATGAAATGATTGCAACGATCGAAGAAAAATTGTCAAAACGCTAAGGGGAAGCCTATGTTAGATGTAGAAGCGATTCGCAAGGATTTTCCAATTTTAGACCAGATTGTCAACGATGAACCTCTGGTCTATCTGGACAATGCTGCGACGACACAAAAACCACTAGCAGTTCTGGAAACAATCAACCGCTACTATGAGCAGGACAATGCCAATGTTCACCGTGGTGTTCATACCTTGGCAGAGCGTGCGACAGCATCCTATGAAGCTGCTCGTGAAACCATTCGTAAGTTTATCAATGCAGGCTCTACAAAGGAAGTTCTCTTTACCAGAGGAACGACAACTAGTCTTAACTGGGTAGCACGCTTTGCTGAGGAAATTCTGACTGAGGGAGATCAGGTCTTGATTTCTGTCATGGAACACCATTCCAATATCATTCCTTGGCAGGAGGCCTGTCGCAAGGCTGGAGCAGAACTTGTCTATGTCTATCTCAAGGACGGAGCTCTGGATATGGATGACTTGCGCGCTAAATTGACTGACAGAGTCAAATTTGTCTCCCTAGCTCACGCCTCAAATGTTCTTGGTGTGGTCAATCCGATCAAGGAAATCACTCAATTAGCCCACCAAGTTGGAGCTATCATGGTGGTGGATGGTGCTCAATCTACACCACATATGAAGATTGATGTCCAGGATTTGGATGTGGACTTCTTTGCCTTTTCAGGTCACAAGATGGCTGGTCCGACAGGTATCGGTGTGCTTTACGGTAAAGAGAAGCATCTTGAGCAAATGCCACCGATTGAGTTTGGTGGTGAGATGATTGATTTTGTCTACGAGCAATCTGCTAGCTGGAAGGAATTGCCTTGGAAATTTGAGGCGGGAACTCCAAATATGGCAGGTGCTATCGGACTTGCAGCAGCAGTGGATTATCTAGAAAACATCGGTATGGATTCAATTGAATCCCATGAACAGGAACTGATTGCATACGTATATCCGAAATTGCAGGTCATTGAAGGCTTGACTATTTATGGTTCTCAGGACTTAGCTCAACGTTCAGGTGTTATTGCCTTTAACCTAGACGATCTTCATCCTCATGACCTAGCGACGGCTCTGGATTATGAAGGAGTAGCTGTTCGTGCGGGGCATCACTGTGCCCAACCCTTGCTTCAGTATTTGGAAGTCCCAGCAACAGCTCGTGTAAGTTTTTATATCTACAATACCAAGGCAGATTGCGACAAGTTGGTCGATGCCCTACAAAAGACAAAGGAGTTTTTCAATGGCACTTTCTAAACTAGATAGCCTTTATATGGCAGTGGTAGCGGACCATTCGAAAAATCCACATCACCAAGGGAAGCTGGAAGATGCCGAGCAAATCAGCCTCAATAATCCAACCTGTGGCGATGTCATCAACCTATCTGTCAAGTTTGATGCAGAGAACCGTTTGGAAGATATTGCTTTTCTAAATTCAGGTTGTACCATCTCAACTGCCTCTGCTAGTATGATGACAGATGCTGTTTTAGGGAAGACCAAGCAAGAAATTCTAGAACTTGCAACCATCTTTTCTGAAATGGTTCAAGGTCAAAAGGATGAGCGTCAAGACCAACTAGGTGATGCAGCCTTCTTATCAGGTGTTGCCAAATTCCCGCAACGAATTAAGTGTGCAACCCTAGCTTGGAATGCCCTTAAGAAAACAATTGAAGATCAAGAAAACAAGTAAGACAAGTTTCTTTTGTCTTATGAATCAGTAGAAATGAAGAATGAAAGAAAGGATATTATGGCTGAAGAAAGAGTAGAACCAAAACCAATTGATCTTGGTGAATATAAATTTGGTTTCCATGACGATGTAGAGCCTGTCCTATCGACAGGAAAAGGACTCAACGAAGGTGTTATTCGTGAATTATCTGCTGCCAAGGGTGAGCCAGAGTGGATGTTGGAATTCCGTTTGAAATCTTATGAAACCTTCAAAAAAATGCCCATGCAAACTTGGGGAGCAGATTTGTCAGAGATTGATTTTGATGACTTGATCTACTATCAAAAACCTTCTGATAAACCGGCCCGTTCATGGGATGAAGTTCCTGAAAAAATCAAAGAAACCTTTGAACGTATCGGGATTCCAGAAGCTGAACGTGCTTATTTAGCGGGTGCCTCTGCCCAGTACGAGTCAGAAGTGGTATACCACAACATGAAGGAGGAGTTTGAGAAGTTAGGAATTATCTTTACAGATACGGATTCTGCCCTCAAGGAATACCCAGACTTGTTTAAACAATACTTCGCTAAGTTGGTACCGCCGACAGACAACAAGTTGGCAGCCCTCAACTCGGCAGTATGGTCGGGTGGAACCTTTATCTATGTGCCAAAAGGTGTCAAGGTAGATATTCCGCTTCAAACTTACTTCCGTATCAACAACGAAAATACAGGTCAGTTCGAACGTACCTTGATTATTGTTGATGAAGGAGCAAGCGTCCATTACGTAGAAGGATGTACAGCACCAACTTATTCTAGCAACAGCTTGCACGCTGCCATTGTAGAAATTTTCGCATTGGACGGAGCTTATATGCGTTATACAACCATCCAAAACTGGTCTGATAATGTCTATAACTTGGTAACAAAACGTGCCAAAGCTTTGAAAGATGCGACTGTTGAGTGGATTGATGGTAACTTGGGTGCTAAAACAACCATGAAATACCCATCTGTTTACCTGGATGGAGAAGGGGCGCGTGGTACTATGCTTTCGATCGCCTTTGCCAATGCAGGGCAACACCAAGATACGGGTGCCAAGATGATCCACAACGCTCCACATACAAGCTCGTCTATCGTTTCTAAATCCATCGCTAAAGGTGGAGGAAAGGTTGACTACCGTGGACAAGTAACCTTTAATAAAAACTCTAAGAAATCTGTCTCTCACATTGAGTGTGATACCATTATCATGGATGACTTGTCAGCGTCAGATACCATTCCATTTAATGAAATTCATAATTCGCAAGTTGCTTTGGAACACGAAGCCAAGGTCTCTAAGATTTCAGAAGAACAACTCTATTACCTCATGAGTCGTGGTTTGTCAGAATCTGAGGCAACCGAGATGATTGTCATGGGATTTGTCGAACCCTTCACTAAAGAGCTTCCAATGGAATACGCAGTTGAGCTGAACCGCTTGATTAGCTATGAAATGGAAGGGTCTGTTGGGTAAGAATATGCAAAATCTGAACAGGAATCCTTCCTGTTCAGATTTTTTTCAAAAAAGAACCTAATAAATATTCACAAAAGTGCTTTTATATGGTAAAATAAAACAATTACATTTAGTGGAGATGAAGTATGAATATTTTTAGAACCAAGGATGTTAGTCTGAGACAGACAGAGATGCATCGCCATTTGAAGTTGTGGGATTTGATTCTTCTAGGGATTGGTGCCATGGTGGGGACAGGGATTTTCACCATTACAGGAACAGCAGCGGCTACCCTAGCTGGTCCATCACTAGTGATTTCCATTGTGATTTCTGCCCTATGTGTTTCTTTATCAGCCCTCTTTTTTGCAGAATTTGCCTCTCGTGTTCCTGCTACAGGAGGTGCGTATAGTTATCTCTATGCGATTTTAGGAGAATTACCAGCATGGATTGCTGGCTGGTTGACCATCATGGAATTTATGACAGCTGTTTCAGGTGTGGCGTCTGGTTGGGCAGCTTATTTTAAGGGCTTACTCAGTAATTATGGTATTTCCATGCCCCAAGCCTTAAATGCTACTTTTAACCCCGAACAAGGCACCTATATCGACCTTTTACCTATTTTGGTGCTGACCTTGGTAACGGGATTGGTTTTATTAAATTCCAAGGCAGCCTTGCGCTTTAATTCGCTTCTAGTAATCTTGAAATTCTCAGCTCTCGCCTTATTTATCCTAGTTGGCATTTGGTATATCAAACCTGAAAATTGGTCGAATTTTGCTCCTTTTGGTTTTGGTCAGTTTTATGGAGGAAGCACTGGGATTATGGCAGGTGCATCTTTGATGTTCTTTGGATTTCTCGGATTTGAGTCTATTTCCATGGCAGTTGATGAAATCCAAAGCCCGCAAAAAAATATTCCTCGCGGAATTGTGCTTTCTCTGACAATCGTCACTATTCTCTATGCCTTGGTAACAATAGTATTGACTGGGATTGTTCACTATAGCAAACTCAATGTGGACGATGCAGTGGCCTTTTCATTGCGTAGTATCGGAATTGGCTGGGCAGCAAATTATGTTTCGCTTGTAGCCATTCTCACCCTAATAACTGTATGTATCTCCATGACTTATGCTTTGTCTCGAATGATATATAGCTTAGCACGTGATGGACTTTTACCTCAAAGTTTTAAACAATTAAGCAAGACCAGTCGCGTTCCTAAAAATGCGACCATCTTAACAGGAGTTGCTTCAGCCATTGCAGCAGGAGTCTTTCCGCTAGCCAGTATCGCTGCCTTTTTAAATATCTGTACGCTAGCTTATCTCATTTTGCTTGCCTACGGTATTATCAAGCTCAGAAAGGATAAGGGCATGCCAAAAGAAGGAGAGTTTAAAACTCCCTTGGTGCCACTTTTGCCAATTATTTCCATTCTTATCTGTGTTTCCTTTATGCTTCAGTATACCAAGGAAACATGGATTGCCTTTGGACTTGCTCTTGTAGTTGGTCTAGTCATTTACTTTACTTACGGGTTCCGTCATTCAACCCTCGCAGAAGAAGAATAAAAGCTGGGATTTCCCAGCTTTTTTAATCTTTTACATAAGTAAATCCTTCACCAAGAATTTCATGGGCCTCTGTGATGGTGATAAAGGCTTGAGGATCGATTTGGTGAATCATATCCTTCATTTTAACGATTTCGTTCCGACCGACGATACAGTAGATAATTTTTAAATCCTTTTTGCTGTAGTAACCTTGACCAGATATAAAGGTTACGCCGCGTCCGAGTTCATCGTTAATTTTTTCGGCTAACCGATCTGGAAATTGAGTTATAATCATAAATCCTTTACCAGCATAACCTCCTTCACCGATCAGGTCGATAACACGAGCGATGATAAAGTCAAATAAGAGGGTATAAGTCACTAGGCGCAAATCTTGGAAGATAATCAAAATCAACATTAGAATAATGAAATCAAGCGAGAAAAGCAATTTTCCAACTGAAATATTGGTGTATTTGTTGAGGATGCGAGCAACAATATCTGATCCACCTGTTGTACCACCAGCATTAAAGATAATTCCTAAACCAACTCCCAGTAAAACACCAGAAACTAAAGAGACAATAATGAGATCACCTTGCAAGTCAAATTGTAAAGGAATTCGTTCAAAGACAGCAAGCCAGATCGAGAGGGAAATGGTTCCCAAAAGGCTGGAGTAGAGAGTTTTCGGACCAAATATCTTCCAAGCGAGGATAAAGAGAGGGATGTTAATCAAGAGATTCATCACTGAGACAGGAATTTTAAAGAGATAGAAGGTAATCAGTGTGATACCAGTTGCTCCGCCTTCAAACAAATGATGAGGAACTACAAAATAGGTAAGACCAAAGGCATAAATAGCTGCCCCAAGTATGATAGTGACAATAGGCTGAACTTTTCGGATCATGATTCTCCCTCGCTTTTCTATAGATAGATTATACCAAAATTCCAAGCTTTTTCATTGGATTCATCATGATTTTTTAACAATTTTTTGATATAATAAAGGTGATAAATCCCTATCTTATTTAGAAGAATAGAAAGATTGAAGATATGACACAAGTAAAAATTGTAACGGATTCCTCTGTTACTATTGAACCAGAAGTGGTTAAAGAATTAAATATCACCGTTGTTCCTTTATCTGTGATGATTGATGGTATCCTTTATTCTGATGCAGATTTGAAAGAGGGGGAATTCCTTCATCTCATGCAGCAAAGTAAAAACCTACCCAAAACCAGTCAGCCTCCAGTGGGAGTATTTGCTGAAGTTTTTGAAGAACTAGGTAAAGACGGCAGTCAGATACTTGCTATTCACATGTCCCATGCACTATCTGGTACTGTTGAAGCTGCTCGCCAAGGAGCAAGCCTCTCTAGCGCTGATGTGACCGTTATTGATAGTTCTTTTACAGACCAGGCGATGAAGTTCCAAGTAGTTGAAGCAGCTAAACTTGCTCAAGAAGGAAAAGATTTAGAAACTATCTTGGCACATGTGGAAGATGTGAAAAATCATACCGAACTTTATATCGGTGTTTCGACTTTGGAAAATTTAGTCAAAGGTGGTCGTATTGGGCGTGTGACAGGCTTGATCAGTTCTCTGTTGAATATTCGTGTCGTCATGCAAATGAAGGAGCATGAACTCCAACCAATCGTCAAAGGACGTGGAGCGAAAACTTTCAAAAAGTGGCTTGAGGAATTAACCAATACTCTTTCCCAAAAATCAGTTGCAGAGATTGGAATTTCCTATGCCGGAACGAACGAATGGGCAAATGAGATGAAGAATGTTTTACAAACTTATGTTGAAAAACCGATCTCAGTACTGGAAACAGGCTCTATCATTCAGACACATACAGGCGAAAATGCATGGGCTATCTTAGTTCGATATCATTCCTAAAAAAATAGAGAAAAATCGTTAGAAATAGCGTTTTTGACTTGACCTGTGGGCAATTTTAGGATATGATTATATTTGTTAATTAGAAATTATTTGGAGGAATTATTAACATGGCAAACAAACAAGATTTGATCGCTAAAGTAGCAGAAGCTACAGAATTGACTAAGAAAGATTCAGCAGCAGCAGTTGACGCTGTATTTGCAGCAGTAACTGAATACCTTGCAGCTGGTGAAAAAGTTCAATTGATCGGTTTTGGTAACTTTGAAGTTCGTGAGCGTGCTGCACGTAAAGGTCGCAACCCACAAACTGGTAAAGAAATCAAAATCGCAGCTTCTAAAGTTCCAGCATTCAAAGCTGGTAAAGCTCTTAAAGACGCTGTTAAATAATGAATTTTCAAAAAGCCTATTGTATCAAGCTACTTAGCTTGGTCAGTAGGCTTTTTTGTTTTGGAAAATATGATTTTATCGTTCTGTGCAAAAAGAAAGAGGCTCCCATAAAATGAGAACCTTCTTTTCATTAGTTTTTAGAAGCTGCTTGGAATTCAGGATTCTTCCATGCTTCATCAATGATTGCTTGCAATTCTTTAGCAGATGCTTGCATTTTTTGAGTTTCCGCGTCGTTCAATGGAATGTTTACTGGACGAACGATACCGTGTGCACCAACAACAGCTGGTTGACCGATAAAGACGTTTTCAACTCCGTATTGACCTTCTTGGAAGACTGAAAGTGGAAGTACTGCATTTTCGTCATCAAGGATTGCTTTTGTGATACGAGCAAGTGCTACGGCGATACCATAGTATGTAGCTCCTTTTTTGTTGATGATTGTGTAAGCAGCATCACGAACACCTTCGAACAATTCAATCAATTCAGCTTCTTGAACGTTTTGAGTGTCTTTAAGGAATTCTTCAAGGTTTACACCAGCGATGTTGGCGTGTGACCAAACGGCAAATTCAGAATCTCCGTGTTCACCCATGATGTAGGCGTGAACTGAACGAGCATCAACGTCCAATTTTTCAGCAAGTGCTTGACGGAAACGAGCTGAGTCAAGTGAAGTACCTGAACCGATAACGCGTTCTTTAGGGAATCCAGAGAATTTCCAAGTTGAGTAAGTCAAAACGTCAACTGGGTTAGCAGCAACAAGGAAGATACCATCAAAACCTGATTCAACAACTTGTGTTACGATTGATTTGTTGATAGCCAAGTTTTTACCTACAAGGTCAAGACGAGTTTCACCTGGTTTTTGAGGAGCACCTGCAGTGATAACAACAAGGTCAGCGTCTGCACAGTCAGAGTATTGAGCAGCGTAGATTTTTTTAGGTGAAGTGAAGGCAAGGGCGTGACTAAGGTCAAGCGCATCACCAACAGCTTTTTCGTGTAATTGTGGAATTTCGATAATTCCAAGCTCTTGTGCAATTCCTTGGTTAACAAGTGCGAAAGCGTAAGATGAACCTACGGCACCGTCACCAACAAGGATCACTTTTTTGTGTTGTTTAGTTGAAGTCATTATCTAAACATCTCCTTCATTTTTTTTAGGGGAATCCCCAGACACTTTCATTCTATCACTTTTAAAAAGCTTTGTCACGAATATTCTATGCGGTTATTGATGTAAACGTTTTAGTAGTTTCAGAAGCCTGAAATAAAGGACATTTTATGGTATAATATATCTAATTACTAATAGTGAAATGAGGCATTTATTAATGCAGGATAAAAATTTAGTGAATGTCAATCTGACAAAGGAGATGAAGACCAGCTTTATCGATTACGCCATGAGTGTTATCGTAGCGCGTGCTCTTCCTGATGTTCGAGATGGCTTGAAGCCTGTTCACCGCCGTATTCTTTACGGAATGAATGAATTAGGTGTTACACCAGACAAACCTCATAAAAAATCAGCCCGTATTACAGGGGATGTTATGGGTAAATACCACCCGCACGGAGATTCCTCTATTTATGAAGCCATGGTCCGTATGGCCCAGTGGTGGAGCTACCGTTACATGCTTGTCGATGGACATGGAAACTTTGGTTCCATGGACGGGGATGGTGCCGCTGCACAGCGTTACACAGAAGCACGTATGAGCAAGATTGCTCTTGAAATGCTTCGTGATATCAATAAAAACACAGTTGATTTCGTAGACAACTACGATGCCAATGAGCGTGAGCCCTTGGTCTTGCCAGCCCGTTTTCCAAACCTTTTGGTCAATGGGGCAACTGGGATTGCCGTAGGGATGGCTACCAACATTCCTCCTCACAACTTGGGTGAAACCATTGATGCTGTGAAGCTCGTCATGGACAATCCAGATGTGACGACTAAGGACTTGATGGAGGTCTTGCCTGGTCCAGATTTTCCGACTGGTGCTCTTGTCATGGGGAAATCAGGGATTCATAAGGCCTATGAGACTGGTAAAGGTTCCATTGTCCTTCGTTCTCGTACAGAGATTGAAACTACTAAGACGGGTCGTGAGCGCATCGTTGTAACGGAATTCCCTTACATGGTCAATAAAACCAAGGTCCATGAGCATATTGTTCGCTTGGTTCAGGAAAAACGCCTTGAGGGCATTACAGCCGTACGTGATGAGTCCAATCGTGAAGGCGTTCGCTTTGTAATTGAGGTTAAACGCGACGCGTCTGCCAACGTTATCCTTAACAACCTCTTCAAGATGACCCAGATGCAAACCAATTTTGGTTTCAACATGTTGGCGATTCAAAATGGCGTGCCAAAAATCTTGTCCCTTCGTCAAATTTTGGATGCTTATATCGAGCACCAAAAAGAAGTGGTTGTTCGCCGCACTCGTTTTGACAAGGAAAAAGCAGAAGCGCGTGCGCACATTTTAGAAGGTCTTTTAATTGCACTAGACCATATCGACGAAGTGATTCGTATTATCCGTGCTAGTGAAACGGATGCGGAAGCCCAAGCCGAATTGATGAGCAAGTTCAAGCTTTCTGAACGTCAAAGTCAAGCTATCCTTGATATGCGTCTTCGTCGTTTGACAGGATTGGAACGTGATAAGATTCAGTCTGAATATGATGAATTGATTGCCTTGATTGCAGATTTGGCTGATATTCTTGCCAAGCCTGGGCGTGTAGCTCAAATCATCAAAGAGGAATTGGACGAAGTCAAACGCAAGTTTGGTGACAAACGTCGTACCGAGTTGATGGTCGGAGAGGTCTTGACCCTTGAAGATGAAGATTTGATTGAAGAGTCGGATGTCTTGATTACTCTCTCTAACAAGGGTTACATCAAACGTCTGGATCAAGGTGAGTTCACAGCCCAAAAACGTGGTGGTCGTGGTGTCCAAGGTACTGGGGTTAAGGATGATGACTTTGTGCGTGAGTTGGTTTCAACCAGCACCCATGATCATTTGCTCTTCTTTACCAATAAAGGACGAGTATACCGACTAAAAGGTTATGAAATTCCTGAATATGGTCGTACAGCCAAAGGATTGCCAGTTGTCAATCTTTTGAAGTTGGACGAGGGTGAGAGCATTCAGACCATTATCAACGTTGAGTCTGAACGTAGTGATGATGCTTATCTTTTCTTCACAACCCGTCACGGTGTCGTGAAGAGAACCAGTGTCAAAGAATTTGCAAATATTCGTCAAAATGGACTCAAAGCCTTGAATCTCAAGGATGAAGACGAATTGATTAATGTCTTGCTGACAGAAGAAGATACGGATATTATCATTGGTACCAAGTTTGGATATGCTGTTCGTTTTAATCAATCAGCTGTTCGTGGCATGAGCCGTATCGCGACAGGTGTTCGAGGAGTCAATCTTCGTGAAGGAGATACTGTAGTTGGTGCTAGCGTGATTACAAACCAGGACGAAGTCCTTATCATCACTGAAAAAGGTTATGGTAAGCGTACCCTTGCTACTGAATATCCAACTAAAGGTCGTGGTGGTAAAGGGATGAAGACAGCCAATGTTGCTGAGAAGAATGGTCCTCTTGCAGGTCTCCTCACTGTTAAAGGAGATGAAGACCTGATGATTATCACAGATACAGGTGTCATGATCCGTACAAATGTTGCCAATATTTCACAAACAGGACGCTCAACTATGGGAGTGAAGGTGATGCGTCTAGACCAGGATGCTAAGATTGTGACCTTTACAACGGTTGCTGCGGCAGAAAAAGAAGAGGTAGCAACAGAAGAGAGAACAGAGGGTGAAGCATAATGTCTCACAGAAAAATAAAGAAGAATAACCGTAAAAATATACTAATCAATATTTTAGCTGGATTTTTAATTCTTCTATCCCTTGCCTTGATTTTTAATGCTCAAATTCGTGACATCTTTATGGTTTGGAATACCAATAAATACCAAGTCAGTCAGGTGACTAAGGAAAAGATTGAGGAAAATAAAGAGACAGAAGGAAATTTCGATTTTGATTCTGTCAAATCCATCTCATCGGAAGCGGTGTTAGCTTCCCAGTGGGATGCTCAGCAACTTCCAGTTATCGGAGGGATTGCCATTCCTGAAGTAGAGATTAACCTGCCTATTTTTAAAGGTTTGGATAATGTAAACTTGTTCTACGGAGCAGGAACCATGAAAGCAAATCAGAAAATGGGAGAGGGCAACTATTCTCTAGCTAGTCACCATATCTTTACTGCTGAAAATGCGAGTCAGATGCTCTTCTCACCTTTGGTCAATGCCAAAGCGGGGATGAAAATCTATCTGACTGATAAAGATAAAGTATACACCTATGAGATTCGTGAAGTGAAGCACGTAACCCCCGATCGGGTAGATGAAATCGAGGATCGTGAAGGAGTTAAGGAGATTACGCTGGTAACTTGTGTGGACTATAATGCGACAGAGCGGATTATTGTTAAAGGTGATTTTAAAGAAGTTAAAGCTTATTCTGAAACATCTGATGATATCCTAAGCGCCTTTAATAAGCCATATAAACAACGTTATTAACCTCAAAAACCAGTGAATTGTATTTTTCACTGGTTTTTGTCAAATAGAAGCGTCAGTCAAAGGAGAATGATGCATGTTCGAATATTTTTTGTTTGGAATGAAAACGATGTGGGAAAGTCCTGTCTTTAGTTTTGCCTTTTACTTATTAACCTCTATTCTTTTACTAATCTTTTGGCGACGTTTTATAATTGTCCGTCGTAGTGGTGGTGATTTTTTTGCTCCGTTTCACATTGCCAATGGGAGACTTTATATTCACAATGCTTTTGTATTTGTGAAGAGAATCATTCCGCTGAATAACATCAAAATGATTGAAGTCAAATATATTCGAAGTGTCAAATTGAACGGGGCAAGGTATCATGTGTGTATTGAACAGAAAGACAGAAAGCCCCTATCATTTTTCTGTGGCAAATCAAAACAGAATGATCTCCTTGTGAAGAATCTAAAGAATGAAACTAAAAACTACCATATTAGAATTGTAATAGATGGATAAGTGTTTAGCTTAAGAAAGGAATGATCATGGATAAGCTACAAGAAGTCAGAGAAAATGAACAGTTAAGGACCTTACTGATGACTGAATGTGATATTTATTTTTATGACAAGATAAGTGAAGTCCAGTTTTCAGGGAACAATGAGGAGTACTCTCTTGCCTGTAAGGCATTTGCTCAAGACGGTAGTGGGGGAGAATATGTTTTTCTCGAAGATAACAGCATAGGCTTTATCGGAAGTGAGGGCCAAGTGGGGAGAGTATCAGAAAGTCTGAAGGACTTACTAACATTCCTACTTCATGCAGGTTGTATTTCGGATTTTAGTTGTCAGTATCTTTATCAGAACACAGACTTATTGAAAGCATTTTGTAGGGGCTATGTGTCTAAAATACGAGAAAGCTATCAGGCTAAGCAGGAAAATTGGGATCTGGTACGAGGAAATATGGCTCAAAAACTATCACTTGATTTCAATCCTGAAAAACTAGAAGAAGTAGCCATGACATTTTATCAAGCGGCGACAAGGGAGCCTGTCTTTTCCTGTAAGTATATAGACGGTGAAGAAGAGTATACCTGCGATTCAATCTTGTCGGACATTGTAGGCTTGTGGACGACAGAACTTGTAGGCATGAGTAGAGAAGAAATTGAAAACTATAAAATTTGATAATGTCTGATGCTTGCAAGATGATCATTCAACTTTAATGGTTGTGAGAGGAAGCAGGTCAGTAAGTTGAAAGATTTATCGTAAGTAACCGAAGGATGCCTGGCATAAAAGAGGATAGATAATGAGTCAGTTAAGAGAAAAGTCTTTAGTTACGCTCAAAGAAGACATAACAAGTAGTTTTCCATTTGACAAGGATCTTCCTATGATATTCTTGGGAGAAATTGCCAATATGACTGAACACGGAATCTTCATAGGAAAATCGGGGAAATCTTATTTTGGATATCATATTTCACATTTTAGAGAACTAAGTGAAGATGAGATATAGGACTTTCGCAGTAGGAAAAATAGATGAGGAGTTGACAATGAATAATCAGATTGACTTGGTACTTCCAAACCTATACGCAGAATTCTTGAGTAAAATCGACAAAGCAGGAGAGTTGATAATAGAGAATACAGGCATCACCTTATACTCAAGACTAGATTTGCTAGAAAGAAACTCCACCTACCAAATAGAAGAGTGGGAACCTGATTTTTTCCTGATTGGGCAAGATGGGGATGTCGCTTTTTTTATAAAGAAAGATTCTGACGACACTATTTATATGAATGATTTGGGGGCATTAGGTTCACTGGAAATGAAACCCATATCTTTGAATATTTTCGAGTTTGTGAAACAAGCGAGTGAACATTATGATGATATCTTCTAATCATTGCAAGTGTTGTTATTTTATCGTACGCGAGTGTGGAAGACATTTTTATGAAATCATTTGAACATTTTGATTAATGTTAATAAATTTTTAGTAAATGATAATGATTTGGAGAGTGAACAATGAATTTTGATGAGAGTTTACAGCAATACACTTATGAGCATGAGGGAGTGACCTTTGTTTGGGACGAGGAGCCTGATTGTGACTTTATAGATAAAGTTGAACTGTTATCAAAAAATTATCAGGAAAATCTCAATAGAATTATCAACTTCATGCTAGCTGATCTTAAGGAAATGTATGGAGCAGTCTGCGAGGAAGATGTGAAGAACAAGCTGGGGAAACCTATCATTGACTACAATCAAGGAACAGTTAGTTATTGTGAGCAAACCTTCGATGACTGGCACCTATTTGAATTTGAATTTTTGGATGATCAATTTGAAACATTGGAATGTTTTTCTGTTAATGGGTAAAGGAGAGATTTATGGAATTCCTCCAATGACTTGATTTTCTTTGTAGAAAACGTATACAAGAAAGGCTTTTCAAAATGCGTGCTTTATGTTATAATATTCACAAATAAAAGTTTTAGGAGTTTTTTATGGTCTCTTCAGAATTTATCTCAAAGATTGAATTTGCTTGTAAGAAGAAAGAAAGTCTTTATAGCCAAAGCAAGTTTAAGTATGCGATTCGCTCCATGTTTGCAGGTGCCTTTCTAACATTTAGTACGGCTGCGGGTGCAGTTGGGGCTGACTTGATTAATAAAATAGCACCAGGTAGTGGACGTTTCCTCTTCCCATTCGTTTTTGCTTGGGGATTGGCCTACATTGTTTTCTTGAATGCTGAGTTGGTAACTTCCAACATGATGTTTTTGACTGCTGGTAGTTTCTTGAAAAAAATCTCATGGAGAAAAACAGCTGAGATTTTACTTTACTGTACCTTGTTTAATCTCATAGGAGCTTTGATAGCAGGTTGGGGCTTTGCCCACTCAGCAGCCTATGCAAATCTAACACATGATAGCTTCATTTCAGGAGTTGTAGAGATGAAGTTAGGTCGTTCCAATGAGTTAGTCCTACTTGAAGGTATTTTAGCCAATATCTTTGTAAATATTGCCATTCTTTCATTTGTTTTGGTGAAAGATGGTGGAGCCAAACTTTGGCTTGTCTTATCAGCGATTTACATGTTTGTATTCTTAACAAACGAACACATTGCTGCGAACTTTGCTTCTTTTGCGATTGTTAAGTTCAGTGTTGCAGCAGATTCAATTGCTAATTTTGACATACCTAATATTCTTCGTCACTGGGGTGTAACCTTTGTCGGAAACTTTATTGGAGGAGGTCTCTTGATGGGATTACCATACGCTTTCCTCAATAAAAACGAAGATACTTATGTCGATTAAAGAAATGAGCACGAGTTAATCGTGCTTTTTTGTTTGATGTGTAAGACTAGTCATAGTTGTTCCTTATATCAAAATATAAGAAAACGGTATTGGAAAAGACTAGCCTAAGATGATACAATATCCCTAATGAAGCTATTTGGAGGTCGTCTTATGACTCGTGAATTTAAATTTGAAACCCTACAATTACATGCTGGGCAAGTTGTGGATCCAGCTACCAAGTCTCGTGCAGTGCCAATTTATCAGACAACATCCTTTGTTTTTGATGATACGCAAGAAGCTGCAGACCTCTTTGCCTTGAAGAAAGCAGGAAATATCTATACCCGTATCACCAACCCTACAACAGCGGCCTTTGAAGAACGAATTGCTGCTCTTGAAGGCGGTGTTGGAGCGCTTGCAACAGCATCAGGTATGGCTGCTGTAACCTACACTATTTTGGCGCTTGCTCACGCAGGTGACCATGTGGTGGCAGCGTCCACTATTTACGGTGGGACCTTCAACCTCTTGAAGGAAACCCTTCCTCGTTATGGAATCACAACTACCTTTGTAGATGTGGATAACTTGGAGGAAGTGGAAGCAGCTATCAATGACAATACCAAACTTGTCTTGATTGAAACCTTGGGGAATCCCTTGATTAACATTCCTGACTTGGAAAAATTGGCAGAGATTGCTCATAAACATCAAATTCCACTGGTTTCGGATAATACCTTTGCCACACCTTATTTGATTAATGTCTTTTCTCATGGTGTAGATATTGCCATTCACTCAGCGACTAAGTTTATCGGTGGTCATGGTACGACTATTGGCGGTGTCATTGTTGATAGCGGCCGTTTTGACTGGGAAGCTTCAGGGAAATTTCCTCAATTTGTTGAGGAAGACCCAAGTTACCATAACTTGAGCTATACTCGGGATGTGGGTGCAGCAGCCTTTATTATCGCTGTTCGTGTCCAATTGCTTCGTGATACAGGTGCTGCCTTGTCACCATTTAATGCTTTTCTCTTGCTCCAAGGACTTGAAACCCTTTCGCTTCGTGTAGAACGCCATATTCAAAATACAGAGAAAATTGTTGATTTCCTTGTTAACCATCCTAAGGTTGAAAAAGTTAACTATCCTAAACTAGCTGACAGTCCCTACCATGCTTTGGCCGAAAAATACCTTCCTAAAGGTGTAGGTTCAATCTTTACCTTCCATGTCAAAGGTAGAGAGACAGAAGCCCGCAAGGTGATTGATAATCTGGAAATCTTCTCTGACCTTGCAAACGTAGCAGATGCCAAATCTCTTGTTGTCCATCCCGCGACAACCACTCACGGTCAGTTGTCAGAAAAAGATCTAGAATCAGCAGGTGTCACACCAAACCAAATCCGCTTGTCTATCGGTCTTGAAAATGTAGAGGATTTGATTGAAGATTTGCGCTTGGCCTTGGAAAAAATTTAAAGTAACAGATATAAACAGTGGGTTTCGACTCGCTGTTTTTGATTTTCCCTCAGGCATGATATAATGGTTACAGAAGTCTAGAAAGAGGAAAGTTATGAACGAAATCAAATGTCCCAACTGTGGGGAAGTCTTTACAGTAAATGAAAGTCAGTATGCCGAGCTTTTATCTCAAGTGAGAACTGTTGAGTTTGATAAGGAATTGCACGAGCGAATGAAGCAGGAGCTGGCCTTGGCTGAGCAGAAGGCTATGAATGAGCAACAGACTAAACTTGCTCAAAAAGACCAAGAAATTGCGCAATTACAGAGTCAAATCCAAAAGTTTGATACAGAAAAAGAACTGGCTAAGAAAGAGGTTGAACAAACCAGTCATCAGGCTTTATTGGCCAAGGACAAGGAAGTACAGGCCTTGGAGAACCAACTGGCTACCTTGCGTTTAGAGCATGAAAACCAACTCCAAAAGACTCTCTCTGATTTAGAAAGAGAGCGTGATCAGGTCAAAAATCAGCTCCTCTTGCAAGAAAAGGAAAATGAGCTGTCTTTGGCTTCTGTTAAGCAGAATTACGAAGCCCAGCTTAAGGCAGCCAGTGAACAGGTCGAGTTCTATAAGAATTTCAAAGCCCAACAATCAACCAAGGCAATTGGGGAAAGTTTGGAACAGTATGCAGAGAGTGAGTTCAATAAGGTTCGTAGTTTTGCCTTTCCAAATGCCTACTTTGAGAAGGATAACAAGGTCTCTGCGCGTGGGTCTAAGGGGGACTTTATCTTCCGAGAATGTGATGAAAATGGAGTCGAAATCATTTCCATCATGTTTGAAATGAAAAATGAAGCGGATGGAACAGAGAAAAAGCACAAGAACTCGGATTTTTACAAGGAATTGGACAAGGACCGTCGGGAAAAGAACTGTGAGTATGCCGTGTTGGTGACCATGTTAGAAGCAGATAACGACTACTTTAACACAGGGATTGTTGACGTCAGCCACGAGTATGAAAAGATGTATGTGGTTCGTCCTCAGTTCTTTATCCAGTTGATTGGGCTTTTGAGAAATGCGGCGCTTAATTCCCTAAAATACAAACAAGAATTGGCCTTGGTTCGGGAGCAGAATATCGATATTACGCATTTTGAAGAAGACTTGGATGCCTTCAAAGTAGCTTTTGCAAAAAACTACAACTCTGCTTCGACCAACTTTGGCAAAGCTATCGATGAAATTGACAAGGCCATCAAACGCATGGAAGAGGTCAAGAAGTTCCTAACCACATCCGAAAACCAACTCCGCCTCGCTAACAATAAATTGGAAGATGTTTCAGTAAAAAAATTGACCCGAAAAAATCCAACCATGAAAGCGAAGTTTGAAGCGCTGAAGGGGGAGTGAGGTTAGCTTAAAAACAGGAGTTCCTATGAAAAAATCTTTGAAATTCTCGGAAATTTATATTGCTTATTTACCATTAGTTGTTTTTTTGCTCAATTTTTTATACGGTTTTTTGAACTTCGAAGGTTCAACAGTTTCTAACGAAAGGTCTAGATATGATTTGCTTTTTGGAGTGATTGGCTTTTTTCCAACTATTTTTGGCTATATTTTTAGCTTTCTAGCCAATCTTATTGTAGGTATAACTTATGTAAAAAAAGCAAAAAATCAAATGAAGTGTCTGATTGCATTCCTATTGATTGGCAATGTTTTTTTATCAATATTTCTCATGTTTTTATTAAATTTTAAGATGATAGTTTCTTTTGATTTTATAACAGATGTTAATCTTTGGAGTTTCATTTTTTCTTTATTTTTATTTCCGTATATAGATTGGATTTATCAAAAGGGGGAGTATAATCAAAAAGTGAGTAGAATTGTAGTCATTATAGTATTAGTGGGAATTTTTTCTCCATTTCTAGGTAGTGAAATTCAAACTTACTTGAGAAATAATACCAAAGTACAACAATTACAAGAGTTTTATCATTCTAGGGATTTGAACTACGAATTAACACTTAAGTCTTCATACTATGATAGTAATATTTCCGATGTAGGTGTCTTTGATGTTTTCGATAAGGGAGTTACCATAAAAGTGGGTGCTAAGTACACGCGTCAAAAATTAAAATATGTTACTTTCATTGATGAACAATATGGCCTAAAGGAATTTATAAAAAATGCTGTTTCAAGTGATGAAGCTCAAATAGTTCTAAAAGATTTTAGGTCAGTAGTGGAAGATGCTATTAAAAAGAAAGGTTATGATTTATCTGTATTTGATGCTGAAGATCAGCCATTAGCTAGTCCAGGTTTTCAAATATCACGTTCATTTAGAATCACTTCTTTTATTAAAGAAAAAGCAGTTCAAAATCAAAACTCATCTAGTCCAGAAAAACAAGCATTTGGAGGATATGCAGCAATTTCTCCTAAAGACTATATGAAAGAGGGAGCCCTTCGTTTACGTTTAACACTTAGTGAACGTGACAAATTGAAGTTAGATGACATTGATTTTTCAAGACTCTCCGATGGACACTACATGATCAATAATGACTATTTTATAGTGAACAACGGAATGTATACAATAGTTGAAGATGAAGATGATTTTGAAAATTTTTTACTGAGAGAATTTAGTAAACAATTTTATTTGGAGGATTTTTATAAAATTGAAAAACTTGATTAAATTATTAGCAAATAAAGATGTAAAATTTCTTTATAATATTTGTATTCGATTATCTTCATATTTAGTAGTTGTTGCAGTTTATATAGCAATTTTGGGTTTGTTTTTATTGTTTAAACAAAATATTATTGCAGTACGTTATCTGTTATTTTTGTCGGTATTATTTATAGTTATTGGCATCTTTTTAAGTTTATTGACATGGAAAGTTCTTCTATATTGGAAGGAGACTTTGATTGATTTTAAGAAATATCAATCTTTCTTTGAACACAGTGTTAGTCATTCCAATAAGTTTAATAAGAAATTTAATGAAGTAAGTTTTGAATTAATCACAGGAGAATTATCTTACCTCAGAGGAGATTTTTTATTAGCACTTAGTCAATATTCAAATATCAATCTTTCTAATATTTCTAAAAAAAATAGAAAAATATTTGAATTTAAGAAATTATATTATGAATTTCTATCTTCTATCCATCTTCAAGATGCGCAAGGTATTGCTTTCATTGAGGAACAATTGTCCAAGGCTGCAGATTGTAAAGGTGGTAAGGCTAAATTCGTTGCACAAGCCCAAACCATAAAAGATATTGTGTTTAATAAAGAACCAAACGACTACTTCGATACAACTGAACCAGAAAATAAGCTAGCTCGAATCAAGTTCTCATATTACGGAGCTCTCAATGCTCAGCTAAAAGGAGATGAAGCTCGTGTTCGTAGTTTGTTTGAAAGTATCGCCCATGAAAATCCAGAACTCTTTTATGTACAGGAAGCTAGGAAGTATTTAGAAAAATGAGCTGATATAGTTTTAAAATCTGTCTAAGATAGAATATGTTGATGTAAAGTAAAAAGGGAAATATAAAGCAAAAATGAACGGTATTATCAACTTAAAAAAAGAAGCGGGGATGACCTCGCATGATGCGGTTTTTAAGCTGCGTAAGATTTTGGGAAACAAGAAAATTGGTCATGGTGGGACCTTGGATCCAGATGTGGTGGGTGTTTTGCCCATTGCGGTTGGTAAGGCGACACGCATGGTCGAGTTTATGCAGGACGAGGGCAAGGTCTATGAGGGAGAAATCACTCTAGGATATTCAACGACGACTGAGGATGCTAGTGGGGAAGTAGTCGCAGAAACTCCTGTTTTGTCGCCCTTGGATGAAACCATTGTCGATGAAGCGATTGCGAGTCTGACTGGGCCTATTACTCAGATTCCGCCTATGTACTCGGCTGTCAAGGTCAATGGTCGTAAGCTCTATGAGTATGCGCGTGCTGGTCAGGAAGTGGAGCGTCCAGAACGTCAGGTGACTATTTATCAATTTGAGAGGACGAGTCCGATTTCTTATGAGGATGACCTCGCACGTTTTACATTTCGTGTGAAATGTAGTAAGGGGACTTATATCCGTACCTTGTCTGTTGACTTGGGAGAGAAGCTGGGTTATGCGGCCCATATGTCCCATTTGACTCGGACGAGTGCAGCAGGTTTACAACTAGAAGATGCTCTTACCTTGGACGAAATTGCTGAAAAAGTAGAGGCTGGTCAACTGGACTTTCTCCATCCTCTTGAAATTGGAACAGGGGACCTTGTTAAAGTTATCCTGACTCCAGAAGAGGCTACAGAAGTGCGCTTTGGTCGTTTTATCGAGCTAGACCGAACAGAACAAGAATTGGCTGCCTTTGAGGGAGATACATTGCTAGCCATTCTAGAAAAAAGGGACAATTTCTACAAACCAAGGAAGGTTTTTAGCTAGTTTAACTAGAGTGTGGGGATGGAATCGTTTCCCCCTAGACTATCCAAATCAGACTATAAATTTTGAAAAAAATATGATAGAATAGACGACGGATAAAAAAACGGAGGATAGCATGCAAAATAGACCAATCATTATCGGAGTGACAGGTGGTTCTGGTGGTGGTAAGACCAGTGTTTCAAGAGCCATTTTATCGCATTTTCCTGATGAAAAGATTTCCATGATTGAGCATGATTCATACTACAAGGATCAGTCTCATTTGACCTTTGAAGAGCGCGTCAAAACCAACTACGACCATCCATTTGCCTTTGATACAGATCTGATGATCGAGCAGATTAAGGAATTGTTGGCAGGGCGCCCAGTAGACATTCCAACTTATGACTATACAGCGCATACACGGAGCAGCAAGACCTATCGTCAGGAGCCTCAAGATGTCTTTATCGTTGAGGGGATTTTGGTCTTGGAAGATAAGCGTCTGCGCGATTTGATGGATATCAAGATTTTTGTGGATACGGATGATGATGTGCGCATTATTCGTCGGATCAAGCGTGATATGGAAGAGCGTGGTCGTAGCTTGGATAGCGTGATTGATCAATATCTAGGTGTGGTCAAACCCATGTACCACCAGTTTATCGAGCCAACCAAGCGTTATGCTGATATCGTCATTCCTGAGGGAGTCAGCAATACCGTTGCTATCGACCTTTTGACCACCAAGATTGCAAAGATTTTGGAAGAAGCTCGTAACAGCAAATAATGAGATGAGGAGGCATGACCTCCTTTTTCTATTTTTCCTTTAGTTTCAGTAGGAAAAAGGTGATTTTTAAGCATGTTTTTGGTATAATAATACCCATGGAAAAGCAAGAAAATGAATAGTAGGTGGAGATGGAAAAGTATTTATCGGTAACAACTTTGACCAAGTATCTGAAAATGAAATTCGATAAAGACCCTTACTTGGAACGGGTCTATTTAACTGGTCAAGTTTCCAACTTTCGTAAACGTCCTACTCACCAATATTTCTCCCTAAAAGATGACCATGCAGTTATTCAAGCAACCATCTGGTCAGGGATTTATCAAAAATTAGGTTTTGACCTCGAAGAAGGAATGAAGATCAATGTCATTGGGCGTGTGCAGATCTATGAACCAAGCGGTAGCTACTCTATCATCATTGAAAAAGCTGAGCCTGATGGGGTTGGGGCGCTAGCGATTCAGTTTGAACAACTTAAGAAAAAATTGACGGAAGAAGGTCTATTTCAAGAGAGATTCAAGCAACCTCTTCCCCAGTTTGCTAAGCGAATCGGTGTGGTAACCAGTCGCAGTGGAGCTGTTATTCGAGATATTATCACGACCGTCAGCAGACGTTTTCCTGGTGTCGATATTCTTCTCTATCCGACAAAGGTGCAAGGAGATGGAGCTGCTGAGGAAATTGCTCGAAATATCGCGCGTGCCAATCAACGTGACGATTTGGACGTGCTCATTATTGGTCGTGGTGGTGGTTCCATCGAGGATCTCTGGGCCTTTAACGAAGAAATTGTGGTACGAGCTATTTTTGAATCTCGTTTGCCAGTTATCTCCAGTGTTGGGCATGAGACGGATGTGACCTTAGCGGATTTTGTAGCGGACCGACGGGCTGCGACGCCAACAGCTGCAGCTGAATTAGCAACACCTGTGACCAAGTTGGATGTATTAACTCATTTGCAAAATCAGGAAAAACGGATGGCAACAGCAGTTCAGAATGTCCTGTCAAGGAAAAAAGAAGCTCTGAAAAAATGCAGTCAGTCTGTTATCTTTAGACAACCAGAGCGCTTGTATGACGGCTATTTGCAACGCTTGGATCAATTGCAACTGCGCTTAAAACAAAGTTTGCGAACACGAATTTCTGATAACAACCAATTAGTCCAAGCAAGGACGCATCAACTAGTCCAATTATCGCCTGTTACCAAAATCCAGCGTTATCAAGATCGCTTAAGCCAGTTGGATAAGCTCTTACGTAGCCAAATGGCTCTTGTTTATGATGCTAAAGTTGCTGAAGTGAAGCGACTTTCAGAAGCTCTGCTGATGTTGGATACTAGTCGAATCGTGGCGCGTGGCTATGCAATTGTCAAAAAAGAAGAGTCCGTTGTAGATTCGGTTGAGAGTTTGAAGAAAAAAGACCAAGTGACGCTTTTGATGCGAGATGGTCAAGTAGACTTAGAGGTTAAAGATGTCAAAACAAAAGAAATTTGAGGAAAATCTAGCAGAACTGGAGACCATTGTCCAAAGTTTGGAAAATGGTGAAATTGCTTTGGAAGATGCAATTGCTGCCTTTCAAAAGGGCATGGTCTTGTCAAAAGAGCTTCAAGCGACGCTGGACAAGGCTGAAAAGACCTTGGTCAAGGTTATGCAAGAAGACGGAACAGAAAGTGATTTTGAATGAAGAAGCAAGAAAAACTAGCTCTTGTGGAGTCGGCTTTGGAAGATTTTTATGGAGACCAGCAGTTTGCTTCTAGTTTACAAGAGTCCGTTCTCTATTCCATTCATGCTGGTGGCAAGCGTATTCGCCCTTTTCTCTTGTTAGAAGTTTTGGAAGCCTTGCAAGTCGCAATCCAACCAGCTCACGCGCAGGTGGCTGCGGCCTTGGAAATGATTCATACAGGAAGTTTGATTCACGATGATCTTCCTGCCATGGATGATGATGATTACCGTCGGGGACGTTTGACCAACCATAAGAAATTCGGTGAAGCTATGGCGATTTTGGCAGGAGATGCCTTGTTTCTAGATCCCTATGCCTTGATAGCGCAGGCAGATTTGCCAAGTCAGATCAAGGTGGACTTGATTGCCAACTTATCCCTTGCTTCAGGAAGTCTGGGAATGGTGGCAGGGCAGGTTTTAGACATGGAAGGCGAACACCAACATTTGTCTTTGGACGAACTTCAGACCATTCATGCTAATAAAACTGGAAAATTACTAGCCTATCCTTTCCAAGCAGCTGCTATTATAGCTGAATTGGCACCTGAAATCCAAGCAAAACTGAAAACTGTTGGTGAATTGATCGGGCTTGCCTTTCAAGTTCGAGATGATGTACTGGATGTGACAGCTAATTTTGAGGAAATCGGCAAGACTCCACAAAAGGACTTGCAGGCAGAAAAGTCAACCTACCCAGCCTTGTTGGGCTTAGAAGAGGCCAAGGCCTTTTGTAACCAAACTCTTGATCAAGCCGAGGCTAAATTAGAAGAAATCGCCCAGCAAGTCAGCTTTGAAACAGAGCCGATTGTGAAAGTAGTAGAAAGTTTGAGAATCAATGGCTAAGGAAAGAGTGGATGTACTAGCTTATAAACAGGGTTTGTTTGAAACACGAGAACAAGCCAAGCGCGGTGTCATGGCAGGTCTAGTCGTAGCAGTCCTTAATGGGGAGCGTTTTGACAAACCAGGAGAGAAAATCTCGGACGACACCGAGCTAAAACTCAAAGGTGAAAAACTCAAGTATGTCAGCCGTGGTGGTTTAAAACTGGAAAAGGCTTTGCAGGTTTTTGATCTATCAGTGGAAGGAGCGACAACGATTGATATTGGGGCTTCTACTGGGGGCTTTACCGACGTCATGTTGCAAAATGGTGCTGAGTTGGTCTTTGCAGTTGATGTTGGTACCAATCAGTTGGCTTGGAAATTACGTCAAGACCCTCGGGTTGTCAGCATGGAGCAGTTCAATTTCCGCTATGCTGAAAAGACTGATTTCGAAAAGGAGCCGAGCTTTGCCAGTATTGATGTGAGTTTCATTTCCCTCAGTCTGATTCTTCCAGCCTTGCACCGTGTCTTGGCAGATCAAGGGCAGGTGGTGGCTCTGGTTAAGCCCCAGTTTGAAGCAGGTCGTGAGCAGATTGGAAAGAATGGGATCATTCGCGATGCCAAGGTTCATCAAACTATCCTTGAATCTGTCACTGCTATGGCAGTTGAACAAGGTTTTTCAGTGCTTGGATTAGACTATTCACCAATCCAAGGTGGACATGGGAATATCGAATTTTTAGCCTATTTGAAAAAAGAAGAGGGAGCAAGTAACCAAGTTGCCCCTGAAATAGAAAAAGTTGTAGAGAGAGCACATAGAGAATTTAAAGATGAATAAAAAAGAAAGACTTGAAAAAATTAGAAGATTTGTAACAGATTATCAAATTGGGACTCAGGAAGAAATCGTTGAGCATTTGAAGGAAGCAGGTATTTCTGCTACTCAAGCGACGGTGTCACGAGATATTAAGGAACTGGGTATTGTAAAAATTCCCTTGAAGAACAATAAATACATCTATGAATTGCCAAAAACAATTGTAAGAAGTTTGCAGTTGGCTGAGAATAACATAGTAGGTTCTGAGCGCATGGGCAATATGATCAATCTGGATGTCATTCCTGGGAATACTGCCTTTGTCAAGAGTCAGCTGATGAATACTTTCTCAGAGAGAATTTTCAACTGTCTGGCAGACGACAACTCAATTTTGATTATCTTGAGAAATGAAGAAGACGCCAAGGAAATGTTTGAACAAGTAAAAAATTGGTAGGTTTATATGTTACTTGAAATTTCGATAAAAAACTTTGCCATTATAGAGGCGATTTCGCTCAATTTTGAAAAAGGCATGACAGTCTTAACTGGTGAAACAGGTGCTGGGAAATCGATCATCATCGATGCCATGAACATGATGTTAGGAGCTAGAGCGACTACAGATGTTATTCGTCATGGTGCTCCCAAAGCTGAGATTGAAGGGCTTTTCTCTGTTGAGAATAGCCGTTCTTTACAAGAACTCTTTGAAGAGCAAGGGTTGGAGTTGGGGGATGAGATTATCATCCGTCGTGAAATTCTTCAAAATGGGCGAAGTGTAAGTCGCGTGAATGGGCAGATGATCAATCTTTCTGTTTTGCGTGCAATTGGCCAGCATCTTGTCGATATTCATGGTCAACATGACCAAGAAGAGTTAATGCGTCCGCAACTGCACATCCAGATGTTGGATGAGTTTGGTGATGCAGCTTTCTTGGACTTGAAGGAGACCTATCAGACAAGCTTTGACGCCTATCGCAAAATGCGCAAGCAGGTTCTTGAAGTCAAGAAAAACCAGCAGGAACACAAGTCTCGCATTGAGATGTTGGAATTTCAAATGGCAGAGATTGAAGCGGCAAACTTGCGGGCTGGTGAAGACTTGGCTCTCAACCAAGAACGAGATAAACTTCTCAATCATAAAAATATTGCGGATACGCTAACCAATGCCTATAGCATGTTGGACAATGAGGAATTCTCTAGCCTAGCAAATGTCCGTTCAGCCATGAATAACATGGAAAGTGTCGAAGAATATGATCCTGAATACCGTGAAATTTCGAGTTCTCTATCAGAAACCTATTATGTTTTAGAAGATATTACAAAGCGTTTGGAAGATATTATTGAGGACTTGGATTTTGATGGCAATCGCCTCATGCAGGTTGAAAATCGCTTAGACCTTCTGAATACTATTACCCGTAAATACGGTGGGACTGTGGACGATGTTTTGCTTTATTTTGCCAAGATTACGGATGAGTACAATCTCTTGACAGGGAATAACCTTTCTTCCGAAGACATGGAAGCAGAGCTCAAAAAATTGGAAGTCGATCTTGTTGATTTGGCAGGTCAGCTTGCATCTGCTCGCCATGACTTGGCCCAGCAGCTTGAGGCAGAGATTAAACAAGAACTGCAAGACCTCTATATGGAGAAGGCACAATTCCAGGTTCGCTTTAGTAAGGGCAAATTTAGTCGTGAGGGAAATGAAATGGTCGAGTTTTACATTTCAACCAACCCTGGTGAAGACTTTAAACCCTTGGTCAAAGTTGCGTCCGGTGGGGAATTATCCCGCCTCATGTTGGCTATCAAGTCTGCCTTTTCTCGCAAGGAAGGTAAGACCAGTATTGTCTTTGATGAGGTGGATACGGGAGTTTCAGGTCGTGTAGCCCAAGCTATTGCACAGAAGATCC
Organism: Streptococcus oralis; assembly: GCF_019929365.1. Taxonomy (GTDB): domain Bacteria; phylum Bacillota; class Bacilli; order Lactobacillales; family Streptococcaceae; genus Streptococcus; species Streptococcus oralis_BT. Next base: position 449,438 of record NZ_JAHZPH010000001.1, on the reverse strand, counting down.
ATAAGATCGGCCAGCATGGTCAGGTTTTAGCTATTTCTCACTTACCACAAGTGATTGCTATCGCGGATTATCAATTCTTCATTGAAAAGATTAGCGATGAGCACTCAACGGTGTCGACGGTTCGTCTCTTGACGGTTGAAGAGCGAGTAGAAGAAGTAGCTAAGATGTTGGCTGGGGAGAATGTAACAGAAGCGGCCCTTACCCAAGCCAGAGAATTATTGCAAACGAGGGAGAAATAAATGACAGACTATTATGTAATTGGAGATGTTCACGGAAAGGCAGGTATGCTAGAAGATCTGCTCAAAACCTGGGATGGTCAAACTCAGTTGCTTTTTCTAGGGGATTTGATTGACCGTGGTGAAGACAGTCGCCGTGTTCTAGAAATGGTCAAAGACTTGGTTGACAATCAAGGAGCCATTTGTTTATCAGGTAATCATGAGTATATGTTTTTGACTTGGCTCGATGATCCAGAAGAAGGTTATGACCACTATCGTCGCAATGGAGGAGATACAACTATTAACTCAATCCTAGGTCGTCCCTTGGATGCACCCGTTGATGGAGTGGAAGATGCCAAACGGGTTGCGACTGAAGCGGCAGACTTGGTCGAATTTATTCGTCAAATGCCATTTGTAGTAGAGACAGACAAGTATATCTTTGTTCATGCGGGTATTGATTTGACCTTGGATGATTGGCATGAAACTACAGATTATAAAAAAGTCTGGCTCAGAAAGCCATTCCACGAAGCTGAAAATCATACTGGAAAAACCATTGTCTTTGGGCATACACCAGTTTATGGTTTGCTCAAGCAAGACCGAGGTACTGCTGAGCTTTGGATGACAGAAGATGGCAAGATTGGCATGGATGGAGGAGCTGTCTATGGTGGTGTCCTTCATGGAATCGTCTTTACTGACCAAGGAATGACAGAACACCATTTTATCGAAAATGATGGTTTTGTTGCCGAAGATTAGTACTCCTAGCAGGGTATGGTCTTGTCAAAATGTTAAAAACAATTTATAATTAATAGATACCCTGAAAGGAAGAGTATCATGAACTTAGAAGATTTGAAAAAACGACAGGAGAAGATCCGCAACTTCTCTATTATCGCCCATATTGACCACGGAAAGTCAACGCTTGCAGACCGCATTTTGGAAAAGACGGAGACGGTTTCTAGTCGTGAAATGCAAGCCCAGCTTTTGGATAGTATGGATCTTGAGCGTGAACGTGGGATTACCATTAAACTTAATGCCATTGAGCTCAATTACACTGCAAAAGATGGGGAGACCTATATTTTCCACTTGATTGACACGCCAGGGCACGTGGACTTTACCTATGAAGTTTCGCGTTCGCTAGCTGCCTGTGAAGGGGCGATTTTGGTGGTTGATGCGGCCCAAGGGATTGAGGCTCAAACTCTTGCCAACGTTTATCTAGCCTTGGATAATGATTTGGAAATTCTGCCAGTCATTAACAAGATTGACCTACCAGCAGCCGATCCAGAGCGTGTGCGTACAGAGATTGAGGATGTCATCGGACTGGATGCCAGCGAAGCAGTCTTAGCTTCAGCCAAAGCTGGTATTGGTATCGAAGAGATTCTTGAACAGATCGTTGAAAAAGTGCCAGCTCCAACTGGTGATGTTTCAGCTCCATTAAAAGCCTTAATTTTCGACTCAGTTTATGATGCCTATCGTGGGGTTATCCTCCAAGTGCGTGTCATGGACGGAGTGGTTAAACCTGGCGATAAGATTCAGCTCATGAGCAATGGCAAGACCTTTGATGTGACAGAGGTCGGTATTTTCACGCCGAAGGCAGTTGGTCGTGATTTTCTTGCGACTGGTGACGTTGGCTATATTGCGGCTTCTATCAAGACGGTTCAAGATACCCGTGTGGGTGATACAGTTACTCTAGCAAGTAATCCTGCAGCAGAACCACTAGACGGATACAAGCAGATGAATCCTATGGTCTTTGCAGGTCTTTATCCAATCGAATCAAATAAGTACAATGACCTTCGTGAAGCCCTTGAAAAATTGCAGCTCAACGATGCCAGCCTGCAGTTTGAACCAGAAACATCTCAGGCCCTTGGATTTGGTTTCCGTTGTGGATTCCTTGGGCTTCTCCATATGGATGTTATCCAAGAGCGTTTAGAGCGTGAGTTCAACATTGACCTCATCATGACAGCTCCATCTGTTATCTATAAGGTTAACCAAACTGATGGTGAGTCTATGGATGTGTCTAACCCCTCTGAATTTCCAGACCCAACCAAGATTGCGACCATTGAAGAGCCTTATGTCAAGGCGCAAATCATGGTACCGCAGGAGTTTGTTGGAGCGGTGATGGAACTGGCTCAGCGCAAGCGTGGGGACTTTGTGACCATGGATTATATTGATGATAATCGTGTCAATGTCATCTATCAAATTCCACTCGCTGAAATCGTCTTTGACTTTTTTGATAAACTCAAGTCTTCGACACGTGGTTATGCAAGCTTTGACTACGAATTGTCAGAGTACCGTCCATCTAAGCTAGTCAAAATGGATATCCTTCTCAATGGAGACAAGGTCGATGCCCTCAGCTTTATCGTTCACAAGGATTTTGCCTACGAACGTGGAAAACTCATCGTTGATAAGCTTAAAAAAATCATCCCTCGTCAACAATTTGAAGTACCAATCCAAGCAGCTATTGGGCACAAGATCGTGGCTCGTACTGATATCAAGGCCCTTCGTAAGAACGTACTTGCCAAATGTTATGGTGGTGATGTTTCTCGTAAACGCAAACTCCTTGAAAAACAAAAAGCTGGTAAGAAACGCATGAAGGCTATCGGATCAGTGGAAGTTCCACAAGAAGCCTTCCTCAGCGTCTTAAGCATGGATGAAGAATAGAAATAAAAAATAAAACTCTTGAAGATTTTTCAAGAGTTTTTTTCTTTAAATGTGAGCTATAAAATCGGAAACTAACAGAATCGATTAGGTTAGAATTTGACAGAAGTCTTTATTTTTCTTATAATGCAGATGGAAAGGTGGTAGGATGAAAAAATTATTAATTTTAGGTACTGTAGTTACTGTTAGTGCTTTTTTAGCTTCATGCTCTAATAAATCACAAACAGCAACCGAAGAAAGTTCGTCTGCAGTTGTTAGTTCTTCTAGTAGTCAGTAAACGAGTAGCACTAGTTCTGCTGTTTCTGAAGCGAAAAAGGAAGAGACGCAAATCATTGGTTCGAATGAATATGGTTTTGTCAAGGTACCCAAATCATGGGTTCGATTCCATGAAGTAGAAGGTGGAAATGATATACAGTATTGTGATGGAACAGATATCAACATTGTTACACTTAATACCTTCAAGGCCGAGCAGTTCAATATCAGCGAAGAAGAATATGCTAAACTGGATATTGTGAATGTCTCATCTAGTATTTTAACTTCCAAAGAACAAAGCTCTGATTTCAGTAAGGTCTGGGGTTCCAAATCGACCATTGGAGGTTATGAAGCCTATGTTGTCAATGCAATTGCTAAGTCAGGGAAATACCTCGTTACCTGGGTTTTCCGATCAAATGATGGTAAAATCCGCTATGTTTCACTTGAAGGGGATGGTGAAACTTTAAAAGCAATCTTACCGATGATTGAAAGTAGCTGGTCAAATACGAAAGCTGAATAAATGAAAAAAAGAAGATCAACTGGTCTTCTTTTTGCTATTTTTACGAATAGATAGATGAGTAGAAAAGAAGAAATGGAGTTGCTTATGAAGATTACAAACTATGAGATTTATAAATTAAGAAAAGCAGGGCTGACCAATCAACAGATTCTAACTGTTCTTGAATATGACGAGAGTGTAGATCAGGAGCTCTTGCTAGGTGATATTGCTGAAATATCTGGGTGCAGAAATCCCGCTGTCTTTATGGAACGCTATTTCCAGATAGATGATGCGCAGTTGGAGAAGGAGTTTCAGAAATTTCCATCCTTCTCGATTCTTGATGATTGTTATCCTTGGGATTTGAGTGAGATTTATGATGCCCCAGCGCTCTTGTTTTATAAGGGAAATCTAGACTTGCTGAAGTTTCCAAAGGTTGCTGTTGTGGGCAGTCGTTCTTGTTCGAGCCAAGGTGCAAAGTCGGTTCAGAGAGTCATTCAAGGTTTGGAAAACGAGTTAATCGTGGTCAGTGGTTTGGCTAAAGGGATTGATACGGCTGCCCACATGGCTGCACTCCAGAATGGTGGAAAAACGATTGCTGTGATTGGAACAGGATTGGATGTGTTTTATCCTAAAGCCAATAAACGCTTGCAGGAGTATATTGGCAATGACCATCTGGTTCTCAGTGAATATGGACCTGGCGAGCAACCTCTGAAATTTCATTTTCCAGCTCGAAATCGTATCATAGCAGGACTGTGTCGTGGGGTTATTGTAGCAGAGGCAAGAATGCGTTCAGGCAGTCTCATCACCTGTGAGCGTGCCATGGAAGAAGGACGCGATGTCTTTGCCATTCCAGGGAACATTTTAGATGGCCATTCAGATGGCTGTCACCACCTGATCCAAGAGGGGGCAAAGCTGATTAGCAGCGGTCAAGATGTGCTGGCTGAGTTTGAATTTTAAGGAGAAATTTGTTCACACAGATAAACCTTTCTTCTATATATAGGACTTAGGTCTTGACAGCTATAGAAAAATGGTTTACACTTTATAAAGTTTATTACTTTGAAAAGGTGTGATAGTGTGGCTACGGCAACAAAGAAGAAAAAATCAACAGTTAAAAAAAATCTAGTCATCGTGGAGTCGCCTGCCAAGGCGAAAACGATTGAGAAATATTTAGGCAGAAACTACAAGGTTCTAGCCAGTGTCGGGCATATCCGTGATTTGAAAAAATCCAGTATGTCAGTCGACATTGAAAATAACTATGAACCGCAGTATATCAATATCCGTGGAAAAGGTCCTCTCATCAATGACTTGAAAAAAGAAGCCAAAAAGGCCAATAAAGTCTTTCTGGCGAGTGACCCGGACCGAGAAGGAGAAGCAATTTCCTGGCATTTGGCTCACATTCTCAACTTGGATGAGAATGATGCCAACCGTGTAGTCTTTAATGAAATCACCAAGGACGCGGTAAAAAATGCCTTTAAAGAACCGCGCAAGATTGACATGGACTTGGTCAACGCCCAACAAGCTCGTCGTGTCTTGGACCGCTTGGTGGGGTATTCGATTTCGCCAATTTTGTGGAAAAAGGTCAAGAAGGGCTTATCAGCAGGACGCGTGCAGTCGGTTGCCCTTAAGCTCATCATTGACCGTGAAAATGAAATCAATGCCTTCCAACCGGAAGAATACTGGACAATTGATGGTGTTTTTAAGAAGGGAACCAAACAATTTCAGGCTTCATTCTATGGTATGAATGGCAAAAAGATGAAATTGACCACCAACGAAGAAGTTAAAGAAGTCTTGTCCCATTTGACTAGTAAAGATTTCACAGTTGACCAGGTAGATAAGAAAGAACGCAAACGCAATGCGCCCCTACCGTATACGACTTCAACCATGCAGATGGATGCGGCTAACAAAATCAATTTCCGTACTCGAAAGACTATGATGGTGGCCCAACAGCTCTATGAAGGGATCAATATCGGATCAGGCGTGCAAGGTTTGATTACCTATATGCGTACAGACTCGACTCGTATCAGTCCTGTGGCTCAGAACGAAGCGGCAAGCTACATTAACGACCGTTTTGGTAGCAAGTATTCCAAGCATGGTAGCAAGGTCAAGAATGCCTCAAGTGCTCAAGATGCCCACGAAGCTATTCGTCCATCTAGTGTCTTTAATACACCAGAAAGCATCGCTAAGTACTTGGATAAAGACCAGCTCAAGCTCTATACCCTTATCTGGAACCGTTTTGTGGCCAGCCAGATGACGGGAGCTATCTTTGATACCATGGCTGTTAAATTGTCTCAAAATGGGGTCCAATTTGCTGCCAATGGTAGTCAGGTTAAGTTTGATGGTTATCTTGCTATTTATAATGATTCTGACAAGAATAAGATGTTACCAGACATGGCTGTTGGAGATGTGGTCAAACAAGTCAATAGCAAGCCAGAACAACATTTCACCCAACCACCTGCTCGCTATTCAGAAGCGACGCTTATCAAGACTTTGGAGGAAAATGGGGTTGGACGTCCATCAACCTACGCTCCGACCATTGAAACCATCCAGAAACGTTACTACGTTCGTCTAGCAGCCAAACGTTTTGAACCAACAGAGTTGGGAGAAATTGTTAACAAACTCATCGTTGAATATTTCCCAGATATCGTAAACGTGACCTTCACAGCTGAAATGGAAGGAAAACTGGATGATGTCGAGGTTGGAAAAGAGCAGTGGCAACGTGTTATTGACGCCTTTTACAAACCATTCTCCAAAGAAGTGGCCAAGGCTGAAGCTGAAATGGAAAAAATCCAGATCAAGGATGAGCCAGCTGGATTTGACTGTGAAGTTTGTGGCAGTCCGATGGTGATTAAGCTCGGTCGTTTTGGTAAATTCTATGCTTGTAGCAATTTCCCAGACTGCCGTCACACACAAGCGATTGTTAAGGAGATTGGTGTCGAGTGTCCAAGCTGTCATCAAGGACAAATCATCGAACGCAAAACCAAGCGTAATCGTATCTTCTATGGTTGCAATCGTTACCCAGAATGTGAATTTACTTCCTGGGACAAACCAATTGGACGTGATTGTCCAAAATGCGGACACTTCCTTGTGGAGAAAAAGGTCCGTGGTGGTGGTAAGCAGGTTGTATGTAGTAATGGCGACTACGAAGAGGAAAAAATTAAATAGAATGCAGAGTCCTGAAAATGAATTTCAGGCTCTTTTTTTGTTGATGCTTGACAAATTTCCCCCTTGTATGCGAAACTAGAGGAAGAGTAATTTATCTAGGAGAAATCATGCGTCTCATTTACCTCAGTATTGGCTTTATTTCACTGGCTTTAGCTGTCATTGGAGTTGTCCTACCACTTTTGCCAACAACTCCCTTTCTTTTGTTAGCGATCGCTTGCTTTTCAAAATCTTCTAAGCGTTTTGAAGGCTGGCTTTATCATACAAAGCTTTATCAGACCTATGTAGCTGACTTTCGGGAAACCAAGTCAATAGCGCGAGAACGAAAGAAAAAAATCATCGTATCTATCTATATCTTGATGGGGATTTCTATTTATTTTGCCCCTCTTTTGCCAGTCAAAATCGGTCTGGGAGCCTTGACTATCTTTATCACCTACTATCTCTTTAAAGTCATTCCTGACAAAGAATAGATAAAAATAGTAGGTATTTGCCTTGATAAAAATGAAAGCATATTTAAAATAATATGATATAATAAATTCAAAGAAAATATCAAGGAGAATCAAATGATTTACGAATTTTGTGCTGAAAATGTGGCCTTGCTTGAGAAAGCGATGCAGGCTGGAGCTCGTCGAATCGAACTCTGTGACAATCTAGCAGTTGGTGGAACAACACCTAGTTATGGAGTGACCAAGGCAGCTGTTGAACTGGCAGCTAACTACGATACGACCATTATGACCATGATTCGTCCCCGTGGTGGCGACTTTGTCTATAATGATCTTGAAATAGCGATTATGTTAGAAGACATTCGTTTGACTGCGCAGGCTGGAAGTCAAGGGGTTGTATTTGGGGCTTTAACTGCTGATAAAAAATTGGATAAGGCTAATCTGGAGAAGCTGATTGCCGCATCTAAAGGAATGGAAATTGTCTTTCACATGGCCTTTGATGAATTGAGTGATGAAGACCAGTTGGAAGCCATTGACTGGCTCAGCCAAGCCGGTGTCACCCGTATCCTGACCCGTGCTGGAGTTTCTGGGGACTCGCTAGAGAAACGTTTCGCTCACTATCAAAGAATTTTAGAACATGCTAAAGGTAAAATTGAAATTCTACCAGGTGGAGGGATTGACCTTGACAACCGTCAAACCTTTATCGACCAGCTGGGCGTGACACAATTGCATGGAACTAAGGTTGTCTTTTAAAAAATAGAAAGGAACTGCTAGCTTTTGGTAGCAGTTTTCACTTATGTTTGAAATTTTTAAATCCTATCAGTTTAATAAAGAAAAGGCCGGAGACTATGGTTTTGTAGAAAATGAGGAAGTCTGGACTTACAGTTGCCAGATTTTGCAGGGTGACTTTGTCATGACAGTTTCCATCACTCCTGATAATGTGAGTTTTCAGGTCTTTGACCAGGAAACGGGTGACCTCTATCCTCAAGTACATATGGAAAGTATGCGGGGAAGTTTTGTAGGAAGTGTCCGTGAGGCTTGTTTGGAGATTCTCTACCAGATTCGGAAGGCTTGTTTTGATGTGCAGGATTTTATCTGTCCTCAGACTAAGCGTATCATGGCTCAAGTTCAGGAAAAGTATGGCAATCAATTGGAGTATCTGTGGGAAAAATCACCTGATACTGCTGTATTGCGCCATGAAGGCAATCAAAAGTGGTATGCTGTTTTAATGAGAATTCCTTGGGATAGGCTAGATAAGGGGAGAGAAGAGCTAGTGGAAGCAGTCAACCTCAAACATGACCAAGTAGCTGATTTGCTTTCACAAAAGGGCATTTATCCAGCCTTTCATATGAACAAACGCTACTGGATTAGTCTGGCGCTTGATGATAGTTTGCAAGATGAAGAAGTGTTAGAACTCATCGAAAGAAGTTGGAATTTGACTGTGAAAAAATAAGGAAATCCACTTGAGTTTTCAAATACTTTCAATTAGCAAAATATTCTTTACTGAAGAAATTTTCAGAAAATAATGGATTTTTTCTTGACAAGTGTTTTTGGCTATGCTAAAATACTAAACAAGATATCAAACGAAGGAGAAAGTCAAACATGAAAACAGCTAAGTTTAATCAATTTGCTTTGTTGTTGAGGTACTCGGGCTAGTGCAAAAGCATTAGTCCTGTTTGGCTTACCAAGCGGGAGTAAATCAACATCTCGCTTGGGCTTCTAAGCGAGATGTTTTTTTAAAACCACATTTGGAAAAGGGGAAATCTTATGCGTAAAGTTGAATTTTTTGATACAAGCCTTCGTGATGGGGAACAAACACCTGGTGTTAACTTCTCAATAAAGGAAAAAGTTTCCATTGCAAGACAGCTGGAGAAATGGGGAATTTCTGTAATTGAAGCTGGTTTTCCGGCTGCTAGTCCAGATTCATTTATAGCTGTTCAAGAAATTGCTAAAGCCATGAAAAAAACAGCAGTGACAGGATTAGCTCGTTCTGTAAAATCTGATATTGATGCTTGTTATGAGGCTCTTAAGGATGCCAAATATCCTCAAATTCATGTCTTTATCGCTACCAGTCCGATTCACCGCAAGTATAAGCTCAATAAGAGCAAGGAAGAGATTTTAGAAGCTATCAAGGAACATGTTTCTTATGCACGTTCTAAGTTTGAAATCGTCGAATTCTCTCCTGAAGATGCGACTAGAACAGAGTTGGATTTCCTCTTGCAAGTCGTTCAAACAGCGGTCGATGCAGGTGCATCTTATATCAATATCCCTGACACAGTTGGTTTTACGACTCCAGAAGAGTTTGCACGTATCTTTGATTACTTGACTGAAAATATTAAATCAGATCACAAAGTTGTCTTTGGTGTTCACTGTCACGATGATCTCGGTATGGCAACTGCAAATACTTTGACAGCAATTAAACACGGTGCTGGACGTGTCCAGGGAACTATTAATGGTATCGGTGAACGCGCAGGTAATGTTGCTCTTGAAGAAGTAGCTGTTGCTTTGAAGATTCGTGAGGATCTCTTCCAAGCAACTAGTGATATTGTTTTGGATGAAACAATGAATACGTCTGAAATGGTTTCTCGCTTTTCTGGTATTCCAGTTCCTAAAAACAAGGCTGTCGTTGGTGGCAATGCCTTCTCTCATGAATCTGGTATTCACCAAGATGGAGTCCTTAAAAATCCTCTCACTTATGAGATCATCACACCTGAATTGGTCGGTGTCAAGAGTAATAGCCTTCCACTTGGTAAATTGTCTGGTCGCCATGCCTTTGTTGAGAAACTAAGAGAATTGGCTCTAGACTTTACAGAAGAGGATATCAAACCACTCTTCGCTAAGTTCAAGGCACTGGCTGACAAGAAACAAGAAATCACAGATGCAGATATTCGAGCTCTGGTAGCTGGAACCATGGTTGAAAATCCAGAAGGCTTCCACTTTGATGATTTGCAACTTCAAACCCATGCAGACAATGACATTGAAGCGCTCGTTAGCCTGGCCAATATGGATGGTGAGAAAGTCGAATTCAATGCGACAGGGCAAGGTTCCGTTGAAGCGATCTTTAACGCTATCGATAAGTTCTTTAACCAATCTGTCCGCTTGGTGTCCTATACCATCGATGCGGTAACAGATGGAATCGATGCCCAAGCTCGGGTTTTGGTCACTGTTGAAAACAGAGATACCGAAACCATCTTTAATGCAGCAGGACTCGATTTTGATGTGTTAAAGGCTTCGGCTATTGCTTATATCAATGCTAATACCTTTGTTCAAAAAGAGAATGCAGGTGAGATGGGGCATAGCGTTTCCTACCGAGACATGCCTAGTGTGTAAAGGAGAAGGCTATGACAAAGAAAATAGTAGCACTAGCAGGGGATGGAATCGGTCCAGAAATCATGGAAGCTGGTTTAGCGGTTCTGGAAGCTCTAGCTTCAAAAACAGGTTTTGACTATGAGATAGACAGATGCCCCTTTGGAGGTGCAGGTATTGATGCTGCTGGGCATCCCTTACCTGATGAAACCCTCAAGTCATGTAGAGAAGCAGATGCTATTCTCCTTGCGGCTATCGGTAGTCCCCAGTATGATGGGGCAGCGGTTCGCCCTGAACAAGGCTTGCTAGCTCTTCGTAAGGAACTCAATCTCTATGCTAATATTCGACCTGTAAAAATCTTTGATAGTATCAAGCATTTATCACCACTCAAACCAGAACGAATTGCTGGTGTAGACTTTGTCGTGGTGCGTGAGTTGACAGGTGGGATTTACTTTGGGGAGCATATCCTTGACGAGCGCAAAGCGCGTGATATCAACGACTATAGCTATGAGGAAGTAGAGCGGATTATTCGCAAGGCATTTGAAATCGCAAGAAATCGCAGAAAAATCGTTACTAGTATCGATAAGCAAAATGTTCTAGCGACATCAAAACTCTGGCGCAGAGTAGCTGAGGAAGTTGCGCAGGATTTCCCAGATGTTACCTTGGAACACCAATTGGTGGACTCAGCTGCCATGCTTATGATTACCAATCCTGCTAAGTTTGATGTCATCGTGACGGAGAATCTTTTCGGAGATATCTTATCTGATGAATCAAGCGTTCTATCTGGTACGCTTGGAGTCATGCCATCAGCTAGTCATTCTGAAAATGGACTAAGTCTCTATGAGCCCATTCACGGTTCAGCTCCTGATATTGCAGGTCAAGGAATTGCAAATCCTATCTCCATGATTTTATCAGTGGCCATGATGTTGAGAGATAGCTTTGGACGTTATGAGGATGCAGAGTGTATCGAGCGTGCTGTTGAAGCTAGTTTAGCGGCTGGCATTTTAACAAGAGATATTGGAGGACAGGCTTCGACTAAGGAAATGACAGAAGCCATAAACGCTAGACTATGAAGATAAATGAAGGAATGACTCTTGCCCTCTTGATTTGGAATTTGCTGATTTTCTTGATTTATGGCATTGACAAATCTAAGGCAAGGAGAGGTGCTTGGCGCATCCCAGAGAAAATCTTACTCATTTTAGCCCTTACTTGTGGTGGTTTTGGTGCCTGGTTGGCAGGAATCACCTTTCACCACAAGACTAGAAAATGGTATTTTAAAACAGTTTGGTTTCTCGGGATGGTAACCACACTAGTAGCCTTATATTTTATTTGGAGGTAATGGATGGCAGGAAAATCGATTTTTGATAAATTATGGGACCGCCATGTCATCACAGGAGAAGAAGGGCAGCCCCAACTCATGTACGTGGATCAGCACTATATTCATGAAGTGACCAGTCCCCAAGCTTTTCAAGGATTACGAGATGCGGGGCGCAGATTGAGACGACCAGACTTGACATTTGGAACCTTTGACCACAATGTCCCAACAGTTAATATCTACGATATACGAGATGTCATTTCCAAGGCGCAAATTGATAAGCTTGCTGAAAATGTTGAGGAGTTTGGGATTGAACATGCTGCCCACGGTTCTGAAAAACAAGGGATCGTTCACATGGTTGGTCCAGAGACAGGACGGACCCAACCAGGGAAATTCATCGTCTGTGGTGATAGCCATACAGCCACTCACGGAGCTTTTGGAGCGATTGCCTTTGGGATTGGGACCAGTGAAGTCGAGCATGTCTTTGCTACCCAGACACTCTGGCAAGTTAAACCCAAGAAAATGCTGGTAGAATTCATTGGTGTTCCTCAAAAAGGAGTTTATTCTAAGGATTACATTCTCGCCTTGATTGCCAAGTACGGCGTTGCTTGTGGTGTTGGCTATGTGGTAGAATATCGTGGGCAAGCGATTGATGCTCTAACCATGGAAGAGAGAATGACTATCTGCAATATGTCCATCGAGTTTGGTTCTAAGATGGGAATCATGAATCCAGATCAGACTACCTATGACTATCTTAAGGGCCGAGAGTGTGTTCCAAAAGATTTTGAGGAAGCTGTTACAGACTGGAAGATACTTATCAGTGATGAGGATGCTGTCTATGATAAGGTTATCCAGATGAATGTCTCTGACTTGGCTCCCATGGTGACCTGGGGAACCAATCCTGCTATGGGCGTTGACTTTGACAGTAGCTTCCCAGAAATTAAGGATATGAATGATGAGCGAGCCTACAATTACATGAACTTGGAGCCTGGTCAAAAGCCGGCAGATATTGAGCTAGGCTATATCTTTATTGGTTCATGTACCAATGCTCGACTAAGTGATTTGCAACTGGCTGCTCGATTTGTCAAAGGGAAGAAAATAGCTCCCAATTTAACGGCTATCGTAGTTCCAGGCTCTCGTCCTGTCAAACGAGCTGCAGAAAAGTTGGGCTTGGATAAGGTCTTCTTAGATGCTGGCTTTGAGTGGCGAGACCCAGGTTGCTCTATGTGCCTAGGGATGAATCCCGACAAGGTCCCTGATGGCGTGCATTGCGCGTCAACCAGCAACCGCAACTTTGAAGACAGACAAGGATTTGGTGCTAAAACCCATCTTTGCAGTCCAGCTATGGCAGCTGCGGCAGCTATCGCAGGGCGCTTCGTAGATGTTCGGCAAATGCCAGAGGCCCAGTAAGGAGAGGATATGGAGAAATTTACAGTTTATACGGGAACGACCGTTCCTCTCATGAATGATAACATCGACACCGACCAAATCCTCCCCAAGCAGTTTCTCAAGTTGATTGATAAAAAAGGCTTTGGTAAGTACCTTATGTATGCTTGGCGTTATCTGGACGATAACTACACTGAGGATCCAGATTTTGTTTTTAACCGACCTGAATATCGTAAAGCTAGTATTCTCATCTCGGGGGATAACTTTGGTGCGGGGTCTTCGAGGGAACACGCAGCTTGGGCTCTAGCTGACTATGGTTTTAAGGTCGTGATTGCAGGATCTTTCGGGGACATTCATTACAATAATGAACTCAATAATAGCATGTTGCCCATTGTTCAGCCCAGAGAGGTTAGAGAGAAACTAGCCCAGCTCAAACCGACTGACCAGGTAACTGTGGACTTGGAACAACAGAAAATCATCTCACCAGTTGGAGAATTCACTTTCGAAATAGATAGCGAGTGGAAACACAAGCTCTTAAATGGTTTGGATGATATCGGTATTACTTTGCAGTATGAAGATTTGATTGCTGCCTATGAAAAACAACGTCCAGCCTACTGGCAGGATTAGAAAAATAGAAAAGGAAATATAGAACTATGACAAAACACATTCAATGGAACGGAACACTTTCACAAGAAGGCTATGACATTTTAAAAGGTGAGGGCGGATGTATTGTTTGCCCTACAAAAGTTGGTTACATTATCATGACCAGCGACAAGGCAGGACTTGAACGCAAGTTTGCAGCCAAAGAACGTAACCGTAACAAACCAGGTGTCGTTCTCTGCGGTAGCATGGACGAGCTTCGCGCTTTAGCACAACTTAACCCAGAAATTGAAGCCTTCTACCAAAAACATTGGGACGAAGACATTCTCCTCGGTTGTATCCTTCCTTGGAAACCAGAAGCTTTTGAAAAACTCAAAGCATACGGTGATGGCCGTGAAGAACTTATGACTGACGTGCGTGGTACTAGCTGTTTTGTCATCAAGTTTGGTAAAGCTGGTGAACAGTTGGCTGCTAAACTTTGGGAAGAAGGTAAAATGGTCTACGCCTCATCAGCTAACCCATCTGGAAAAGGAAATCGAGGTAAGGTGGAAGGTATCGGAGAACGTATCGAAGGAGCAGTGGACCTTGTCATCGAAGCAGACGACTATGTGGCATCCATCCAACCTGACAAAACGATTGAGACTCGCTACGAGCAAGGTGTGATGGTATCTATGGTTGATAAAGACGGCAATCTCATCCCAGAACAAGGAGGAGACCGTTCAATCTCACCAGCCCCAGTTGTGATTCGTAAAGGACTTGACATTGATAAAATCATGATGCACCTGTCAGATACCTTTAACTCATGGGATTATCGTCAAGGAGAGTATTATTAGGATAAAAAAGAAGTCTAGTAGTATGAGAAAATAAAGTCTCTACACTAGGCTTTTTCTTTAGAAATTCTTTCCTTTTTCTATAGGATATGATATTCTATATATGAAATATATAGTTTTTTATTCGAACATTATTATAAAAGGAGTACGATTGATGCTGAAAAGAAAAGTGAGTTTGGATGATTTTTATGCTTGGTACCAAGAAAATAAAATAAGATTAAGAGAAGATGCATTTAAATATAGTATTCACAATGAAAAATTACGTGAAGAATTTCTTAAAGAATGGCCACTTGATAGAATTTTAACCATGTCTATCGATGAATATGTAATAGGAAAGGGACAGCAAAATAAGTCTTTGTGTTACGCTCTTGAGAAGGGAAAATACAAAAATCTATTTCTTGGAATTTCTGGTGGCTCAGCTTCAAAATTTGGTATTTATTGGAATGAGGATACACAAAGCTATAAAAATCAAGCTAATAAAATCATTCCTGTATCTGAATTGGAGCAACGTTTTAATAAACTAAAAAGAGATCTGTATCAGATTATTCAAATCGGTAGTAAACTTGATTTTGACAATCCTATATTTGATATGAAAAAGTCAACAAATGAATTTATTGGTCGTTCTGCTGTGGTGACAAAACTACTTTGTATTTATTCTGAGAACCATTCTTTTTTAGGAGTAAATATGAATAGTCAGAATGAATTTTGGAATAGGTTGATTCCTCAAAGTAATCAAGGAGGGCCCTATCGTCAGAATCATGAGATTTGTAAACTATTTTCTAAAACCTATCCTGAACTAGAATCCTCAATTTTGGGTAGTGTTTTATTTGAATATTCAAAAGATTGTATAGACAGTGATAATAAGCAGGGAGAGAAAGAAATGTCTGAACAAAATAATATCCATCATCCCTTGAGTAATATCTTATTACAATCCAAAAATCTCATTCTCCGTGGGGCACCTGGTACTGGGAAAACTTATCTTGCTAAAGAAATAGCTGCAGAATTAACAGATGGAAACGAAGACCAAATCGGCTTTGTACAGTTTCATCCATCCTATGATTATACTGACTTTGTAGAGGGGTTGAGGCCAGTGTCAAATGGGGATGGAGCTATTGAGTTTAAATTACAAGATGGTATTTTTAAGCAATTTTGTCAGAAGGCTAAAGAAGCTCAGAAAACTGGAGGACAAGATAATTTTGAGGAAGCTTGGGATTCTTACCTAGCCTATATAAATAATTCGGATGAAAAAGAGTATTTAACAAAGGGTTCTTACCTGTCAGTAAATAGTAGACAAAACCTATCCGTTAATTATGATAAGGGAACATCAGGATGGAGTTTATCTAGAAATTATGTATACGAACTTTATAAAAATCCGAATTATGACAAACAAAAGTATTATAAGAGTGAAGGAAAAAAAGTCCTTGAAACTTTAAAGAAAAGATTTGGTCTGAAAGACTATATCTCTCCAACAGAGATCAACACAGACAAGAAATTCGTTTTCATCATCGATGAAATCAACCGTGGTGAGATTTCTAAGATTTTTGGGGAACTCTTTTTCTCTATCGATCCTGGCTATCGTGGTGAAAAGGGAAGTGTATCTACCCAATATGCCAATCTACACGAAAGTGATGACAAGTTTTATATTCCTGAGAATGTCTATATTATAGGAACCATGAATGATATTGACCGCTCAGTGGATACTTTTGATTTTGCTATGCGTCGTCGTTTCCGCTTTGTTGAAGTTACGGCTGAAAGACAACTTTATATCCTAGATAAGAAACTAGGTGAACATGCTGAGGAAGCTAAAAATCGTCTAAGAAGCTTGAATGCTGCTATCGAAAACGTTCAGGAACTAAACAGTCATTATCATATCGGACCAAGTTATTTCCTTAAGTTGAAGTATGTAGATTTTGACTATGAATTACTCTGGTCTGATTACCTTAAACCGCTTTTGGAAGATTACCTACGAGGCTCTTATGAGGAGGCTGAAACTCTGGATACATTGAAAAAAGCATTTGAACTGACAAATAATGATCAAACTGGTCAGCAAGATACTGGTGATAATGATGCGGATAACTGATAATCAGCATAGAATTGCTAAAGAAGACTTTGCCGCAGAATATCCCAACCTTAGTCAAGCACTTCTTGATAGAACACTAGATAACCTTTCTCGAGAGGACCGTATCTTTATATTTCCAAATGACTTGCAATATTCTCCTGATTTAGACAAGGACCAAAAGATTTTTGAAACAGTTAATCAGGAAATCAAGACAGGAAATGTAATTGGTTTTCTTGGATATGGTCAGGAAAGATTAACGATTTCCTCTCGTTTTTCTGATGAAAGTAACGACCATTTTTTGCATTATCTTTTACAAAAGGTTCTCAATATCAATCTGACTAGTTTGGATGTTGGTCTATCTCCAGAGGATAAACTCTATCAGCTTTTGATTTACCTCTTTCCCAAATATCTGCAAGCTGCTCTCCGAAAAGGTCTTTATAAGGAATACCAGCGATTTTTCCATAACGATAGTCATGTAAAGGGTGTACTAGATGTTGGAAATCATCTGAAAAAAAATCTCCCTTTTATGGGAAATATTGCCTATACAACTAGGGAATTTACCTATGATAATCCACTCATGCAGTTGATTCGACATACGATTGAGTACATAAAGAATCAGAAAAGTTTCGGAGTTCTGCTCGATAGTAATCGTGAAAATATGACAGAAATTACTCGTGTAACTCCGTCTTATAAACTCACTAATCGTGCCAAGATTATCAGAATGAATAAAATCAAACCCATCCGACATGCCTACTTCAGAGAGTACAGAAAGTTGCAAGAGCTTTGCCTGATGATCCTAAATAGAGAGAAGCATGGGTTAGGATATCAAGAGCAAAAAATCCATGGAATTCTCTTTGATGTTTCCTGGCTTTGGGAAGAGTATGTTTATACCTTGTTGCCAAAAGATTTTATCCATCCACGGAATAAAGAAAAGCTAGGTGGTATTCCAGTATTTTCTGTTGGAAAACGAAAAGTATATCCAGATTTTTATCAAAAAGAACTTAAAATAGTATTAGATGCTAAATATAAAAAGCTTGAAGATACTGAAAAAGGGATCAACCGTGAGGACTTGTTCCAACTGATCTCCTATTCTTATATTTTAAAAGTTGAGAAAGCTGGTCTTATTTTCCCGAGCAAGGAAAAGGTTGTTGATAATGAGATAGGAAAGCTAGCAGGGTACGGAGCCTTATTAAAGAAATGGTCTATCCAAATTCCTCTGAACTCTTCATCATATCGTGAATTTTGTGAAATGATGGAAAGCTCCGAAGAAACTTTTAAAAGGAATATTACTAAAGATGTGGGTAGAAACTAATCTCCTCACTTTTTATATCCAAACAAACAAAAACCGAACGTTATTGTTTTATAATTGAAATCATTTGACAAAAACTGTACTTTGGTTTATAATAAATTAAGGAAACGTCGGAAAAGACGTAGGGATGCGCAAGCATAGGTAGGTCATTACAAAAGAAACGAGACATCGATATGTTAAATGAATTTCCAATTTTTGATTACGAAGATATTCAGTTAATCCCAAACAAATGTGTGATTAAAAGCCGTGCAGAAGCAGATACGAGTGTCACACTTGGAAATCACACTTTCAAACTACCTGTTGTACCAGCCAACATGCAGACGATTTTGGATGAGGATGTTGCAGAGCAGCTTGCTAAAGGTGGCTACTTCTATATTATGCATCGTTTTGATGAGGCGGGGCGCATTCCTTTTATCAAACGCATGCACGATCAAGGGCTCATTGCTTCCATTTCTGTTGGTGTTAAGGATTACGAGTATGACTTTGTTAGCCAGCTCAAGGCTGATGCTCCTGAGTATATCACGATTGACATTGCTCATGGTCATGCCGATAGCGTGATTTCTATGATCCAACACATCAAGAAAGAATTGCCAGATACTTTTGTCATTGCTGGTAACGTTGGGACACCAGAAGCTGTTCGTGAATTGGAAAATGCTGGTGCGGATGCTACTAAGGTTGGAATCGGTCCTGGGAAGGTTTGTATCACCAAGGTGAAAACAGGTTTTGGTACAGGTGGCTGGCAATTGGCTGCTCTTCGCTGGTGTGCAAAAGCTGCTCGCAAACCGATTATTGCTGATGGTGGGATTCGTACTCATGGTGATATTGCCAAGTCTATCCGTTTCGGTGCTAGCATGGTCATGATTGGTTCCCTATTTGCAGGGCATATCGAAAGTCCAGGAAAGACGATTGAAGTCGATGGCGAACAGTTCAAAGAATACTATGGTTCAGCTTCTCAATACCAAAAAGGATCATATAAAAATGTAGAAGGAAAACGCATCTTACTTCCTGCCAAAGGGCATTTGCAAGACACCCTTACTGAGATGGAGCAAGATCTGCAAAGTGCCATTTCCTACGCAGGTGGACGCAAGGTTGCTGACCTCAAGCACGTTGATTATGTTATCGTGAAAAACTCTATCTGGAACGGGGATGCTTCTCACTAATGGACGATTAGTCCATCCATAAAAAACTTGTTATTAGAGCAAATTTCTGTTATAATAAAACAAGTTTCCACCCTTAGTGTAATGGATATCACGTAAGATTCCGGTTCTTAAGATGGGGGTTCGATTCCCTCAGGGTGGATGTAAACAGCCTAAAAAAGCCTTTAAATAAGGCTTTTTTCTTTATATTGCCTCCAAAATTGGAAATTTTTTTTCAAAAACTACCCCACTCTCCCTTAGTCCCGTTTTAAAGTGACTCAGAGGACTTTTTTTGTTATAATAGAAAGGATCGTAATTATTAGAAAGAGGTCAGTATGAAAGAATTACAAACTGTACTGAAGAAGCGTTTTGCAATCGAATTTGCAGACAAAAACTTACTGGAAACGGCCTTTACTCATACGAGTTATGCCAATGAGCACCGCCTCTTAAAAATTTCACACAATGAGCGCTTGGAATTTTTAGGAGACGCTGTTCTGCAATTATTGATTTCAGAATATCTGTATAAGAAATATCCTAAAAAACCAGAGGGCGATTTGTCCAAGCTCCGTGCCATGATTGTCCGTGAGGAGAGTTTGGCTGGTTTTGCGCGTGATTGCCAGTTTGATCAGTTTATCAAACTAGGAAAAGGGGAAGAAAAGTCTGGTGGTCGCAATCGTGACACCATTCTTGGTGATGCTTTTGAAGCCTTTCTGGGTGCTTTGCTTTTAGACAAGGATGTGGCTAGGGTAAAAGAGTTTATCTATCAGGTTATGATTCCCAAGGTTGAAGCAGGTGACTTTGAGATGATTAAGGATTACAAGACTCATCTGCAAGAGTTGCTCCAGGTCAATGGGGATGTGGACATTCGCTACCAGGTTATCTCTGAGACGGGACCTGCTCATGATAAGGTTTTTGATGTAGAAGTTCTGGTTGAAGGAAAGAGTATTGGAAAAGGCCAAGGGCGTTCTAAGAAGTTAGCAGAACAAGAAGCCGCAAAAAATGCCGTTGAGAAAGGGCTGGATTCATGTATTTAAAGGAAATTGAGATTCAGGGATTCAAGTCTTTTGCTGATAAGACCAAAGTCGTCTTTGACCAAGGTGTGACAGCTGTCGTTGGGCCAAATGGATCTGGAAAGTCAAATATCACGGAAAGTCTGCGATGGGCCTTGGGAGAGTCTAGTGTCAAAAGCCTTCGTGGTGGTAAGATGCCCGATGTCATTTTTGCTGGGACTGAAAGTCGGAAACCGCTCAATTATGCTTCGGTTGTCGTGACTTTGGATAATGAAGATGCCTTTATCAAGGATGCAGGACAAGAAATCAAGGTAGAGCGCCATATCTATCGTAGTGGAGATAGTGAGTATCGAATTGATGGCAAGAAAGTCCGTCTGCGTGATGTACATGACCTTTTCTTAGATACGGGTCTGGGACGTGATTCCTTCTCTATTATTTCCCAAGGGAAGGTTGAGGAGATTTTTAATTCCAAGCCTGAAGAACGTCGAGCTATTTTTGAAGAAGCTGCTGGAGTTTTAAAGTACAAGACTCGTAGAAAAGAAACAGAAAGCAAACTACAGCAAACTCAAGACAATCTAGACCGTTTAGAGGATATTATCTATGAGTTGGACAATCAAATCAAGCCTCTTGCAAAACAAGCCGAGAACGCTCGTAAGTTTCTCGACTTGGATGGTCAACGTAAGGCTATTTACTTGGATGTACTGGTTGCCCAAATCAAGGAAAACAAGGCTGAACTTGAGCTGACAGAAGAAGAACTAACTCAGGTTCAGGAATTTTTGACTAGTTATTATCAAAAACGTGAAGAGCTAGAAGAAGAAAATCAAAGTCTTAAAAAGAAACGCCAAGATCTCCAAGCTCAAATGTCCAAAGACCAAGGAAGTTTGATGGATCTGACGAATCTGATAAGTGATTTAGAGCGAAAATTAGCTCTTTCAAAACTTGAGTCCGAGCAGGTAGCCCTTAATCAACAAGAAGCACAAGCCCGTTTGGCGACTCTGGAAGATAAGAGAAAGGCTCTGAGTAAAGAAAAATCTGAAAAAGAAGCGAACTTGGCACGGTTAGAGGAAAGCCTAGCTGAAAACAACAAGGAACTCAATCGCCTAGAAGCGGAGTTGTTGGCATTTTCAGATGATCCTGACCAGATGATTGAGCTCTTGCGTGAACGTTTTGTGGCGCTTTTACAAGAAGAAGCGGATGTCTCAAACCAGTTGACCCGCATCGAGAATGAACTGGAGAACAGCCGTCAACTATCTCAAAAACAAGCAGATCAACTTGAGAAATTGAAAGAACAGCTGGCTACAGCTAAAGAGAAGGCCAGTCAA
Source organism: Streptococcus oralis (assembly GCF_019929365.1). GTDB lineage: Bacteria > Bacillota > Bacilli > Lactobacillales > Streptococcaceae > Streptococcus > Streptococcus oralis_BT. Next base: position 427,948 of record NZ_JAHZPH010000001.1, on the reverse strand, counting down.
CAGCAGGCTGAGCTTGAAACTGCCAAGGAGCAGGTTCAGAAATCATTGGCAGACTACCAAGCTAGTGCCAAGGAACAAGAGGAGCAGAAAGTTTCTTACCAAGCCAAGCAGAGCCAACTCTTTGACCGTCTGGACAGTCTCAAAAACAAGCAAGCTAGAGCCCAAAGTTTGGAAAATATCCTAAGAAATCATAGTAATTTTTACGCGGGTGTTAAGAGTGTTCTTCAAGAAAAAGACCGCTTAGGTGGGATTATTGGTGCAGTCAGTGAGCATTTGACCTTTGATGTTCATTATCAAACTGCCCTAGAAATTGCGCTTGGAGCTAGTAGTCAACATATCATCGTAGAAGATGAAAACGCGGCAACCAAGGCTATTGATTTTCTCAAGCGCAACAGAGCTGGTCGTGCAACCTTCCTTCCTTTGACAACGATTAAGGCGCGTACGATTTCTAGTCAGAATCAAGATGCTATCGCTGCAAGTCCAGGATTTCTGGGTATGGCAGATGAGTTGGTGACGTTTGATAAGAGACTAGAAGCCATTTTCAAAAACTTGCTAGCCACAACGGCTATCTTTGATACCGTAGAACATGCGCGTGCCGCAGCTCGCCAAGTTCGTTATCAGGTTCGTATGGTGACACTGGATGGGACAGAGTTGCGCACAGGTGGTTCCTACGCGGGTGGTGCCAATCGTCAAAACAACAGTATTTTCATCAAGCCAGAACTAGAGCAATTACAAAAAGAAATTGCTGAAGAAGAAGCAAGCTTGCGGTCAGAAGAAGCTAGTTTGAAGACCTTGCAAGATGAGATGGCGGTATTGACAGAAAGATTAGAAGCTATCAAATCTCAGGGTGAGCAAGCTCGTATTCAGGAGCAAGGCTTGTACCTTGCTTATCAACAAACCAATCAGCAGGTCGAAGAACTGGAAACGCTTTGGAAACTTCAAGAAGAGGAATTAAATCGCCTTACTGAGGGAGATTGGCAAGCGGATAAGGAAAAATGCCAAGAGCGCCTTGCTACTATCGCCAGTGAAAAGCAAAATCTGGAAGCTGAGATTGAAGAGATTAAGTCTAACAAAAACGCCATTCAAGAACGCTATCAAAACTTGCAGGAACAGATTTCTCAAGCGCGCTTGCTTAAGTCCGAACTGCAAGGACAAAAGCGGTACGAAGTGACTGATATTGAACGCTTAGGCAAGGAACTGGATAATCTGGATATCGAGCAAGAGGAGATTCAGCGTCTCCTCCAAGAAAAGGTCGATAATCTTGAGAAAGTGGATACGGATTTGCTAAGTCAGCAGGAGGAAGAGGCCAAAACTCAGAAAGCCAATCTTCAACAAGGTCTGATTCGCAAGCAGTTTGAGTTGGATGATATCGAAGGTCAACTAGATGATATTGCCAGTCATTTGGATCAGGCTCGTCAGCAGAATGAAGAGTGGATTCGCAAACAAACACGTGCTGAAGCTAAGAAGGAAAAAGTCAGCGAACGCTTGCGCTACCTACAAACTCAATTAACAGACCAGTACCAGATCAGCTACACAGAGGCTCTAGAAAAGGCTCATGAACTGGAAAATCTAACTCTGGCGGAGCAAGAGGTTAAGGATTTAGAGAAGGCTATTCGCTCACTGGGACCTGTCAATTTAGAAGCTATTGAACAGTACGAAGAAGTTCACAGCCGTCTGGATTTCCTCAATAGCCAGCGTGATGATATTTTGTCAGCGAAAAATCTGCTTCTTGAGGCCATCACAGAGATGAATGATGAGGTTAAGGAACGCTTTAAATCAACCTTTGAGGCTATTCGTGAATCCTTTAAAGTGACCTTTAGACAGATGTTTGGCGGTGGTCAGGCAGACTTGATTTTGACTGAGGGCGATCTTTTAACCGCTGGTGTGGAGATTTCTGTCCAACCACCAGGTAAGAAAATCCAATCTCTCAACCTTATGAGTGGTGGGGAAAAAGCCCTATCAGCTCTGGCTCTGCTCTTCTCAATCATCCGAGTTAAGACCATTCCTTTCGTCATCTTGGACGAGGTAGAGGCGGCGCTGGATGAAGCCAATGTCAAACGTTTTGGGGATTACCTCAACCGCTTTGACAAGGACAGTCAGTTCATCGTCGTAACCCACCGTAAGGGGACGATGGCGGCAGCGGACTCTATCTATGGAGTTACCATGCAAGAGTCAGGTGTGTCTAAGATTGTTTCGGTTAAGTTAAAAGACTTGGAAGAAACAGTAGACTAGTTACCAAATGATAGCATCTCTTAGGAGGTGCTATTTTTTAAAACTAAAGTGCTAAATTTTCTCTTGAGGTCAGTTCAGGCGCAAAAAACGACATTTGGGATTTCCTCTTAGCGAAAAGGCTTTCTCTATGATATAATAGTTTCATGATTACAACAGTACCTATTAAGAACGAAAAAGATATTGCAGTACCGGGGAAAACAGTCCTTGTACTAGGTTATTTTGATGGCATCCACAAGGGGCATCAGAAACTTTTTGAAGTGGCTAGCAAGGCTTCTATGAAGGATTATCTGCCAGTTGTCGTGATGACCTTTACAGAGTCGCCAAAACTTGCCTTGCAACCTTACCAACCTGAGCTCATGCTCCATATCGTCAATCACGAAGAACGGGAGCACAAGATGAAGTGGCATGGAGTAGAGGCTCTTTTCTTACTTGACTTTAGTAGCAAATTTGCTAGTTTAACGGGTCAAGAATTCTTTGATACCTATATCAAGGCTTTAAAACCAGCTATCATTGTGGCAGGATTTGACTATACCTTTGGCTCTGATAAGAAAACTGCAGATGACCTGAAGGACTATTTTGATGGAGAGATCATCATTGTTCCTCCGGTCGAGGACGAAAAGGGCAAGATTAGTTCCACACGGATTCGTCAGGCTATTCTTGATGGAGATGTCAAGGAAGTCAATCACCTGCTCGGTACTCCGCTCCCATCTCGTGGGATGGTCGTTCACGGGAATGCTCGTGGGCGTACTATCGGATATCCAACAGCCAATCTGGTTCTAAGAGACCGAACCTACATGCCAGCAGACGGTGTTTATGTAGTCGATGTTGAGGTGCAACGTCAAAGATATCGTGGCATGGCAAGTGTTGGGAAAAATGTTACTTTCGATGGAGAAGAGCCACGTTTTGAAGTTAATATTTTCGACTTTTCAGATGACATTTACGGTGAGACAGTCATGGTCTACTGGTTAGACCGTGTCCGAGATATGGTCAAATTTGACTCCGTAGAGGAACTGGTAGACCAACTCCAGAAAGACGAAGAGATTGCTCGGAACTGGAAGGATGGAGAGTAGAAAAGTTTAAAAAAGTGAACCATATTTTGTGTTTGCTTTTTTATTTTTGAAAGAAATTTTTATAGCGAGAAACATAATTGAAGCTTGATTGAAAATCTGTTAAAATAGTGATATTCATAACTTTAAAAACCAAAGAAAAGAGACTAGAGGAAATGTGAATCCTCTAATAAATATTGAATATATGATAGAAAGAGCAAAATCACAATTAGCAATTCAAAAATCTCTGGAAGAATTGGATCATCAGGTTTCTTATGTATCTGATGATGCCTTTAACTTAAAATTGGATACAATTTTTGATGAATACGACGATGTTTTCAAAGCTTTGGTGGAAAAATGACAGTCTATCTAACAGAAAACAAATTGAAAAAATCAATGCTTTAGCAATTCAACGGTATTCTACAAATGAGCAAATTCAAACAGTTAGTCCTTCAGCGTTAAATATGATTGTGAACTTACCAGAACAATTTGTTTTTGGCAAACCTCTTTATCCAACAATTTTTGATAAAGCAACAATATTATTTGTCCAATTGATAAAGAAGCATGTTTTTGCCAACGCCAATAAACGAACAGCCTTCTTTGTTTTGGTGAAGTTTTTACAATTCAACTCTTTGAAAAAGCTGAGGATAAAATTGGAGCAGATGAGGTAAGAGCTTTATTACAAAATGTGAAGTGGTCCAACTGAGCTGAAGAAAAACAGTAAAAAGCGGAGATTCATGGCGCAGAAAAGAGGCTAGTTCATAATTCCAACAACTGGAAGTTATGAACTAGCCTCAAAAGTTTGACAGAAAAAATCCAGTTATGGGACTTAGTGCATTTATATTATGTCTTCATTTTACAGAAACCGAAAGTAAATAACTATTTTTAATATAAAATTTTGTCTTTTATCATATTTTTTTGAAAAAAGCTAGTAATTTGACTGAAAAAATTTGCAATTCTCCACAAGAAAATATATAATATAGTTGAGATGGAAAAACGTTTTTTAAAAGGAGGTGCACATTATGTTCTTAGGATTCTACTTCCGTTTTTGGTTCAGCATTTGGTGGCGTTAATAGAGGTTAGTGGTTGTTAAATTAAACTCAAATAGCTTTATGCCAGTAAGAAACTGAAATATTCAGTTTAATATGAGTTTTATTTTTTCTAGTAAATCAACGTTTTCTATCACAACTCTATTGCAGTTAAGCTATGATATGTGATGATTGTCAACCCTATCTTGTTAACATTTTTATGGTCTCGAGAAATCTTATTTCTTGGGACTTTTTCTATTGTTTGAAAGGTTGTGTGTTGATTTTGTTGAACTAGGAGAACAAAAAAGACAAGCTACTTTAAAAAGTAATTTGTCTGTTGTTGGGTCACTTTTTATTGAAACACACGATAAACGTAAGGATTTTCTGGTTTGTCTACTTTTGTGAAACTCTCAACTTCCAGTGTTGGAAGTTTTTGTTTGAGTTCTTTATGGTAGTGGAGAGTGAGAGTTCCTTTGGCGGTAATCCAGGTATTGTCAGGATACTGGCGTGAGTTTCCCTTAGTCAGGAGTCCATATACACCAGAGTCTGCGATACAGTGGATAATCCCAAAGCGAAAGAGGAACTGGCTATCTTGATGGCTAGGATCGTTATAAACAAAGCCTGTAAACTCGATTTGCTTTCCTTCAAACTCTTGAGGGTAGTCATAGAGAACTTCCATGACCTCCATATAGTTTTCATCATTGACTTGAATGGTTGGCTGGGATAGGTATTTATCAGCTGTAGCCCTCATTTCCTTTTCATAAGCAGATTTGGAAAAATAGGTGCTGGTATCGGGTTTGAGGTATTGACTGGATGTTCCTTCGCTTGCCTGAATGGCTGTGTTGATTCCCTCAGCAAGTGGGAAATGATATCCTTTGGCAGATACGGTTCTCGAGTCCAAACTTACTGTCGGAAAGGCAACCCCAATCAACAGAGGTAGTGACAGTAAAAGGAGGCTGATTCGTCTAGCTCGACGACTTTCCAAATGGCTGTGAGAGTTGATTTTCTTGATCCAGATATAGAATTGGACTAGAGCCAACAGAAGAGAAAGGACCATGGAGATATAGACTAGATAGGAATAGTGGAGGTTGATGTAGTGACTGAGCTTGCCAGATAGCTGCAGATACAGAGTTAGGGCAAAATAACCCAGTAAAATGAAAAATCGGATCATAGCATCACTCCTATCATGTAAGAATAAAGTAAGACAAGCACTGTCACAATGCCCATGAATTGCCAGATGAAGCGCGCTTTGAGATAGTGTTTCATCATGAGGAGATTTTTGATATCAAGCATGGGGCCAATAACGAGAAAAGCAAGGATTGGCGCTAGACCGAAGCTCGAGAGGAGAGAAGCGCCGATAAAGGCGTCCGCCTCGCTACAAAGAGAGAGGAGAAAGGCTAGAAACATGAGCAAGAGAATCGCAAGGACTGGACTTGCGCTGATAGAGGTCAAGATCCGAGTCGGGACATAGACCTGCACGATAGCCGCAAAGAGACAGCCAAAGACCAAGTAACGCCCCATATCGAAAAACTCATCAATAGCTTGTATGAAGACCTGAAATACTTTTCTAGCGGGACCCAAGTGTGAAAAGTCGTGTTCATGGCAAGCGATAGGATTCTCTTTTTGAATGGGTTCCTTCCAGAAAAATCCTAGGAAAATTCCAAGCACCAAAGCAATCACAATGGCTCCCAGCGCTCGCAAGAAGGCAAATTTTATTGAATTGCCAAAGGCAGAATAAGTGGCGAAAAGAACGATAGGATTGATGATGGGAGCAGTCACCAGAAAGGGAACGGCCGTGTAGCTGGGCACCTTTTTTTCCAAAAAACGGTTGATAATCGGAACGATTCCACACTCGCAAGAAGGAAAGAGAAAGCCAATGAAGGTACCAAAAAAGATCCTTCCCCACCGATTGCGAGGAAGAAACTCATAAACTTTATCAGGTGTGATATAGACCTCAATCAATCCCGAAATGAGACTCCCAATCAAGACAAAAGGAAGGGCTTCAATCATGATGGAGAGAAAAATAGCCCCTGCTTGTAAAATGCTAGGAGAAAGAGATTGGAAAATCGTCATCTATTTTTTCTTCTCAACTTTTTCTTTTTTATCTTTGTCATCTGGGAAAGTGACCTGTGTTAAGTCAGGGAGTTTGGCAAATTCTTCAAACATCTTGTCCAAGTCATCAGTTTTTGTAAATTTAACAGCCATGGGCCTACCTCTTTTCTAAATTCTACCTCTATTATACTATTATTTTGTGGAAAAGGGATTATTTTGATAATCAAAGAGGTAAAAACAGGTAAGGTGAAACAAGCCTTGTCCCTTATGGTATAATAGGTTTATGGATAAAAAATATGAAAAAATCTCCCAAGATTTGGGTGTGACGTTAAAGCAAATCGATACCGTTCTAAGTTTGACAGCCGAAGGGGCGACGATTCCCTTTATCGCGCGTTATCGGAAGGATATGACTGGTAGTCTGGATGAAGTGGCGATTAAGGCCATTATCGACTTAGATAAAAGCCTGACTAATCTCAATGACCGCAAGGAAGCTGTCTTGACTAAGATTCAAGAACAAGGCAAGCTAACAAAGGACTTGGAAGAAGCTATCTTAGCTGCCGAAAAACTAGCAGATGTAGAAGAACTCTATCTTCCATATAAGGAAAAGCGTCGGACCAAGGCAACCATTGCTCGCGAAGCTGGACTCTTTCCTCTTGCGCGCTTGATTTTGCAAAACGTAGCTGACTTAGAGAAAGAGGCCGAGAAGTTTGTCTGTGAAGGATTTGCGACTGGTCAAGAAACTTTAGCTGGTGCAGTTGATATCTTGGAAGAAGCTTTATCTGAAGACGTCAATCTACGTGCTATGACCTATCAGGAAGTGCTGAGACACTCTAAAATCACTTCGCAGGTCAAGGATGAAAGTCTCGATGAAAAACAAGTTTTTCAGATTTATTATGATTTTTCAGAGACAGTTGGCAACATGCAGGGCTATCGAACTTTAGCCCTCAACCGTGGGGAGAAGCTAGGTGTCTTAAAAGTCGGTTTTGAACATGCGACAGATCGTATCCTATCTTTCTTTACTGCTCGTTTCAAGGTGAAAAATGCCTATATTGATGAAGTTATCCAGCAATCTGTTAAGAAAAAGGTCTTGCCTGCTATCGAGCGCCGTATTCGGACAGAATTGACTGAGAAAGCGGAAGAAGGGGCTATCCAACTCTTTTCAGACAATCTGCGCAATCTCCTCTTGGTTGCTCCACTGAAAGGGCGCGTGGTTCTAGGCTTTGACCCTGCCTTTCGTACAGGTGCCAAGCTGGCTGTCGTTGATGCGACGGGGAAAATGCTGACGACACAGGTCATCTATCCTGTTAAACCAGCCTCTGCTCGTCAGATTGAAGAAGCCAAGAAAGATTTGGCAGATTTGATTGGTCAGTATGGCGTAGAAATTATTGCTATCGGAAATGGAACGGCTAGCCGTGAAAGCGAAGCCTTTGTGGCAGAAGTTCTGAAAGATTTTCCTGAAGTCAGCTATATTATCGTCAATGAAAGTGGTGCCTCTGTCTACTCTGCCAGCGACCTTGCTCGTCAGGAGTTTCCAGACTTGACCGTTGAAAAACGATCGGCTATCTCTATCGCCCGTCGTTTGCAAGATCCCCTTGCCGAATTGGTCAAAATCGATCCCAAGTCAATCGGTGTAGGGCAATACCAGCACGATGTCAGTCAGAAGAAACTGTCTGAAAGTCTGGACTTTGTCGTCGATACCGTGGTTAACCAAGTTGGTGTCAATGTCAATACAGCCAGCCCAGCTCTTCTTTCACACGTAGCTGGACTCAATAAAACCATCTCTGAAAATATCGTCAAATACCGTGAAGAAGAAGGAAAAATCACTTCACGCGCTCAAATCAAGAAAGTTCCTCGTTTAGGTGCTAAAGCCTTTGAGCAGGCAGCTGGTTTCCTCCGTATCCCTGAAAGTAGCAATATCCTAGATAATACTGGAGTTCACCCAGAGAACTATGCTGCGGTCAAGGAACTCTTCAAACGCTTGGATATCAAGGACTTGAATGAAGAAGCTCAAAGCAAACTCAAGTCCCTTTCAGTCAAAGAAATAGCGCAAGAACTAGACCTCGGTCCAGAAACCCTTAAAGATATCATTGCTGATCTTCTCAAACCGGGTCGAGATTTCCGTGACTCTTTTGATGCTCCAGTTCTCCGTCAAGATGTACTGGATATCAAGGACCTTGTGGTTGGTCAGAAGCTGGAAGGTGTGGTGCGTAATGTCGTTGACTTCGGTGCCTTCGTTGATATCGGGATTCACGAGGACGGCCTGATTCATATTTCGCATATGAGCCACAAATTTATCAAACATCCTAGCCAACTGGTGTCGGTCGGAGATTTGGTAACGGTTTGGGTTAAAAAAATCGATACTGAACGTGAAAAAGTCAATCTGTCGCTCCTAGCTCCAGATGAAACTGACTGAGTACGTTCAGTCTGTTTCCCTCGAAGACTTTGGTAGACCTTTCACACACCAAGCCCAGTGGAATTCTCGTCTGCGAACGACAGGTGGACGATTTTTCCCTAAGGATGGGCATTTGGACTTTAATCCAAAGGTTTATAATGAACTAGGTTTGGAAGTCTTTCGCAAAATTGTACGCCATGAACTCTGTCACTACCACCTTTATTTTGAGAAAAAGGGTTATCGCCATAGGGACCGAGATTTTAAGGAACTTTTGAAAGAAGTTGATGGACTGCGCTATGTACCGCCCTTGAAAACACAAACTCAAAGTGCCTACCTAGTCTATCAGTGCCAATCTTGCCAGCAAAGCTATCAACGCAAGAGAAGGATTGATACCAAGCGCTATCGATGTGGCATCTGCCGAGGTAAACTCGTCATCTTAAATCGGCCTAAGGACTGATGTTCTTGGTCTCGTTTTATGCTATACTACTTGTAAGAATACCGAAAGAGGAAACAATCATGAATACAAAATTTTATAAAATGAGACGAAATCGTATGGTGTCAGGAGTTTTAGCTGGTCTATCAGACAAGTGGAATTTTGATGTAACCCTAGTCCGCTTTCTCTTCGCCATTTTTACCGTAGCAAATTTTGGAGTCGGAGTGATAATCTACATTATCCTTGCCTCTATCCTGCCAACTAAGGAAGAGATCGAAGCAGAAATGTACGGAACAGGACCACGCAAGCGTAAGGAAGCTCAAGCCATTGATGACAATGATGGCTGGTTTTGGTGAGATTTAACAGGGAAAATTTATTATTTGCACTATGTTACTTAAAAGAAGCAGCATAAATGACTGAAAATCCCTTGTGGTTATTTAGCCACAAGGGATTTTGGTATTTAAGTATATTCTTTTCCATCTTGAGAGAGATGAATTACCTGATCAGCCATTTTCCAGATACTAGGATTGTGAGTTGCGATGATAATTGTTCTATTAGCATTACGAAGTTCAAGGAGAATTTCCATAATTTCCTTGGAATTTTTTGGATCTAGCGAGGCGGTAGGCTCATCAGCTAAAATCAAAGGAGGATCTTTCAGGATAATCTTAGCAAGCGCTACGCGTTGAGCTTCACCACCAGATAATTCATAGATTTTTTGGTTGAGACTTAGATAATCTAGTCTGACAGCTTGTAGTGCTTGAAGAAGAAGTCTCTCTTTTTCTTGTTTCTTGTTCTGTTTTTTGCCAATCAGTCCCAGCTCAAGATTTTCTCGAATGGTCTGACTTTCTAATAGTCCAAAGTTCTGGAAGAGATAACCTAGCTCGTTACGATAGAATTCCTCATTTTTTAGTGAAGTCAAAGGCTTTCCTTTGTAAACTATTTCTCCTTTGTCGAAAGTCTCTAGTTTTGCAAGCATATTGAGCAAAGTGGTTTTTCCACAACCACTGTCTCCTATCAAAGCATACACCATACCACTTTGAAAATTCAGATTCAAGTCTGAAAAAATAATACGAGAACCAAATTGTTTCCAAATATGTTGTAATTCAATCATACTATCCTCCTTTGATGATGCTAGCATAGGTTTTACTTTCCTTCTTATCACAGATTTTCAATAGAAGAACGGCTAAACTTGAAAAGCTGAAAAATAGGATCAGGGTAATCCAGATATTCTTAGAAATAATGAAAGCTAGACCACTTCCGAGAAAGAGAGCTGCTATTTGAGAAGTGATATATCTATTGTGTAATTCAAAGAAATAATAGCCTGCTATTTTTTTCAAGAATATGGTTTTGCGAAAGGCTTCAAAATAGAGCAGATTTAAACTTGTAAACAGCAAAATTGAAGTCAAAATAGCAAACATAGAACTCGCTAAGTTACTAAAAATTTCGATTTTAATTTTTTGATTTAACTGGAGATAGGTTTCCCTAGCAGACGATAGCCTTGAGACCATATGATCAAGTTGATAGTGTTTCAAAAGTTCTTGTGTCTGGTGGAGGTCTGTAAAATAGAGATATTCTAGATTTGTAAACCAGAAGATGGAGGAAGCCTTGCCAAGTGCTTTAGGAGAAAGCACAAGAAAGATGGGATTTGATAACCATTGATCATAAGCAATATGGGCGGTATTATAGAGAAATACATCATTTTTTTGATTGGTATAAGCTATACTAACTTCGACAGTTTGATTAGACTTGCTACTGTATAATCGGTTGGTTAACTCTTGTTGCAAGGTTGATTTTATATCTTTTTCATTTTTTTGTAGTTCTTCTGGGAGTATGGCAAGAATCTGTCCATCTTTGAGGGTGTTGATTTTTTGAAAGGTTTCTGATGTTAACTTTATACCTTCTTTTTTGAAGTAGTTAGGTGTTACATAGAGAATATTTTTTCCTTCCACACCATAAGGGTTATTTTCAGTTTCATTATGATTTGAGGTAGCTTGCTTAAGAGCTTGCTCAAATAGATTATGTTTAATAAGGAAGGCATTCTCATTATCTATAGCATGCTGAATAAAGTCAAACCATTTATCAGCATTTGTCTGCAGTTCATCTAAATTTTTCATCTGACTGGAACGCCCTGTTTTAAGAGTAACAACATTGGAGCGTTGTTCCCAAGTAGCTTGTCCAGCCTCATTTTTCTCAAGTATATGATAGTAAGTAGACATACGTCCAAATCCTACAATAACCAGTAGAATGGCAAGTACCTGACCAAAGTAGAGAATGCGTAGAATTGACTTGATTGGTAATTTTCCTTTGATGATAGAGAGGAGATGGACTTTTTTTAAAGAAATGGTAAAAAGAAAGGCAATTAGAAGACTAAGTAAGAGAAGTAGGCTATTGTAAAGAATAAAAAGTATTCCTAGAAAAGTCTGAACTTCATAAGGATATCCTAGGGAAATGAGCAAGATACATGCTATCAGCAAAGCAGGTAGACCAAAAAGAAGGATATCAAGTCCGTCTCTTGCGAGAGAACGAAAGAAGAGATAGCTCAGCCGCTCTCCAGAAATCAATCTAATCCCTGACTGAGAAAGAGATTGAATCTGACCAATAACAATCAAAGCTAAGAAAGTCAGCAAAAAGATTAACATACTGATGAGCTGATCAGGTTGGGTAAAGAGGGCAAGTACAAAGGATACTCTATCATTTTCAAATGCATTCGCTTTTTCTAGTCCAAGTTCTTTCAGATGAGTGGCCAATTCTTGACTAGTTAGGGATCCGCTGATAATATTGTAGTTGTTGAGAAGATCGCTTTTGCGAATGCTTTCTTGACTTGCTGGAGGCATCCAGTCTGGGAGTTTCCCATCTCCAAAAACTTCGTAGTAAGTTTGTGATTTTCCATCACTATCTACTTCCCAAATGGTTCTTGCGATAAGACTATTATGTTCTTTAGCAAGACTATTTAATTCTTGTTTGAGGGTAGTATAATCGACTTGACCACTGAGTACAGCCACACCTGGAAATAGGCGTTGAGGAAGAGCTTCTTTCCAAAAGGACAGAGTGGCAATGAGGAAGAAAGTTAAAAGAAGATTGCTGATGAAGAGAAAAACACGTTTCATAGGAACCTCTTTCTAAAAAAGAGGGAGCTGAACCTCCCTCCTTATAGCAGTGATACGAATGATAGTTTAGCACCTTTAAAAATAATTAGCAGAAAGCCAATTCTTTTACAAGATGTTAAAGAAAGCCTTTTCATAACTTAATTTTACTATTTTTTTAAGAATAAAACAAGCAATGACAGGAATTCCTATAGTAGCCATTTTCAAAAAAATTCCTCAATCTTACAAAAATGTAAGATTAAAGTCTCTTTTGTAAGGTTAGGTTATGGCAGGCCACCTTTTTTTGCGATAAACTAGACTCATAAAGAACAAAGGAGCAAAACCATGAAAAGAATTTTACAAAAGAAAACAAGAAAACCAAGTCAAAAAGATATCGAGCGTGTTCAACTGGGATGCGCTATGATGCAAGCACAGTTTCAAATGATGGGATATTAAGAAGGAGAAAATCATGACACTTTTAGATGTAAAACACGTTCAAAAAATCTATAAAACACGTTTCCAAGGCAACCAAGTAGAAGCCCTCAAAGACATTCACTTTACCGTAGAAAAGGGTGACTACGTTGCCATCATGGGAGAGTCTGGTTCAGGAAAGTCAACTCTGCTCAACATCCTAGCTATGTTGGATAAACCAACTCGTGGTCAAGTTTACTTGAACGGAGTAGATACAGCAACTATTAAAAACTCACGGGCTTCCAGCTTCCGTCGTGAGAAGTTAGGATTTGTCTTCCAAGACTTTAACTTGCTAGATACCCTGTCTGTTAAGGACAATATCTTGCTTCCGCTAGTTTTATCAAGAAGACCCATCACAGAGATGATGAAGAAATTGGTAGTGACTGCTGAAAATTTGGGTATCAACCAATTGCAAGAGAAGTATCCTTACGAGATCTCAGGAGGTCAAAAGCAGCGGGTAGCAGTAGCACGCGCTATCATCACTGAACCTGAAATTCTCCTTGCGGATGAGCCAACAGGAGCCCTTGACTCCAAGTCATCTGCAGCATTACTCGATGTATTTGATGAAATCAATGAACGCGGCCAAACCATTCTGATGGTAACCCACTCAACGGCAGCAGCAAGTAGGGCCAAGCGCGTTCTCTTTATCAAGGACGGCATTCTTTACAACCAAATCTACCGTGGAGATAAGACAGAGCGTCAGATGTTCCAAGAAATCTCTGATACTTTGACTGTTATGGCAAGCGAGGTGAATTAGTATGTTCCGATTAACCAATAAGTTAGCGGTATCTAACTTGATTAAAAACCGCAAGCTCTACTATCCCTTTGCCCTTGCTGTTCTCTTAGCTGTGACCATCACTTATCTCTTTTACTCATTGACACTTAATCCCAATATTGGCAAGATTCGAGGGGGAGAGACTATCTCCATGACGCTTGGTCTTGGTATGGTGATTGTCACTATAGCCTCTGCCATCATCGTCTTTTATGCCAATAGTTTCGTCATGAAAAACCGTTCCAAAGAACTAGGGATTTATGGCATGCTAGGATTAGAAAAACGCCATCTGATCAGCATGGTCTTTAAGGAGCTTCTTATATTTGGCTCTCTAACCTTGACAGCTGGACTTGGCCTAGGAGCTCTCTTTGATAAGCTAATCTTTGCTCTGCTTCTGAAGCTAATGAATATGAAGGTGGAGCTCGTAGCGACCTTCCAACCAAGTGTCTTTATCCTAGTTACCCTTATTTTTGGAGCTATTTTCCTAGGTTTGGTTTTTATCAATGCCTTTCGGATTGCACGCATGAATGCCCTACAGCTCTCTCGTGAGAAGGCCAGTGGTGAGAAAAAAGGACGTTTCTTAAGCCTTCAGACCATTCTAGGTTTGATTAGTATGGGAGCTGGCTACTACCTAGCAGTGACAGTTGAAAATCCTTTAACTGCACTCATAATTTTCTTTGTAGCAGTCTTGCTGGTAATCTTTGGGACCTATCTCTTGTTTAATGCAGGGATTACAGTATTCCTACAAATCTTGAAGAAAAACAAGCGTTATTATTACCAACCCAACAACATGATTTCCGTATCCAATCTCATCTTCCGTATGAAGAAAAATGCGGTTGGTCTTGCGACGATTGCCATTCTTTCAACCATGGTCTTGGTGACCATGTCTGCTGCAACTAGTATCTTCAAGGCTTCAGAAACCTTCAAGAAATTCATGAATCCACATGATTTTGGAATTTCAGGACGAAATGTTGAAAAAGAAGATTTAGATAAACTTTTGAGTCAGTATGCTAGCGATAAGGGATTGACTGTCACCAAAAAAGAAGTCTTTCGTCACAGCAATTTTGGCATTGAGAGTCAAGATGGAACCAAACTCCGTATCTTTAAAAAGGGGAATAACTTTGTCCAACCAAAAACCATTTTCATGGTCTTTGACCAAAAAGACTATGAAATCATGACTGGTCAAAAACTCTCCCTTTCAGGTAATGAAGTTGGGTTGTTTGCCAAGAGTAAAGAACTTCAAGGGCAGAAAGAACTCACTTTAAATGACCAGACCTACACAGTTAAAGAAGAAGTTAAAAATGATTTCGTTCTGGAACATGTGCCAAATCAGTTTAACATTCTCACATCTGACTATAATTATCTTGTTGTGCCTAATCTGCAAGCCTTTATTGATCAATATCCGGATTCCTCTCTCTTTGATCAACTTTATGGTGGTATGAATGTAACAGCTGGTGAGGAAGAACAGCTCAAACTCGCTGACGATTTTTCAAAATTTCTTAATAACTTTAATAGAGAATTAAACAAAGAGGGAAGCTATGTATACGGAAGCAATCTGGCTGATAGCAGTGCACAAATCAGTGCCCTCTATGGTGGTGTCTTCTTCATCGGTATCTTCCTTTCTATCATCTTTATGGTGGGAACAGTCCTCGTTATCTACTACAAACAAATTTCTGAAGGCTATGAAGACCGTGAACGCTTCATCATTTTGCAAAAGGTCGGACTCGATCAAAAGCAAATCAAGCAAACCATCAATAAACAGGTGCTAACTGTTTTCTTCCTCCCATTGCTCTTTGCCTTCCTACACCTCGCCTTTGCCTATCATATGCTTAGCCTTATCCTAAAAGTCATTGGGGTACTAGATGCGACCATGATGTTGACCGTTACACTTTCCATTTGTGCCATCTTCCTCATCGTCTACGTCTTGATCTTTATGATTACCTCAAGAAGCTATCGCAAGATTGTGCAAATGTAAAAAAAGATACCTCGATATTTGTCGAGGTATCTTTTTTTATCTTAGATACTAAAGAGTTGTCCGAATAGGTAAGTCACTCCCATGGTCAGAAGTCCGATACAAAGGTTGCGGATCATAGCAGTTTTCGTAGGAGCCTTGCCTAGTTTAGCACTGGTATAGCCCGTAATGAGAAGGGAGAGGGCTACGATAAAGACAGTAGCAGGGATGCGATAGTCACTTGGAAAGACAGTGATCGAAAGCATAGGAGGAAGACTTCCCAGTACAAAGGCGATAAAGCTAGAGATTGCAGCATGCCAAGGATTGGTAAACTCTTCGTACTCGATTCCATACTTTTCTTCGACCAAGGCTTTGAGTGGATTTTTCAAAAAGGCTTTGTTGGTCAAGAGGTGGGCGGACGTTTCACATTCACCGTTTTGAAGATAAGCAGCATAGAGGGATTGTTTTGCAGATTCAATGTCTTTATCCAAGAGTAATTGCTCTCTAGCAACAGCGGCTTCTTCCGTGTCTTTCTGAGTGGATACAGAGACATATTCGCCACCTGCCATAGAAAAAGCACCAGCGAGGATAGCCGCCAATCCAGATAAAAAGATAATCCAGATATTGCTCGTCGCACTGGCAACACCGATAACGACTCCAGCGATGGAAATAATCCCATCATTGGCACCGAGAACACCTGCACGCAGGATATTGAGTCGCCCTGCAAAGTTTGCATCAATTTCATGTTTCAATTCTGTCATAGTCATCTCCTTTCTCTCCATTATAGAGAAAAGAGTAGGGGAAAACAATCTTTTTAAACTATCTGAAAAAAGTTCTACGATTCTAATTTTTAAGTCCTTTCTAATTTTACTGGAAAATGCTACTTCAAATTCTCAAATATTAAATTTTCTGACAATTTATTAAAAAATTAAGGAAAGGATGTTATAATGGAACGTAAAATAAATTCAGGTCTTCTGAACCAATAGGAGTATACAATGAAAAAACTAGGTTTTGTCCTTTTATCTTCAGCTTTGCTATTGACAGCATGTGCAGTCCGTTTTGAAAAATCAACCGATACAAATGATTCCTCTAAGGTGACAGCTTTATCAGATGATAAACAAAAATTACTTGATAAGGCAACCGCAGATTATAAGACTTTTGTTCAAGGACAAATTGATAAGCTTTTAACGGATACAGAAGGATTTGTCCAGCTTTTAAAAGACGGAAAATTGGAGGAAGCCAAGAAAGCTTATCCACTTGTTCGTATGGCTTATGAACGTTCAGAACCAATCGCTGAGAGTTTTGGTGAATCTGATGTTAAGATTGACTTTCGTCTAGCAGACTATGTGGATGAAAATAAGACTGAGGAAGGTTGGTCTGGTTTCCACCGTATCGAACGAATCCTCTGGGAAGAAAACACAACTAAAGGAACTGAAAGTTATGGGGAACAATTAGTCAACGATATCAAAGAGTTGAAGGCTAAGGTAGCGACTGTTGAAGTCGATCACAAGATTATGTTGACAGGGGCAGTTGACTTGCTTAATGAAGTAGCGACAAGCAAGATTACGGGTGAAGAGGAAATCTACTCTCATACAGATTTGTACGACTTCCGCGCTAATATCGAGGGAGCTGAAAAGATATTCCAACTCTTTAAACCTTTACTAGAAAAATCAGATGCTGACCTAGTTAAAGAATTAGAAGCTGATTTCAAATCTGTTAATAGCTTGTTGGACAAACATATGACAGACAAGGAACACTATAAACTCTATACAGATTTGACAAAAGAAGATACCAAAGAATTGGCTGAAGCCGTGACAAAACTTGGTGAACCTCTATCACAAATGGGCAAATTTCTTGATGGAGAATAAGCGGTATGACTAAGAAAGACGAAAAGTTTTTTGAGAAAAAAATGGACCGTCGAGAATTTCTAAAAAAAGCGGGTATTGGAGGTGCTGGTCTAGCACTTGGTCTCTCTGGTGCCTCCGCTTTTTTAGCGCCTAAGCTAGACATGCAGGAAAAAATCTCGTACGGTAATGAAAAGATTGACTTTTATGGGAAACACCAAGCGGGTATCACGACCCCTATGCAGAAGAATATCTATTTTGTTGTCCTAGATTTGCATACGACAGATAAAGATAAGATTATCCAGCTTTTTAAGGATTGGACAGGTTATAGTAGCAAGTTGGTAGAAGGAGAATTGGTCAAAAAAGATGGTCAGAATGCTCTCTTGCCTCCTAGTGATACTGGAGAAACCGTGGGACTAAATCCTCATCGTTTAACGCTGACTTTTGGTGTGTCTGCTAGTTTCCTGAAAAAGATGAATTTGGAGCACAAGCGTCCTCAACTTTTTAGGGATTTTCCCCCCTTTCCAAAGGAGCAACTGCGTGAAAAGTATACAGGGGGAGATATTGTTATCCAAGCCTGTGCAGATGACGAGCAAGTTGCTTTTCATGCTATTCGCAACCTTATCCGTAAGGGGAGAAATGCGGTGACTCTTCGTTGGAGTCAGTCTGGTTTTGCAGCTATCGGAGATCGCCTGGAGACACCGCGTAACCTTTTTGGTTTCAAAGATGGAACAGCTAATGTAACCACAGAAAAGGATTTTGATCGTGTTGTCTGGGCTGACAGCAAGGACTGGATGGAAAATGGATCCTATATGGCTGTTCGCCGCATCCAAATGTTTCTCGATACTTGGGATCGAACCAACCTTGAAGAGCAAGAAAATACCTTTGGTCGCTACAAGGAAAGTGGTGCACCCTTTGGTAAGAAGAATGAGTTTGATGAAGTGGATTTGAGTCTTTTACCTGATGATTCACATGTTCGATTAGCTAAAGAGGTAGATAAGCCACTCTTGCGACGATCTTATTCATACTCGGATGGAATTGATGAAAAAACTGGACAATTTGACACAGGCTTGCTCTTTATTTCTTTCCAAAAGGATCCAGATCATTTTGTCAAGGTTCAAACCAACCTCGGAGCTACAGACAAGATGAATGAGTATGTAACTCACATCGGTAGCGGTCTTTTTGCCTGCTTTGGTGGAGTAGAGAAAGGAGGCTATATTGGTCAGAAATTATTGGAAGACTAACATTTGTTTCTTGGCTTTGTCTTTTCTCTTGTTAACTATGTCTCCTGTTCGTGCGAAGGAAAGTCTGAGTTCCTATTTTGTAAAGATTACCGATGCCTCTCAGGCTTTAAAAAATGGAAATCAGGCAGAAGCCAAGGTCCTAGTTAGAGAAATGGCGATGGATTTTGAAACAGTAGAACATGCTGATTCGGATGCTGGAAAGGCTGTCAAGGAGCAACTTGCTCTGTCAGGGGAGATTAGTGAAGAAAATCTGACACAAATCTCTTCTGCCCTTCTAGCTTTTGAAAAAGAACAAAATCCAATAGATCTGAATGCGGAGAAGGAAAAACTTGTCAGTCGCTTAAGACCACGTTTTGAGACTTTGGATAAGGCAATTTCTTCCAAAGACATAGAGCAAGTCCGAGAAGCCTATAAAAAAATGAATTCAACTTGGACACTCAATGAAAGTGTCGTCCGCGATAACAGTACAGCTCATTATGGTCAAGTAGAAACAGCTATTTCTTTCTTACGGAGTAGCATTGAAACAGAGCCGACAGATTATGATGCTATCCAGTCTTCTTTTAATGACTTAAAAACTGCCATCGATAACTTCGTGGCTGGTAAAGAAGTGGCGACAAGTTCCTCTAATCTAAGTCTCAAAGATGGCATTTCCCTTCTCAAAAAAGCCTTGGAAGAATTTAAAGCTGGAAACCTGACGGCAGGGACAGCTGCCATGAAAGAGTTTATTACCATATGGCCAACTGTTGAAGGTTCTGTTAGCACGACCAATCCTTCCCTCTACACCCGAGTCGAAAGCGAAAGTCCTGTAATCATGGTCAAGGGTAGTGAGAAGGAATATCAAGAAAAATTAGAAAAACTGATTTCGGATTTATCTCAAATTGACACTAGCGCAAGCTACAATGCTTTTGATGCCATGCTCATTCTCCTACGAGAAGGAGTAGAAGCCCTCTTAATCGTCATGGCCTTGGTCACAATACTAAAAGCAGCCAAGATGCGCAAAGGACTCAAGTGGGTATATGGTGGAGCACTATCAGGAGTAGCTGCAAGTCTAGTGATTGCATTTATACTACAAATCGCCTTTCCTGCAGTAACATCAGGGGCCAATCGAGAAATCATCGAAGGAGCTGTTGGTATTTTCGCAGTCGTTATGATGATTTTGATTGGTATCTGGCTTCACAGTAAATCCTCGGTCAAAAAATGGAATGATTTTATGGATAATCAAATGAAAACTGTGACCAAGGCAGGTTCATTCATTTCCATGTTTGCTCTTAGTTTTCTAGCTGTTTTCCGTGAAGGGGCAGAGACCATACTATTTTATGTAGGAATTTTACCGAGAATATCTCATTTTGAGTTTATCCTAGGTATTTCTCTGGCTTTGTTAGTCTTGCTGATTATTGCATTTCTGATGAACAAGGCGAGTCAATTCTTCCTACCTCATAAGGTTTTCTTCCTACTGACGTGGATGATTTATGCTCTTGCCTTCAAGATGCTTGGAGTTAGTGTACATGCTCTCCAGCTGACAAATATGGCACCCAATCACCTGCTATCAAGTTTTCCTACTATCGACCTCTTGGGCATCTATCCAAGTTGGGAAGGTTTAGGAAGTCAGCTAGTCTTTTTGATAATTGTTTTGGTTGTCACATTGAGACAGGGTGAAAAGTAGATGGATACAAAAGAATTGACAATCGTTGAACATCTGGTAGAATTTAGAAAGAGATTCATTGCTGTTATAGTCTGTTTTTCTATAGTTTTCTGCGGAGCTTTATTGTTTGCTGATCAGCTTTATTACTATCTGACTCAGTCCTTTAATCAAAAGTTGATTGTATTAGGTCCAAATGACATTCTGTGGATTTATTTGCGCTTAGCGAGTCTGATGTCCTTTACTATTACGCTACCTTTTACAGTTTATCAGATTTGGAGTTTTATCAAACCAGGCTTGAAAATAGAAGAAGCAAGAGCAATCTTTGTCTATATTCCAGCTAGTTTTATTTGCTTTCTACTTGGACTGGCCTTTGGATTCTACTTTGTGACACCAGCCTTACTTCAAGTGCTTTTAGGTCTTGGGGAAGGATTATTTGAAACTCAATTAACGGCGCAGAACTACTTAGCCTTTGTTTTTCAAACAACCCTACCCTTGGGTTTCATCTTTGAATTGCCTGTCATCATCGCTTTTTTAACGTCGATTGGCTTGATTGGACCAGGTTTCTTAGTTACCTATCGCCGTTATGCATACTTTATTTTATTGGTACTAGCTGTTATCTTGACACCTGCTGATTTTATCAGCGATCTAGCTATGACTGTTCCTTTAATCTCGCTCTATGAGCTTAGTATTGCAATTAGCAAGAGTATTGTAAAGAAAAAAATGAAAGGAGAAAAGAATGGGAATCTTACGTGATATCGGTGCTCCAGGATTGATTATCATTGTTTTAGGGGCACTCTTAATCTTTGGACCAAAACGGTTACCAGAACTTGGTGAATCAATCGGTAAAATGCTGTCTGAATTTAAAAAGGCAGTTAAAGGAGTTGGTGACCAAGATCAGGAAAAGTAATCTATTCCATAATCATAAATAAAAACAAGAAAGTTAGGAACTGTAGCTGTTTAGGCCTAGGTGAGCAGTTTCCTAGCTTTTTATTGTATTCTTAAAAATAATTTTAAGTTTTCTTTAAGGTTTGTATTATAT
This sequence comes from Streptococcus oralis, assembly GCF_019929365.1. GTDB lineage: Bacteria > Bacillota > Bacilli > Lactobacillales > Streptococcaceae > Streptococcus > Streptococcus oralis_BT. The sequence goes on along the minus strand of NZ_JAHZPH010000001.1, from coordinate 406,719 downwards.
TCTAAAAAACTCTATATTAACCGAATGTTGAGTAAAAAAATATAGAGGGAAATCTAATTTTATTTCTCAAATAGATAGTTTTCGGTCTTTTCTTCATGATAGAGGCAGATTGTGATATAATAGATGGTAATGAGTTTTTTAGAATAAACTAAAGGAGAATATATATGATCTATGCAGGAATCCTAGCCGGAGGAACTGGCACACGCATGGGAATCAGCAATTTACCAAAGCAATTCTTAGAATTGGGTGATCGTCCTATTTTGATCCACACAATCGAAAAATTTGTCTTGGAGCCAAGTATTGAAAAAATTGTAGTTGGAGTTCATGGAGATTGGGTTTCACACGCTGAGGACCTGGTTGACAAGTATCTTTCTCTCCACAAGGATAGAATCATCATTACCAAAGGTGGTGCTGATCGTAATAGCAGTATTGAGAAGATTATTGAAGCCATTGATGCCTACCGTCCAATTGCTCCAGAAGATATCGTGATTACGCATGACTCTGTTCGTCCATTTATCACGCTCCGCATGATTCAGGACAATATCAAGCTCGCTCAAGATCATGATGCAGTTGACACAGTAGTAGAAGCGGTTGATACCATTGTCGAAAGTACCAATGGTCAGTTTATCACGGATATTCCAAATCGTGCTCACCTCTATCAAGGACAAACGCCTCAGACTTTCCGTTGCAAGGATTTCATGGATTTGTATGGTTCCCTATCTGACCAAGAAAAGGAAATCCTGACGGATGCATGTAAGATTTTTGTTATCAAAGGAAAAGACGTTGCTCTAGCTAAAGGGGAATATTCAAACCTTAAAATCACAACTGTGACAGATTTGAAAATTGCAAAAAGCATGATTGAGAAAGACTAAGGCTATGATTAATCAAATTTATCAACTGACCAAACCAAAGTTTATCAATGTAAAATACCAAGAAGAGGACATCGATCAGGAGAATCATATCCTTATCCGTCCAAATTATATGGCGGTTTGTCATGCGGATCAACGTTACTATCAAGGGAAACGCGATCCAAAGATATTGGCTAAAAAGCTTCCTATGGCTATGATTCACGAGTCTTGTGGAACTGTTATTTCAGATCCAACTGGGACTTATGAAGTCGGTCAAAAGGTGGTTATGATTCCCAATCAACCGCCTATGCAGAGTGACAAGGAATTCTACGAGAACTACATGACAGGGACCTACTTCCTATCTAGTGGTTATGATGGCTTTATGCGAGAATTTGTCTCTCTTCCAAAAGACCGAGTCGTTTCTTATAATGATATCGAAGACACAGTTGCAGCCATAACTGAGTTTGTAAGTGTTGGCATGCATGCTATGGATCGATTCCTGCATCTTGCTCATAGCAAGAGAGAGCGCATCGCTGTTATCGGAGATGGTAGTTTGGCCTTTGTGGTTGCCAATATTATCAATTACACTCTACCAGAAGCAGAGATTATCGTGATTGGCCGTCATTGGGAAAAACTGGAGCTGTTCTCTTTTGCAAAAGAGTGCTACATCACGGATAATATTCCCGAGGATCTGACCTTTGATCATGGATTTGAATGTTGTGGTGGCGATGGAACAGGGCCAGCTATCAATGATTTGATTCGTTACATTCGCCCTCAGGGAACGATTCTCATGATGGGAGTGAGCGAGTACAAAGTCAATATCAATACACGAGATGCTTTAGAAAAAGGTTTATTATTGGTTGGTTCGTCACGATCAGGACGGATTGATTTTGAAAATGCAATTCAGATGATGGAAGTCAAAAAGTTTGCGAATCGCCTGAAAAATATCCTTTATATCGAGGAACCAGTGAGAGAAATTAAGGACATTCACCGTGTCTTTGCCACCGACCTAAATACTGCTTTTAAAACAGTGTTTAAGTGGGAAGTGTAGGAGATGGAGGCTAATTGTGGAGAAACTCATCAAAGAAAAAATCTCTTCCTTGCTATCTGAAGAAGAGGAAGTCCTCAGTGTTGAACAACTGGGTGGCATGACCAACCAAAACTACTTGGTTAAAACAACATCCAAACCCTATATCGTTAAATTTTTCGGAAAAGGGACTGAAAAGCTCATCAATCGTCAAGATGAAAAATACAATCTTGAATTGTTGAAAGATTTGAATCTTGATGTCAAGAATTATCTCTTTGATATAGAGTCAGGAATTAAGGTAAATGAGTACATTGAATCAGCAGTAACTCTTGATTCAACATCAATCAAGACTAAGTTTGAAAAGATTGCCCCGATTCTACAGACCATTCATGCATCAGGTAAAGAACTAAGAGGGGAATTTGCTCCGTTTGAAGAAATCAAAAAATACGAATCCTTGATTGAGGGGAATATCCCTTACGCCAACTATGAAGCCGTGAGAAAAGAAGTATTTTCACTAGAGAAAAGATTGGCTGACTTAGGTATTGACAAAAAGTCTTGTCATATTGATTTGGTTCCAGAAAACTTTATCGAGTCACCCCAAGGACGCATGTATTTGATCGACTGGGAATACTCTTCTATGAATGACCCGATGTGGGATTTGGCAGCTCTCTTTTTGGAGTCTGAATTTACAAATCAGGAAGAAGAAGATTTTCTAACCTACTATGAGAGTGACAAAACTCCAGTATCACGTGAGAAGATTCGTATCTATAAAATCTTGCAAGATACCATCTGGAGTTTGTGGACAGTGTACAAAGAAGATCAAGGCGCTGACTTTGGAGATTATGGTGTGAGTCGCTACCAAAGAGCTGTTGATGGTTTGACCTATTATGGAGGTTTGGATGAAGGATAAAAATGGTGTTTCTTTTGGTCTGCTCTCGGGTATCTTCTGGGGGCTAGGTCTGACAATTAGTTCTTATATCTTTTCGATTTTTACAAATCTTTCTCCTTTTGTAGTGGCGGCTGCTCATGATTTCTTGAGTATCTTTATCTTGTTAGCTTTTCTCTTGATTAGAGAAGGGAAAGTTCGCTTGTCAATCTTCCTAAATATTCGAAATGTCAGTGTTATTATTGGAGCCTTGCTAGCTGGACCTATAGGAATGCAGGCCAATCTTTATGCGGTTAAGTATATCGGAAGTTCCCTGGCATCTTCAGTATCAGCTATCTACCCAGCAGTTTCTGTTTTACTAGCATTTTTTATTTTGAAACACAAGGTATCTAAGAATACTGTGTTTGGTATTTTGTTGATTATCGCTGGTATTATTGCCCAGACTTATAAAGTTGAGCAGGTTAATTCTTTTTATATCGGAATTCTTTGTGCATTAGTTTGTGCCATCGCTTGGGGAAGTGAGAGTGTTCTTAGTTCCTACGCCATGGAAAGTGAATTAAGTGAAATTGAAGCACTATTAATCCGCCAAGTAACCTCATTCTTGTCATACCTTGTCATTGTCCTTTTTTCTCATCATTCATTTGCAGAAGTAGCAGATGGACAATTGCTGGGTTTGATGTTAGTCTTTGCAGCATGTAATATGATTTCTTACTTAGCTTACTATATTGCTATCAATCGTCTGCAGCCAGCAAAAGCAACTGGTTTGAACGTAAGCTATGTCGTTTGGACAGTATTGTTCTCAGCAATGCTTTTAGGAACACCACTCGATATGGTGACCATTATTACATCGCTTGTTGTCATGGCTGGTGTTTATATTATTATTAAAGAATAAAGGAGAATAGCGTGAAAGCAATTATCTTGGCAGCGGGGTTGGGAACTCGTCTGCGTCCTATGACTGAAAATACCCCCAAAGCCTTGATTAAGGTCAACCAAAAACCTTTGGTAGAATACCAAATCGAGTTTTTGAAAGAGAGAGGAATTGATGAGATTATTATCGTTGTTGGCTACCTCAAAGAACAATTTGACTACCTAAAAGAAAAATATGGTGTTCGTTTAGTCTTCAACGACAAGTATGCTGATTACAACAACTTTTACTCACTTTACCTTGTAAAAGAAGATTTAGCTAACAGCTATGTTATTGATGCGGATAATTATCTTTTCAAAAATATGTTTAGAAATAATCTTGAACGTTCTACCTATTTCAGTGTTTATCGTGAAGACTGTGAGAATGAATGGTTCTTGGTTTATGGTGATGACTATAAAGTTCAAGACATCATCGTTGATAGCAAGGCTGGTCGTATTCTGAGCGGCGTATCATTCTGGGATGCTCCAACTGCAGAAAAGATTGTTGGCTTTATTGACAAAGCCTATGCAAGCGGCGAATTTGTTGATCTCTATTGGGACAATATGGTTAAGGATAATATCAAAGAATTAGATGTGTATGTCGAAGAATTAGAAGGCAACAGCATCTATGAAATTGATAGTGTTAAGGACTATCAAAAGTTAGAAGAAATTTTATCTTCCATTAACTAAATAACATTAGAAATTAGTAACAGAAAGACCCATTTTGGTCTTTTTTTGTTTGAAATGCACGAAAATAGAATTCAAAAAGATTGTTTGATAATGATTATAATTAATTAACAAAACACAATCAACAAAAAAGAAACAAAATAAAACAAAAAGTATTGACAACGATTTCATATAGTGTTATACTTATAACGTAAAAGTTAATTGAAAGAAGGGAAACTGTTATGGGATTAGATCATTTCTTTGACAAAGACCTCGTGTTTTGCTTAGAAGCGGATAATCAAGAACAACTCTTTGATCAGGTAGCAACCTTATTGGAAGAACGAAAGATAGTAACTCCAACTTATCGTGAAGCCTTGATCACGCGTGAAAAGTCATTTCCGACTGGCTTAGATATGGAATTTCTGGGAAAGGACTTGCCAAATGTAGCGATTCCTCATACAGATATTGTTCATAATCTGGCTGAGAAAGTGGTGGTTGTTCGATTAGAAAAACCAGTAACTTTTCACAATATGATTGCTCCTGATAAGGAAGTGGAAGTATCTCTACTCTTCTTTATCATTAACAATTCAAGTTCGAGTCAAACCAACATTCTTGCTCAGTTGATGGACTTCTTTACAGGAAATGGTCACCTAGAAGATTTATCAAATATTTCTGAACCAGAAGCCTTGTATGCCTATATCTCTGAAGCAACAGCTTAAATCGTACATTATAAATAATAAATCGGAGGAAATCCAAATGATCAAAATTCTCGCTGCCTGCGGTGCAGGTGTTAACTCAAGTCACCAGATTAAAAGTGCTCTTGAAGAAGAGCTTTCAAATCGTGGTTACGATGTTCACTGTGATGCAGTTATGGTAAAAGATGTGAATGAAGACCTTATGAAAGGCTACGATATCTTTACACCAATCGCTGCAACTGACCTTGGCTTTGAACCAGGTATTCCAGTTATTGAAGCTGGACCAATCTTGTTCCGTATTCCAGCAATGAGCGCTCCTGTATTTGACAATATTGAGGCAGCTATCAAAGAACACGGACTAAGCTAATTATTATTTTGTAAGATTCCATAAAAATAAAGGGAGGAACTATTATGGATGTCATTATCGAACTAGCCAATAAGATTTTCAAGCCAGTCTTGGAAATGGGTGGTCCTATCATCATGCTGATCATCTTGACAGTATTGGCCTTACTATTTGGAGTGAAATTCTCCAAAGCGCTTGAAGGTGGTATCAAACTTGCCATCGCTCTTACTGGTATCGGTGCTATCATCGGTATGCTCAACGGAGCTTTCTCAGCATCACTTGCGAAATTCGTTGAAAACACTGGTATCCAATTGAATATCACTGACGTTGGTTGGGCACCGCTTGCAACGATCACTTGGGGCTCTGCATGGACACTTTACTTCTTGCTTGTGATGTTGATTGTCAACGTTGTGATGCTTGCTATGAAGAAAACGGACACACTTGATGTCGATATCTTCGATATCTGGCACTTGTCAATCACTGGTCTTTTGATCAAATGGTACGCAGACAACAATGGAGTTAGCCAAGGGGTTTCACTTTTCATCGCAACTGCAGCAGTTGTCCTTGTAGGTGTTTTGAAAATCATCAACTCTGACTTGATGAAACCAACATTCGACGACCTTCTTAATGCACCAAGTTCATCACCAATGACTTCAACTCACATGAACTACATGATGAACCCAGTTATCATGGTTTTGGATAAGATCTTCGATAAAGTATTGCCAGGTCTTGATAAATATGACTTTGACGCTGCAAAATTGAACAAGAAAATCGGTTTCTGGGGCTCTAAATTCTTCATCGGTTTTATCCTTGGTATCGTTATTGGTTTGATGGGAACTCCACACCCAGTTGCAGGTGTAGAAGGAGCTGATAAATGGGAACTTGTTATTAAAGGTTGGTTGAGCCTTGGTTTGACTGCCGGTGTCTGCTTGGAGCTCTTCTCACTTATCGGATCTTGGTTCATCGCAGCCGTAGAACCACTTTCACAAGGTATCACAAACGTTGCTACTAAACGTCTTCAAGGACGTAAATTCAACATCGGTCTTGACTGGCCTTTCATCGCTGGTCGTGCTGAAATCTGGGCTTGTGCCAACGTACTTGCTCCAATCATGCTAGTAGAAGCAGTGCTTCTTTCAAACGTCGGAAATGGTATCTTGCCACTTGCAGGTATCATCGCTATGGGTGTAACTCCAGCTCTCTTGGTTGTTACTCGTGGTAAATTGCTCCGTATGATTATCTTCGGAACACTCTTGTTGCCACTCTTCCTTCTTTCAGGTACTCTTATCGCTCCATTTGCAACTGAACTTGCTAAAGGTGTAGGTGCCTTCCCAGAAGGTGTGAGCCAAACTCAATTGATCACTCACTCAACTCTTGAAGGACCAATCGAAAAATTATTTGGTTGGGCAATCGGTAATGCTACAACAGGTGATATCAAAGCAATCCTTGGTGCAGCAGCCTTCCTTGTATTCTATGTAGGTATCTTTGCTTGGTATAGAAAACAAATGATCAAACGTAACGAAGAATACGCAGCAAATGCTAAATAATTCGCTCCTATAAAATGTAAATTGTAAAAACTAGGTTGTCAATTTCCGATGTTGGGAGTGACAACCTAGTTTTTTATATAAAAATCTAAAAATAGTTGGAGAACATTATGGTAATTGAAATCAAATCAGACCAGTTAACGGTTCAATTTAAAACCTTAGGTGGCGCCTTGTCGTCGATCAAGGATCGAGAAGGCATTGAGTATCTGTGGCAAGGAGATGCCACTTACTGGAGTGGACAAGCGCCAGTACTTTTTCCAATCTGTGGCTCTTTAAGAGAGGATACAGCCTTCTATAGCCACGAAGATGGAACAGAAACAAAAGGAAGCATTCCTCGCCATGGTTTGGTCCGTAAAAAAGAATTTGAATTAGTTGATCAAACAGAAAACAGTGTAACTTTTGCTATCGAAGATGATGAGAATACTTATCAAAACTATCCTTATCATTTTCGTCTTGAAATCACTTATCTAGTGACCGGCAAGACTGTTCGTACTCAATACAAAATCTTTAATAAAGAAACGAATAAAGTAATGCCATTCTTTATAGGAGGACATCCAGGATTTAATTGTCCTCTACTCGATGATGACGTCTATGAAGATTACTATTTAGAGTTTGAAAAAGAAGAGACTTGCTCTGTTCCACGTCCTTTCCCAGAAACGGGAATGTTAGACTTCCAAGATAGAAGTCCATGGTTGGATTCACAAAAGGAAGTGGGCCTCAGTTACGATCTATTTAGTGTTGATGCAGTGACTTTGGATGAGTTGCAATCCAGAACAATTGCCCTTCGTTCGCGCAAGCATGAGAAGGGATTAAAAGTACACTTCCAAGAGTTCTCAAATCTCATCATTTGGTCAACTTTGAATAAGGGACCTTTCATTGCATTTGAACCATGGTCTGGCTTGTCAACATCTCTTGAAGAAGGAGATCATTTAGAAGATAAGAAAAACGTTCGTCTCTTAGAACCTGGTCAAGTGGATCAAATTGGCTTTGATATTGAAGTCTTTTAGATTAAAAAATAAAACACAAAAACAAACATTTACTGTTGACTTTTTCTGAAAATAGGAGTATATTATGTTTGTAAACAACAAATGATGTTTGCAACAAACAAATAACCACTTGTTATATTCTCTATCGCAGAGAAAGTTTCTTTCTAGGAACTTGATTTCCTGGACTTGGATAAGGTGATATTCATCTCATTCAATCAAATTTATCACTAAACTGCTAGAAAGTCTTTTGTAGGTAAACTGCTAACTATAAAAGTCTTTACTAGCCTAGAAAAATAAAAAGGAGTATACAATATGTCTATTGTTATCGGTGCAGATGCTGCAGGTTTGAGATTGAAAGAAGTTGTGAAAGACTTCTTGGAAAAAGAAAACTTCCACGTTGTGGATGTTACAGCTGAAGGTCAAGACTTTGTTGATGTGACTCTTGCTGTTGCTGCAGAAGTAAACAAAGAAGAACAAAATCTTGGTATCGTGATTGATGCTTATGGTGCTGGTCCATTTATGGTCGCAACAAAAATCAAAGGAATGGTTGCTGCAGAAGTATCTGACGAACGTTCAGCTTATATGACTCGTGGACACAACAACTCACGTATGATCACTATGGGTGCACAACTTGTTGGTGACGAATTGGCTAAAAACATTGCTAAAGGTTTTGTTAACGGTAAATACGACGGTGGTCGTCACCAGATTCGTGTTGACATGTTGAACAAAATGTGCTAATTAGATTACAGTAAGAAAGGTAAGATAAAAATGAGAATTGCAATTGGATGTGACCACATCGTAACAGATGAAAAAATGGCGGTTTCAGAATTTTTGAAATCAAAAGGGCATGAAGTCATTGATTTTGGTACTTACGACCATGCTCGCACACACTACCCAATTTTTGGTAAAAAAGTGGGAGAAGCTGTAACTAGCGGTCAAGCTGATCTTGGGGTATGTATCTGTGGTACCGGTGTAGGTATCAATAATGCTGTTAACAAAGTTCCAGGTGTACGCTCTGCCTTGGTTCGTGATATGACAACAGCTCTTTACGCTAAAGAACAGTTGAATGCCAACGTTATCGGATTTGGTGGAAAAATCACTGGCGAATTGCTCATGTGCGATATCATTGAAGCTTTCATCAATGCTGAATACAAACCGTCTGAAGAAAACAAAAAATTAATTGCTAAAATCGAGCACGTTGAAACTCACAATGCTCATCAAGCAGATGCAAACTTCTTTACAGAATTCCTTGAAAAATGGGATCGCGGTGAATACCACGACTAAGAGGTGACGCATGATTTTAACAGTCACAATGAATCCATCCATTGACATTTCTTATCCTTTGGATGAATTGAAAATTGACACTGTCAACCGTGTGGTAGACGTGACCAAGACAGCTGGTGGAAAAGGTCTCAATGTTACACGAGTTCTTTCAGAATTTGGTGATTCTGTTGCTGCTACTGGTTTAGTTGGTGGTAAACTTGGTGAGTTTTTGGTAGAACATATCGACGATAAGGTCAGTAAACATTTCTTCTCCATTCAAGGAGAGACTCGTAACTGTATCGCTATTCTGCACGGAGATAACCAAACAGAAATCCTTGAAAAAGGACCCGAAGTTCTGGAACAAGAAGGGCAAGATTTCTTGGCTCATTTCGAAAATCTTCTTGACACTGTGGAAGTAGTAGCCATCTCTGGTAGTCTGCCAGCTGGCCTTCCTGTTGACTATTATGCAAGCTTAGTAGAGCTTGCTAATCAAGCAGGAAAACCAGTTGTTCTAGACTGCTCAGGTGCCGCTCTTCAGGCGGTTCTTGAATCACCACACAAACCAACAGTAATCAAACCAAATAACGAAGAATTGTCTCAGCTTCTAGGAAGAGAAGTTTCTGAGGATTTGGATGAATTAAAAGAAGTTCTTCAAGAGCCTCTATTTGCAGGGATTGAGTGGATTATCGTTTCACTTGGTGCAAATGGTGCTTTTGCAAAACATGGAGATACTTTCTACAAGGTAGATATTCCGAGAATTCAAGTAGTTAATCCAGTTGGATCTGGTGATTCTACTGTGGCAGGGATTTCATCAGGACTTCTTCATAAGGAATCGGATGCAGAACTCCTCATCAAGGCAAATGTCCTTGGTATGCTCAACGCTCAAGAAAAAATGACAGGTCATGTGAACATGGCCAACTATCAAGCTTTATATGATCAATTAATAGTAAAAGAGGTATAAAATGGCTTTAACAGAAAACAAACGTGCATGCTTAGAAAAACTTTCAGATGAAAATGGAATCATCTCAGCTCTTGCCTTTGACCAACGTGGTGCTTTGAAACGCCTCATGGCTCAATATCAAACAGAAGAGCCAACAGTGGATCAAATGGAAGAACTCAAAGTCTTGGTTGCAGATGAATTGACAAAATACGCATCCTCTATGCTTCTAGACCCAGAGTATGGACTTCCAGCTACAAAAGCGCTTGCTCCAAATGCTGGTCTTCTCCTTGCTTATGAGAAAACTGGATACGACACAACAAGCACCAAACGCTTGCCAGACTGCTTGGATGTTTGGTCTGCAAAACGCATCAAAGAACAAGGCGCTGATGCTGTCAAATTCTTGCTTTACTACGATGTAGACAGCTCTGACGAACTCAACCAAGAAAAACAAGCCTACATCGAACGCATCGGTTCTGAGTGTGTGGCGGAAGACATCCCATTCTTCCTTGAAATCCTCGCTTACGATGAAAAAATCGCTGACGCAGGTTCTGCAGAATACGCAAAAGTAAAACCACACAAGGTTATCGGTGCCATGAAGGTCTTCTCAGACCCACGCTTCAACATTGATGTCTTGAAAGTGGAAGTTCCAGTTAACGTCAAATACGTTGAAGGCTTTGGCGAAGGTGAAATCGTTCATACACGCGAAGAAGCAGCAGCCTTCTTCAAAGCTCAAGACGAAGCAACAAATCTTCCATACATCTACTTGAGTGCGGGAGTGTCAGCTAAACTCTTCCAAGAGACTCTTGTCTTTGCCCACGAATCAGGTGCAAACTTCAACGGAGTTCTTTGCGGCCGTGCAACCTGGGCTGGTTCAGTTGAAGCCTACATCAAAGATGGTGAGGCAGCAGCTCGTGAGTGGTTGCGTACAACTGGATTTGAGAACATTGACGAACTCAACAAGGTTCTTCAAACAACAGCGACTTCATGGAAAGAACGCGTGTAAAATCTTCCTCCTAGTTTAGGAACATGAATCTAAAAAAATTTTTAAAAAAAGTTACATGTAAAGGTTTACAAAATAACTTACTTGTGCTATACTTAAATCACAAGTTAATACAAGGTGAGTGTTACTAAGTAATATTAGGCATGATCACAGGTGGATTAGAAATCAAAGGATTTTCTAGTTCATTTGTGGTCATTTTTTGTACTCATATACCTTTAAGATATAAAAGGAGGTTGACATGTATCGAATTCTAAATCCAATGAATCACAATGTTTCACTTGTCAGAAATGATAAAGGAGAAGAGGTGATTGTAATTGGTAAAGGGATTACATTTGGAAAGAAGAAGGGGGATTTGATTGCTGAAAATCAGGTTGAGAAAATCTTTCGGATGAAGACAGAAGAGTCCAGAGAAAACTTTATGGCTCTTCTCAAAGATGTTCCGCTTGATTTTATCACAGTGACCTACGAGATCATTGATAATCTTTCTAAGAAATATCACTATCCGATTCAAGAATATCTCTATGTGACCTTGACAGATCATATTTACTGTTCTTATCAAGCTCTAACACAAGGAAGGTACAAGGATAGCAATCTGCCAGATATTTCTGCCAAGTATCCTGTCGCTTTTCAAATAGCAAAGGAAGCCTTTGACATCTATCGTCAGAAGTTGACAGATCATTTCCCTGAGGATGAAATTATTCGGATCGCTTATCATTTCATCAATGCCGAAGGGGAGAACGAAGTTCAAGTGGTTGAGTCGATAGATAAGAGGAAAGAAATCCTCAGGAATGTTGAAGAAGTGCTGAAAAGTTACGCTATTCAACGAACCAAAGAGAATAACCATTTCTATGATCGCTTTATGATTCATCTCAACTATTTTTTGGATTATTTAGACCGTTCCAGAGATGATAATCAATCGCTTCTAGATATGGAAGACCATATCAAACAATCCTATCCAAAGGCATTTGAGGTCGGCTCCAAGATTTATGATGTGATTACGCAACATACGGGTCTTGATTTGTATAAAAGTGAACGAGTTTATCTAGTTCTACATATACAACGTTTACTGTCATAAAAATTTAATTAAAAATACATAAGGAGAATTCTATCATGAATAGAGAAGAAGTAACATTGTTAGGTTTTGAAATCGTAGCCTATGCTGGCGATGCTCGTTCAAAACTATTGGAAGCCTTGAAGGCTGCTGAAGCTGGCGATTTTGCGAAAGCAGATAGCTTAGTCGAGGAAGCTGGTGGTTGCATCGCTGAGGCACACCACGCGCAAACAAGCCTTTTGACTAAGGAGGCAGCTGGTGAAGATTTGGCCTATAGTGTAACCATGATGCACGGTCAGGATCACTTGATGACAACTATCTTGCTCAAAGATTTGATGCACCATTTAATCGAACTCTACAAGAGAGGAGTTAAGTAATGAACAAACTAATTGCTTTTATCGAGAAAGGAAAGCCTTTCTTTGAGAAACTATCTCGTAATATCTATCTTCGTGCCATTCGTGATGGTTTCATTGCTGGTATGCCTGTCATTCTCTTCTCAAGTATCTTTATCTTGATTGCTTTTGTACCAAACTCATGGGGCTTTAAATGGTCTGATGATGTTGTTAATCTCCTCATGAAACCTTATAGCTATTCAATGGGGATTCTAGCTCTCTTGGTAGCTGGTACAACAGCTAAATCTTTGACCGACTCAGTAAACCGTAGCATGGAAAAAACCAACCAAATCAACTATATGTCAACGCTGTTGGCAGCGATTGTCGGTTTGTTGATGTTAGCGGCTGATCCGATTGAGGGTGGCTTTGCGACAGGTTTCCTTGGGACAAAAGGTTTACTTTCAGCTTTTCTTGCTGCCTTTGTTACTGTAGCCATCTATAAGGTTTGTGTTAAGAATAACGTTACCATTCGTATGCCTGACGAAGTTCCACCCAATATCTCACAAGTCTTTAAAGATGTGATTCCATTCACTCTTTCAGTTGTTTCTCTATATGTTCTTGATTTACTTGCACGTCAATTTGTTGGAGTAAGCGTAGCTGAATCAATCGGTAAATTCTTTGCACCATTATTCTCTGCTGCTGATGGTTATCTAGGTATTACCATTATCTTTGGAGCTTTTGCCTTCTTCTGGTTTGTGGGTATCCACGGTCCTTCCATCGTCGAGCCTGCAATCGCAGCGATTACCTATGCAAATGCTGAAGTCAACTTAAACCTTCTCCAACAAGGGATGCATGCAGACAAGATCCTTACTTCAGGTACACAAATGTTTATCGTTACCATGGGTGGTACGGGTGCAACACTGGTTGTTCCATTCATGTTCATGTGGTTGACCAAATCGAAACGAAACCGTGCGATCGGACGTGCGTCAGTAGTACCAACCTTCTTCGGAGTTAACGAACCAATTCTGTTTGGTGCACCACTTGTCTTGAACCCAATTTTCTTTATTCCATTTATCTTTGCGCCAATTGCCAACGTATGGATCTTTAAATTCTTTATTGAGACGCTTGGCATGAACTCATTTACAGCCAACCTTCCTTGGACAACACCAGGTCCGCTCGGTATTGTTCTCGGTACAAACTTCCAATTCTTGTCATTTGTACTTGCTGCTTTGTTAATCCTTGTTGACGTAGCCATTTACTACCCATTCCTCAAGGTTTATGATGAACAAATTCTAGAAGAAGAGCGTTCTGGTAAAGTCAATGATGAATTGAAAGAAAAAGTAGCAGCAAACTTCAACACTGCCAAAGCAGATGCTATTCTTGAAAAAGCTGGTGTAGAAGCAGCGCAAAACACAATCACAGAAGAAACAAATGTTCTCGTTCTCTGTGCAGGAGGAGGTACAAGTGGTCTCCTTGCAAATGCTCTAAACAAGGCAGCTGCGGAGTACAATGTTCCTGTTAAAGCAGCAGCTGGTGGCTATGGAGCTCACCGTGAAATGTTGCCAGAGTTTGATCTGGTTATCCTTGCTCCTCAAGTTGCTTCAAACTTTGAAGACATGAAGGCCGAAACCGACAAACTTGGTATCAAACTTGCTAAGACAGAAGGTGGCCAATACATTAAACTGACTCGTGATGGAAAAGGCGCTCTTGCCTTTGTTCAAGCGCAGTTCGAAGAATAAAATGTAAATAGCGAAGAAGTGAGATGGAGGAACTCCTCCCAACTATGTCCCCATCTCATTTCTATTTCTTGAAAGGTGAATCAAATGACAAAAACACTTCCAAAAGACTTTATTCTTGGTGGCGCAACAGCTGCCTATCAAGCAGAAGGCGCTACACATACTGATGGAAAAGGCCCAGTTGCCTGGGATAAATATCTTAAGGATAACTACTGGTACACTGCTGAGCCAGCCAGTGATTTCTACCACAAATATCCAGTTGATCTCAAACTTGCAGAAGAGTATGGTGTTAATGGTATCCGTATTTCAATCGCTTGGTCACGTATCTTTCCAACTGGTTATGGGAAGGTTAATGACAAGGGGGTTGAGTTCTATCACAATCTATTTGCAGAGTGCCACAAACACCATGTTGAGCCCTTCGTGACCCTCCATCACTTTGATACACCCGAGGCGCTTCATTCAAACGGAGATTTCCTGAATAGAGAAAACATTGATCACTTTGTGGATTATGCAGCCTTCTGTTTTGAAGAATTTCCTGAAGTTAACTTTTGGACAACCTTTAATGAAATTGGGCCGATAGGAGATGGTCAGTATTTGGTTGGGAAATTTCCTCCAGGTATCCAGTATGACTTAGCCAAAGTTTTTCAATCTCACCACAATATGATGGTTTCACATGCGCGTGCAGTAAAACTTTTCAAGGATAAGGGTTACAAGGGAGAGATTGGTGTGGTTCACGCCCTGCCTACCAAGTATCCTCTGGATCCTGAAAATCCTGCAGATATCCGTGCAGCCGAGTTAGAAGATATTATCCATAACAAGTTTATCCTAGACGCGACTTATCTAGGTCGATACTCTGAAAAAACCATGGAAGGTGTCAACCATATCTTAGCAGTCAATGGTGGAAGTTTAGATCTGCGTGAAGAAGACTTCGCTGTGCTAGAAGCTGCAAAAGACCTGAATGATTTCCTCGGAATTAACTACTATATGAGTGATTGGATGCAGGCTTTTGATGGTGAGACAGAAATCATTCACAATGGTAAGGGTGAAAAAGGAAGCTCTAAATATCAGATTAAGGGAGTCGGACGTCGAGTGGCGCCTGACTATGTCCCACGTACGGACTGGGATTGGATTATCTATCCTCAAGGTTTGTATGATCAAATCATGCGCGTGAAGAAAGATTACCCAAACTACAAGAAAATCTACATCACAGAGAATGGTCTCGGATACAAAGATGAGTTTGTGGATGGGACAGTCTACGATGATGGACGGATTGATTACGTTAAGAAACACATGGAAGTGATAGCAGATGCAATCTCTGATGGTGCCAATGTCAAAGGCTACTTTATCTGGTCGCTGATGGATGTCTTTTCTTGGTCGAATGGCTATGAAAAGCGTTACGGCCTCTTCTATGTTGATTTTGAAACCCAGGAGCGCTATCCAAAGAAATCGGCTCATTGGTACAAGAAACTAGCTGAGACACAACTTATTGATTAAAATTCAACAAAAATTCCCCGCCAAAAGGCAGGGGAATTTTTATGGTTTCGATAAAAGAATGGTTGTTTGTTTCGACAGATCTTCAAATGTCTCCTGACTCAGTTTGGAATCTGAAACGATTGTATCAATCTCTGAGATATTGTAGAAAGTGTAAAAATCAAACTTATTAAACTTGCTGTGGTCTGCCAGTAAGTATTTTTTATTGGCATTGTTCAAGGCGATTCGTTGTACCTCGCCCTCTTCTTCACTGAAAGTAGCAATTGCCTTATCTTTAATACCATTACAACTCACAAAAGCTTTAGAAAACTGAAGGTTGGTCAAATCCTGCAAGGTGAGTGTCCCCACAAAAGCACCAGTGATAGAGCGATAATTTCCACCAATCAAAATCAAATCTGTTAGTTTTCGTTCGTTTAGGATGAGAAAAACAGGAAGACTGTTTGTTACAACACGAATATTATCAATTGGGAGTTCACGAGCAAAACATTCTAAGGTTGTTCCTGGCCCGATAAAAATGGTTTCACCTTCGTCAATCAAATGACCTGCAAAACGGCTAATTTCTTGTTTTTCAGCAATCTGCAAGCCTTGTTTTTCGACGTTTGAGCGTTCGTTGTTTAAGAGAGAACCTGTACGAAGTTTTTCAGCACCACCATGCACACGGACCAGTAAATCTTTATCTGCCAATTCTTGTAAGTAGCGACGAGCTGTCATATCTGATACATCCAGACGCGTCATGATTTCTTTTACAGTAATAGTTCCCTTTGTATTTACCGTTTCTAGAATATTATCTAGTTTCTCTTGCTTTAGCATCCTTATCACCTCGATTTCTACTATCATTATCTTACCATAAAACGCTCAATATATCAAATAGAAAAAAACAAAATAAAACAAAAACAAAAATATCATGGTTGTTTTAAACAAACCATGATATTTTGAATGATTGGCCAAATTAGTCTAAACCGTAGTTGTAATCATCATCTTGCATGGCTTCAACTTCACCAAGGAGGTAACCATTTCCGACTTGAGAGAAGAAGTCGTGGTTAGAAGTTCCTGTTGAAATTCCGTTCATAACGATTGGATTGACATCATCAGCTGAATCTGGGAAGAGTGGATCTTGTCCTAGGTTCATAAGAGCCTTATTGGCATTGTAACGAAGGAAGGTTTTAACTTCTTCTGTCCAACCAACACCGTCATAGAGGCTTTCTGTATAGCCCTCTTCGTTCTCGTAGAGAGTGTAGAGCAGGTCGTACATCCATTCTTTGAGCTTTTCTTGCTCTTCTTCAGGCAATTCGTTAAAACCAAGTTGGAATTTGTAACCAATATAAGTTCCGTGAACAGACTCATCACGAATGATCAGTTTGATGATTTCTGCAACGTTGGCCAGTTTGTTGTTACCGAGATAGTAGAGGGGCGTAAAGAAACCAGAGTAGAAGAGGAAGGTTTCCAAGAAAACACTGGCAACTTTCTTTTCAAGTGGGCTACCATTGAGATAGATTTCATTGATAATTTCCGCTTTTCTTTGTAAGTAGGGGTTAGTGTTGGTCCATTCAAAGATTTCTTCGATTTCAGCCTTGGTATTCAAGGTAGAAAAGATAGAAGAGTAAGATTTTGCGTGGACAGACTCCATAAACTGGATGTTGTTGAAAACAGCTTCCTCATGCGGTGTACGGATGTCTGCGCGAAGTGCTTGAACCCCTGTTTCAGATTGCATGGTGTCTAAAAGGGTCAAACCACCAAAGACTTTTCCAACCAAGTCTTTTTCTTTGTTTGATAGTTTTCTCCAGTCGTCTAGGTCATTTGACAAGGGGATACGCGTATCAAGCCAAAATTGCTCCGTTAGCTTTTCCCAAGTTGATTTGTCGATGACATCTTCGATGGCATTCCAGTTAATGGCTTTGTAGTAAGTTTCCATTTGAAATCTCTTTCTGTGTTTAGTATTGCGAACTCACAATTATTTCTATTTTATCATAGTCTGAGAAGAGTATCGCACAAAAAGTCGGAAGACCGACTTTTTAGTTTTTCATAGTATTAAGATACTTATCAAGTTTTGTCTGGTGGGTAACTTAATCAGTAGTCCGAGAAAATGTGGTTGCCTCAGAAAAAATTAAATCACACAGCTTTCACATTGGTTAGCACCGACTTCTCCACCGTCGTCTGTAAAGGTACGGACATAGTAGATAGATTTGATACCCTTGTTAAAGGCATAGTTACGAAGGATTGACAAGTCACGAGTCGTTTGTTTGTTTTCTTTCTTCCATTCGTAAAGACCTTTTGGAATGTCGCTACGCATGAAGAGAGTGAGCGAAAGTCCTTGATCCACGTGTTCAGTTGCGGCAGCGTAAACATCAATCACCTTACGCATATCCATGTCATAAGCAGAAGTGTAGTAAGGAATGGTATCTGTAGACAATCCTGCGGCAGGGTAGTAAATCTTACCTATTTTCTTTTCCTGACGTTCTTCGATACGTTGTGTAATCGGGTGGATAGAAGCAGAAACGTCGTTGATGTAGCTGATAGAACCATTTGGTGCTACAGCAAGGCGGTTTTGGTGGTAAAGTCCATCTGCTTGGACCTTTTCACGAAGTTCAGCCCAGTCAGCTGCACTTGGAATAAAGACATCTTTAAAGAGTTCTTTAACACGGTCTGATTTTGGAACAAATTCGCCTGTCACATACTTGTCGAAGTAGCTTCCGTTAGCATAGTCTGATTTTTCAAAGTTGTGGAAGGTGATACCACGTTCGCGAGCGATATTGTTTGACTCCACCAAGGTCCAGTAGTTCATAAGCATAAAGTAGATGCTTGTAAATTCAACTGACTCAGGTGATCCATACTCGATGAGTTGTTGGGCAAGGTAACTGTGAAGTCCCATAGCACCAAGACCAAAGGTGTGAGCTAAACTGTTTCCGTGGTCGATAGTAGGGACAGCTACGATGTGTGAACTATCTGTAACGAAAGTCAAAGCACGAACCATAGCACGGATAGAACGACCAAAGTCAGGTGAGGTCATCATGTTGACCACGTTGGTTGAACCAAGGTTACATGAAACGTCAGTTCCCATTTGAAGGAATTCTTGAGCATCGTTGATCAAGCTTGGTTCTTGAACTTGAAGAATCTCAGAACACAAGTTACTCATGATAATCTTACCATCAACAGGATTCGCACGGTTGGCTGTATCAATGTTGACCACATAAGGGTAACCAGATTCTTGTTGCAATTTAGAGATTTCAGTTTCCAAATCACGCGCCTTGATTTTTGTCTTGCGGATATTTGGATTTGCGACCAATTCATCATATTTTTCAGTGATGTCGATGTAGTTGAATGGCACACCGTATTCAAGCTCTACAGAGTAAGGGCTAAAGAGATACATTTCTTCATTTTTACGAGCCAATTCGTAGAATTTATCAGGCACCACAACACCAAGTGAGAGAGTTTTAACACGAACCTTTTCATCGGCATTTTCTTTCTTAGTGGAAAGGAAGGCGATGATATCTGGGTGAAAGACGTTGAGGTAGACAACCCCAGCACCTTGACGTTGCCCCAATTGGTTAGAGTAAGAGAAGCTGTCTTCAAAAAGCTTCATAACTGGTACGACACCAGAAGCAGCACCTTCATAACCTTTGATAGGTGCGCCAGCTTCACGAAGGTTGCTGAGGGAAATTCCCACACCGCCACCGATACGTGAAAGTTGAAGAGCAGAGTTGATAGAACGTCCAATAGAGTTCATGTCATCAGTTACTTGAATCAAGAAACAAGATACCAACTCCCCACGACGAGCACGACCTGCGTTCAAGAAGGAAGGAGTAGCTGGTTGGTAGCGTTGGTGGATGATTTCATTAGCAATGTCAGTCGCGATCGCCTCATCCCCATCAGCAAAATAAAGCGCATTAAAGAAGACACGGTCTTCCATACTTTCAAGATAATATTCACCGTCGTTAGTTTTCAAGGCATACTGATTGTAAAACTTGTAGGCAGCCATGAATGACTTGAATTGGAAGTTTTGGTCCTTGATAAATTGATGCAGTTCTTCCAAAAACTCTGGACGGTATTTCTTAAGAAATGCAGTTTCGATATAGTTATGTTCGATGAGGTAGTTGATTTTATCAGTGATCGAATCAAAAACCATGGTATTTGGAACCACATTTTCTTTAAAGAAGGCATCCAAGGCTTCTTTGTCTTTATGAAGCATGATTTGTCCATTGACAGGACGGTTGATTTCGTTATTGAGACGGAAGTAAGTTACGTCCTCAAGATGTTTTAATCCCATAAAATTTCCTTTATCTAATTACAAAAGAAAGGCCTCTAAGTTAGCCCTAGAAGCGAGTTTCTTCTGGATGATGTACTAAGATTATGCTAATTGTTTCAGTTTTCCTGGTTGGAAGCCTGAAAAAACTTCAGTTGGTGTTTGGATAACAGGAGCTGCGCTGAAACCGAGCTCTTTAACCTGATCAATATACTCAGGTTGCTCATCGAGATTGATCTCACGATAAGCGACATTGTTGCTATCCAAGAAACGTTTGGTCATTTTACATTGTACACAATTATTTTTAGAATAAACCGTTACCATTTTCGTAACTCCTCATAAAATTTGATTACTTTCTTAGTATATCAGAAAAAAAAACTTTGTCAAACTTTTTAAACTAAATCTTGTGCCTAAAAGTTACAGTTTTAAAAACAAAATACAAGATATAGTGGTTTTTTAAAACATGAGCTTTGACTTTCATTGAACTATCAAAGTTTATTAAAACAAAAAAACTATATCCTGTATGTTGGTAATTTATATAGAAGATTTTCAGCAAGTTATCTGAAAGGAAATTGAAGAAAGTCCATAAAACACTTGAAAAATTATCTTGAAGGTGATATAATACACTATTGTAAGGGTTATCACTTATAACTCAAATAGAAAACACTTAAAGGAGAGTCAAACTATGGCTTCTAAAGATTTCCACGTAGTGGCAGAAACAGGTATTCACGCACGTCCAGCAACATTGTTGGTTCAAACAGCTAGCAAATTTGCTTCAGATATCACTCTTGAGTACAAAGGTAAATCAGTAAACCTTAAATCTATCATGGGTGTTATGAGTCTTGGTGTTGGCCAAGGTGCTGACGTTACAATTTCAGCTGAAGGTGCGGATGCTGACGATGCAATCGCTGCTATCTCTGAAACAATGGAAAAAGAAGGATTGGCATAAGGAAATGACAGAAATGCTTAAAGGAATCGCAGCGTCAGATGGTGTTGCAGTTGCTAAAGCATATCTACTCGTTCAACCGGATTTGTCATTCGAGACTGTTACAGTCGAAGATACAAACGCAGAAGAAGCTCGCCTTGATGCCGCTTTACAAGCATCACAAGACGAGCTTTCTGTTATCCGTGAGAAAGCAGTAGGTACGCTAGGGGAAGAAGCTGCTCAAGTTTTTGACGCTCACTTAATGGTGCTTGCTGATCCTGAAATGATCAGCCAAATTAAAGAAACTATCCGTGCTAAGAAAGTGAATGCAGAAGCAGGTCTGAAAGAAGTAACAGACATGTTTATCACTATCTTTGAAGGTATGGAAGACAACCCATACATGCAAGAACGTGCAGCGGATATCCGCGACGTGACAAAACGTGTATTGGCAAATCTCCTTGGTAAAAAATTGCCAAACCCAGCTTCTATCAATGAAGAAGTGATCGTCATTGCGCATGACTTAACTCCTTCAGATACAGCTCAATTGGACAAAAACTTTGTTAAAGCTTTTGTAACAAACATCGGTGGACGTACAAGCCACTCAGCTATCATGGCGCGTACACTTGAAATTGCTGCTGTATTGGGTACAAACAACATCACTGAAATCGTTAAAGATGGTGACATCCTTGCCGTTAACGGTATCACTGGTGAGGTTATTATCAACCCAACTGATGAGCAAGCAGCAGAATTCAAGGCAGCTGGTGAAGCTTATGCGAAGCAAAAAGCTGAATGGGCTCTCTTGAAAGATGCCAAAACAGTAACTGCTGATGGTAAACACTTTGAATTGGCTGCCAATATCGGTACTCCAAAAGACGTTGAAGGTGTCAATGACAATGGTGCAGAAGCTGTTGGTCTTTACCGTACAGAGTTCTTGTATATGGATTCTCAAGACTTCCCAACAGAAGACGAGCAGTACGAAGCTTACAAGGCTGTACTTGAAGGAATGAACGGTAAACCTGTTGTCGTTCGTACAATGGATATCGGTGGAGATAAGGAACTTCCTTACTTCGATATGCCTCACGAAATGAACCCATTCCTTGGATTCCGTGCCCTTCGTATCTCTATTTCTGAAACTGGAGATGCTATGTTCCGCACACAAATCCGTGCCCTTCTTCGTGCGTCTGTTCACGGTCAATTGCGTATCATGTTCCCAATGGTTGCACTCTTGAAAGAATTCCGTGCAGCGAAAGCAGTCTTTGACGAAGAAAAAGCAAACCTTCTTGCTGAAGGTGTTGCAGTTGCGGATAATATCCAAGTTGGTATCATGATCGAAATCCCAGCAGCAGCCATGCTTGCAGACCAATTTGCTAAAGAAGTTGACTTCTTCTCAATCGGTACAAACGACTTGATCCAATACACAATGGCGGCAGACCGTATGAACGAGCAAGTTTCATACCTTTACCAACCATATAACCCATCAATCCTTCGCTTGATCAACAACGTTATCAAAGCAGCTCACGCTGAAGGGAAATGGGCTGGTATGTGTGGTGAGATGGCTGGTGACCAACAAGCTGTTCCACTTCTTGTCGGAATGGGCTTGGATGAGTTCTCTATGTCAGCGACATCTGTACTTCGTACACGTAGCTTGATGAAGAAACTTGATACAGCTAAGATGGAAGAGTACGCAAACCGTGCCCTTACAGAATGCTCAACAATGGAAGAAGTTCTTGAACTTCAAAAAGAATACGTTAATTTTGATTAATCGAAAAATCCTTGCAACTCAGTTGCAGGGACTTTTTTTGATATTTTTAAAAGAATTTTCAAGCCAATCTTTCTTATATAAAGTCCAATCTTGAGAAAATTGTGGTCAGAATAAAAAAGTACTTAACTGGTTCATAAAATTCTTGACAAGCTGCAAATTTAGGAGTAAACTATTAACCAGTTAAGTAATAGAGAGGAGTTTCTGCAATTTAGAAATGAATTGCAAATAGAAATATCAAAAAAAGAAAGTGAGTTTCGATGAAAATTAATAAAAAATACCTTGCTGGTTCTGCGGTGGCTTTGATGTTAAGTCTTTGTACTTATGAGTTGGGACTGTATCAAGCCAGAACGGTCAAGGAAAATAATCGTGTTTCCTATATAGATGGAAAACAAGCAGCGCAAAAAACGGAGAATCTGACTCCTGATGAGGTTAGCAAGCGTGAAGGCATCAATGCGGAGCAAATTGTCATCAAGATAACTGACCAAGGCTATGTTACTTCACATGGCGACCACTATCATTATTACAATGGGAAGGTTCCTTATGATGCTATCATCAGTGAAGAGTTGCTGATGAAGGATCCAAACTACCAGCTCAAGGACGAGGATATTGTCAGTGAAATCAAGGGTGGTTATGTTATCAAGGTAGATGGAAAATACTATGTTTACCTTAAGGATGCAACCCATGCTGATAATGTCCGTACAAAAGAAGAAATCAATCGGCAAAAACAAGAACATAGTCAGCATCGTGAAAGAGGAACTTCAGCAAACGATGGTGCGGTAGCCTTGGCGCGTTCACAGGGACGCTACACCACAGATGATGGTTATATCTTTAATGCCTCTGATATCATTGAAGATACTGGTGATGCCTATATCGTTCCTCATGGCAATCACTTCCACTATATTCCTAAGAGTGACTTGTCTGCCAGCGAATTGGCTGCCGCAGAAGCCTTCCTATCTGGTAGAAGTGGCCAATCAAATACGCCTACTTATCGCCGTACCAATAACAACAGTGCTAGCAGCGATGTAGATAGATGGACCCCATCCTATAATAACCAAGGCAACAGCCATACGAACACAGCTAACAACAGTAGCGACGATAACCAAGCAAGTCAAAGTGATGAGGATATTGATGGCCTTCTGAAACAACTTTATGCCTTGCCACTCAGCCAACGACACGTAGAATCTGATGGCCTTGTCTTCGACCCAGCACAGATTACAAGTCGAACAGCTAGAGGAGTTGCTGTGCCTCATGGGAATCATTACCATTTCATTCCTTATTCACAGATGTCTGAATTGGAAGAACGAATCGCTCGCATCATCCCACTTCGCTATCGTTCGAACCATAGGGTGCCGGATTCAAGACCAGAACAACCAAGTCCACAACCGACTCCGGAACCTAGTCCGAGTCCACAACCTGCACCAACTCCAAGCAATCCAATTGATGAAAAATTGGTTAAACAGGTGATTCGAAAAGTAGCTGATGGCTATGTATTTGAGGAGAATGGCATATCTAGATATATTCCTGCCAAGGAACTTTCAGCAGAAACTGCTGCAGCCATTGATAGTAAACTAGACAAGCAAGAAAGTTTGTCTCATAAACTCGGAGCTAAGAAAACCAACCTCCCATCCGGTGATCAAGGATTTTACAATAAGGCTTATGACTTGCTAGCAAGAATTCATCAAGACTTACTTGCTAATAAAGGGCGCCAAGCTGATTTTGACACTTTGGATAAACTGTTGGAACGTCTCAATGATGCCTCAAGTGATAAAGTCCAGTTGGTCGATGCTATCCTGGCCTTCCTAGCACCGATTCGTCATCCAGAACGTTTAGGAAAACCAAATGCGCAAATTGCCTACACTGATGATGAGATTCAGGTAGCCAAGTTGGCAGGCAAGTATACAACAGAAGATGGCTATATCTTTGATCCTCGTGATATCACCAGTGATGAGGGGGATGCCTATGTAACTCCACATATGACCCATAGCCATTGGATTAAAAAAGATAGTTTGTCTGAAGCCGAAAGAGCGGCAGCCCAGGCTTATGCTAAAGAGAAAGGTTTGACTCCTCCTTCAACAGACCATCAGAATCCAGGAAATACGGAGGCTAAAGGAGCAGAAGCTATCTACAACCGCGTGAAAGCAGCTAAGAAGGTGCCGCTTGATCGTATGCCTTACAATCTCCAACATACCGTGGAAGTTAAAAACGGTAGTTTAATCATTCCTCATTATGATCATTACCATAACATCAAATTTGAGTGGTTTGACGAAGGACTTTATGAGGCACCTAAGGGGTATAGTCTAGAAGATCTCTTTGCGACTGTCAAGTACTATGTCGAACATCCAAACGAACGTCCGCATTCAGATAGTGGTTGGGGCAATGCAAGTGACCATGTTCAAAGAAACCAAAATGGTCAAGCTGATACCAATCAAACGGAAAAACCATCAGAGGAGAAACCTCGGACAGACAAACCTGAGGAAGAAAAGCCACGCGAAGAGAAGCCTCAAAGTGAGAAACCAGAATCTCCAAAACCAACTGAGGAGCCGGAAGAAGAATCACCAGAGGAACCAGAAGAACCTCAGGTCGAGACTGAAAAGGTTGAAGCGAAGTTGAGAGAGGCTGAAGAGTTACTTGCAAAGATCCAAGACCCCATTATCAAGTCCAATGCCAAAGAAACTCTCACTGGCTTAAAAAATAACCTGCTATTTGGTGCTCAGGATAACAATACCATTATGGCTGAAGCTGAAAAGTTGTTGGCTTTATTAAAGGAGAGCAAGTAAAGGTAGTAGCATTTTCTAGATCCTAAAAACAGGATAGGAGAACTAGAAAAGTTAAAATCGAAAATGAGAACAGAATGTAAGTTCTAGTTCTCATTTTTTTCATGAAAATATGTAAAATATCTTGACATATAGTGTAAATAAAGATAAACTATTTACTAGTTAATTAAATGGTTAAATACTAGTTAAGGAGTAATGATGAAAAAAAGGACAATTCTACTATTAATGGCAAGTCTGTTGGTTCTTGTTTTAGGAGCATGTAGCCAAAAAGAAAAACAAGAAGCAAAAGGAATGAAGATTGTAACAAGTTTTTATCCAATCTATGCCATGGTCAAAGAGGTATCGGGGGACTTGAATGATGTACGGATGATTCAGTCAAGTAACGGGATTCACTCCTTTGAACCGTCAGCAAATGACATTGCTGCTATCTATGACGCGGATGTATTTGTCTACCATTCTCATACGCTCGAATCT
The DNA here is from genome assembly GCF_019929365.1 of Streptococcus oralis. GTDB lineage: Bacteria > Bacillota > Bacilli > Lactobacillales > Streptococcaceae > Streptococcus > Streptococcus oralis_BT. Next base: position 380,836 of record NZ_JAHZPH010000001.1, on the reverse strand, counting down.
TGGGCTGGAAGTCTAGATCCTAACTTGAAAAACTCAAAAGTTAAAGTTTTAGAAGCTTCTGAAGGGATGACGTTGGAGCGTGTTCCAGGTTTGGAAGATGTAGAAGCTGGTGACGGCATCGATGAAAAAACACTCTACGATCCTCACACTTGGTTAGATCCAGAAAAAGCAGGCGAAGAGGCGCAGATTATTGCGGACAAACTTTCGGAGCTTGATAGTGCTAATAAGGAAACGTATCAAAAGAATGCTAAAAACTTTATCGCTAAAGCCCAAGAATTGACTAAGAAGTACCAGTCTATTTTTGAAAAAGCGAGTCAAAAGACCTTTGTTACACAACACACAGCCTTTTCTTATCTCGCTAAACGCTTTGGTTTGAAACAACTTGGTATAGCAGGGATTTCCCCTGAACAAGAACCAAGTCCGAGACAACTAACAGAAATTCAGGAATTCGTTAAGACCTATAAGGTTAAAACCATCTTTACTGAGAGCAATGCTTCTTCTAAAGTCGCTGAGACTTTGGTCAAATCAACAGGAGTTAGCCTAAAGACCCTCAATCCTTTAGAAGCAGATCCTGAAAATGACAAAACTTACTTAGAAAATCTAGAAGAAAATATGAATGTTCTTGCAGAAGAATTAAAATGAGGAGATGATGAAAATGAAGAAGAAATACCTTGCAGCGGGATCGGCTCTTGTCCTTTCCCTAAGCCTTTGCATCTATGCATTGAACCAACACCAGGTAGAAGAAAACAAAGATAATAACCGTGTGTCTTACGTTGATGGGAAGCAAGACTCTCAAAAAACAGAAAATCAGACACCAGATCAAGTTAGCAAAAAAGAAGACATTCAGGCTGAACAAATTGTTGTGAAAATTACCGATCAAGGTTATGTGACTTCACACGGTGATCATTTCCATTATTACAATGGTAAAGTTCCTTTTGATGCAATTTTCAGTGAAGAACTGTTGATGAAAGATGCCAATTATCAACTGAAAGATGCTGATATTGTCAATGAAATCAAAGGTGGCTACATTATCAAGGTGGATGGCAAGTATTATGTCTACCTTAAAGATGCGGCTCATGCTGATAATGTTCGTACGAAGGACGAAATTGAGCACCAAAAACAAGGTCATACTCATGATGCACCAACTTCTAACAGTGCAGTGGCGCTTGCTCAATCTCAAGGTCGCTATACTACCGATGATGGCTACATCTTTAATCCGTCTGATATTATCGAGGATACTGGTGATGCTTATATTGTCCCTCATGGTGGACATTACCACTATATTCCAAAGAGCTCCTTGTCTGCTAGCGAATTGGCTGCCGCCCAAGCCTACCTCTCTGGAACTAGAAAACAGCCAAGTGTGACTGACTATCGTCCAAGTCAAAATGGGACCAGTCAAACCACTGAACCAAGTCAACAAACTGAAAGGCCAAGCAATTCAGAAGAGAGCTTACAGACTCTATTGCAACAACTCTATGCTCTTCCAAGCACTCAACGTTATGCTGAATCAGATGGCTTGATTTTTGACCCTGCTAAGATTTCAAGCAGAACACCAAGTGGCGTAGCCATTCCTCATGGAAATCACTATCATTTCATCCCATATACAAAGCTTTCTGCCTTGGAAGAAAAGATTGCTCGTATGATTCCTCTTGCTAGCGACAGTGGGAAGCCAACACCTTTGGAAAATCCAAGCAAACCAGCAGAACATCCAGCTCAACAAGATCATCATGACCAAGACGGTGGCCATGGAAGTCAGGATACCAACCATGAAGACCATGACCATGATGGAGAGGAGCATGACCACCATCACGGCGAAGAACATGATCATGGTTTTGCAGCTGATCGTGTTATTAGTGAAGATGAGCAAGGTTTTGTAGTTTCTCATGGAGATCACGCTCATTATTTCTTTAAGAAGGACTTGACTGCATCCCAAATCAAAGCTGCCCAAGATCACTTGAAAGAAAATCATCAGCCGCAGCACGTTCAACCACTTGCGAAGAGTGTAGAGTCTTTCTCAAGAGATGCTAGTGATGAAGAAAAAATCAAGTATATCTCCCAGACTTACGGAGTGCCAATCGAAGCTATCCGCATTTCAAATGGATTCTTTGTCTTTGGAAATCCGGATCAAGCCTATGACCCAACACATATCCATCCCTATGCTGTTCGAAAAGAACATGTTCGTATTCCTCTCCAAACTGGAAATCCAGAACTGGATTTCCTAAATGAACTCTATACCACTGCCTTACGTGATGGAGTGTCTCCTTACAGTTTGCAAATAGAAAATGGTAGTTTTGTGATTCCTCACGGAGACCACAATCACTACATCAAGGTTCAGACCAAGGGATATGAGGTAGCCTTGAAGAACAAGATTCCTACACTACAATCAAGCTATCAGCCTGGAGCTTTTGACGAACAAACTGTTCTTTCTAAAGTTGATCAATTGTTAGCGGAAAGTAGAAATCTCTACAAAGACCAACCTATCATGCAGAGACGGGTTGAACTTGCTTTGGGTCAATTTACCGAGAACATGAAAAAACTGGCGACTAACTCAACTGCTGGATACCTAGCAGCCTTGGAACTCTTTGATAAGCAATATATCCATGTGGATCAAAGTGTGTCTCCAGTTGAAACATCAGCTTTGGACAAGAAATATCAAGCCCTTGTAGATAAAATCAATACACTGGATACGGACACTTATGGCTTGCCTAAGAAAGATCTTTTGGTACATTTGCAGGAAGCAAAACTAGCACAGGATGAGACAGAGTTGGCTGCCATTGAAGCGAAACTTCAGGCCTTGCAAGATTTCCGAGATCGGACAGGGGTTACAACAGTAGAGTACATCAAGTATTTCTATGAACATGTATCTGATGGTCGTCTGAGAGAAGAACTTCGTAACCGTGTTGCCAAACTGACTTGGGAACTTTACCAGTCACAATCTTTCCTCAAAGCGACCGACTTGAACAAGTTATTCCCAGCCATCTACCAAACTAAACTAGAGGTGGAAGAAGCACTTAAAGACGAACCCGTATCTACAAAAGCTGGTAAGACTATTCTAGATACGGAAAAAGTAGATAGTCAAACTGCTAAGACCGCCATCTATGAATTCCTAAAAGAACTCTACGGTGATTTTATGCCAGAAGAGCGGGTTAGCCATGTTAAGAAGGAAGAAGTGGAAACTCTCCTAACAAAAGCTGACCAACTCCTAGCGCGTGTCAAAGAAGACGGGGTCAAACAATCCCTAGCTGAAGAAGCAGCTAATATCAAAGCAGCCGCAGAAAAGGAAAATGCAGACCTTGACGAAGCTAAAACCCAGCTTGAGGATCTTTTGAATCGTATTGCAGCAACTATCCAACGAGAGGAAAAACAAGCAGAACAGGATCCACAAACCGTGATCATCTACCAAAAACTCTATAATGTCTTGCTTTCTCTTCACAAGTACTTAGAGGATAATAAAGGAACCGATGCTGACTTTGAACGTGTTGATGCCCTATTTGATCAACTTGCAGCCAAAAGCAGCGATAAAGAAGGTCTCCTTACTCTAGCTAAAGAGATCATTAGCTTGAACCAGGAACTCCGTTCAAAAGCAAGTGAAACTGATAGCCAATCCAAGTCTGAGAAAGACAGTGAAACAGCTGCTTCTCAAGTTCCAGAAAAGCAAGCGAAAAGTGAGTCTGAGCCAAGTGCTCAACCAAACGAATAAAAAGAAAGGCGAAGTAGCTGAGCTACCTCGTCTTTTTTAGTCTTTATAAGCTACAATGCCAATGATGGTATCCACCGCACGCTCCATAGTCTGAAGGCTGACGTATTCAAAACGTCCATGCATGTTTTCTCCACCAGCAAAGATATTTGGAGTTGGAATTCCCATAAAGGAAATCTTAGATCCATCTGTCCCACCACGGATTGGTTCGATAATAGGCGTGATACCTAAATCTTCCATAACAGCTTTAGCAATGGTAACGGGTGTCATGTCTTTCTCGATAACTTCTTTCATATTGTAGTACTGGTCTGTCAGAGTCAAGCTAACGCGATCATTCCCAAGCTCTTGATTCATTTTGTCAGCAATGGCTTGCATAGCTTCTTTACGTGCTTCAAAGGCATCCTTTTCAAAGTCGCGAATGATGTAGCTTGCACGCGCCTCCTCGACACTACCTGACACATCCATAAGATGATAGAAACCTTGGTAGCCATCTGTCAGTTCAGGTCGGTCACTCTCTGGAAGTTGATTATGAAAATCAATTGCTAGCTGAAGGGCATTAACCATCTGCCCTTTAGCAGTACCAGGGTGGACATTGCGGCCTTGGAAATGAAGCTCAGCAGCTGCTGCTGAGAAAGTCTCGTACTGAAGTTCTCCTAGCGGACCACCGTCAACAGTATAGGCAAAGTCAACGTCAAAATCTTCAGCATCAAACTTGTTAGCTCCAACACCGATTTCTTCATCTGGTCCAAAACCAACTCGAATCTCACAGTGTTTGATTTCAGGATGAGCAGTCAAGTATTCGATTGCAGTCATAATCTCAGCAATCCCTGACTTGTCATCAGCACCCAGCAAGGTCGTTCCATCTGTTGTGATAAGCGTTTGGCCTGGATATTTTTCAAGACTCTTAAAGTCAGCTGGATCCAGTTTAAATCCAGAATCACCCAAGTCGATAACTCCACCGTCGTAATTTTCGATGACTTGCGGATTAACTCCCTCAGCATTAAAATCAGCTGTATCCATGTGGGAGATGAAGCCAATCTTACGTGTCAGGCTTGGATCGTTTGCTGGTAAGGTACCAATGGCGAAACCATTTGGGAGGTAGTAAACATTTTGCAGACCGACACGTTTCATTTCAGGAATAAGAACATTGGTCGCAAAATCTACCTGGCTTTGCGTACTTGGAGTAGTAGTAGAGTGTTCATCAGAACGCGTATTGACCTTAACATAGGTCAAGAAACGCTCTAAAAGGTTGGGATAAGTCATAAAAACTCCTTTAATATCATTTTTTTCATTGTATCATAGAATGGAGAGAAAGACAAAGAGAAGTAAATAAAAATAAAATGAATGAAAGCGTTTATTTATGATATATTTCATGGTAAAATGGTAATTGAAAAAAATATCACAAGGACATATCGATGAAAAAAGCAATTTTAATGATGACATTCGGTTCGCCAGAAGAGATTACCTTTGAGAGTGTGGCGGATTTTTTTACCAACATTCGTCGTGGAATCAGACCCAAGGATCACGAGATTCAGACTCTTTATGACAATTATGTTCGTATAGGTGGTACGCCCCTGCAGAGGATTACACGTGAGGAGGTCAATTTAGTCAAGGAACGGTTAGGAGAAGAGTATGGCATCTACTTTGCTAACAAATTTTCTCGCCCCTTTATCTCTGATGTGATCAAGCAGATGGAGGCTGATGGCGTTGAAGAGTGTATTTGTTTGATTTTAGAACCCCATTATTCCTTCTACTCGGTTATGGGGTATGAAAAGTTTCTGGAAAGCCAGCAAATCCGATTTTTAGTCATTAAGGACTGGTATCAGCAACAGCCTTTGCTGGACTTCTGGACAGATGAGATTAGCAAAATTTTACGAAACCATGTAGGAGAAGAGTCCTTTAAGGTGATCTTTTCAGCCCATAGTGTTCCAATTTTTGCCTTGGACTTTGGAGATCCTTATATCGATCAGATTTTCGATAATAGCAAGTTGATAGCAGAGCAACTCAGTCTAACAGCAGATCAGTATACCAATACTTGGCAGAGCGAGAGTGATATTGGAATCCCTTGGATCAAGCCAGATGTCTTAGAATATTTGCGAGAACAGAAACAACATCCAGAGCATTATATTTTTGTACCAATTAGCTTTATCAGTGAGCATATTGAAGTTCTTTTTGATAACGATGTAGAATGTTATGAATTATGTCAAGAATTAGGTGTCACCTACCATCGACCACCTATGCCAAACACAGACTCTCGTTTAATTGATGCTTTAGTTGATACTGTAAGAGCTAATGAACAAAAAGAATTTAAGGAATTTCTCCCAGAAGAAGAAACCTTTGATGAGCTAGCGCCTTCAGCAACCACTAAGGATATCATGGAGGAGACAGACGACCTTCAGATGCCAGAATTTGTCAAAAAGCTCATTGAGAAAAAAGGTCGTGAAAATGTGAAGATGCCTTACTTGATTAAGAAAATGCTCGAAAAGGCTGGTAAATTGCCGAAAGAGTAAAGAAAAAGGATTTAGCATGAAGCTAGATCCTTTATTTGTCTTATTTTTTCTCAAGAAGGGCTTTGATTTCTTGAAGGACTTCAAGTTCAGTTGGAGCAGCAGGTGTATCTTCAGCTGGTTCTTCTTTCTTTGTAAGACTTTGAGCTTTTTCAACAGCCTTGATAACGAAGAAAAGAACAGTACCAATCACTAAGAAGTTGATAACAGCGCTCAAGAAGCTACCATAACCAACACCATTCCATGAAAGTTCAGCGATGCGTTCAACGTTCGCCGCTTTCAAAGCTGGGTTCAAGATAAGTGGAGTGATGATATCGTTAACGAGTGAAGTTACGATAGCACCAAAAGCAGAGGCGATGATCACACCGACAGCGAGGTCAACGACATTACCACGAAGCAAAAATTCTTTAAGATCTTTTAACATTTTCATAATTTCCTTTCAAAAACTAATCTTAATTGTACCTGAAATACCTAAATATTGCAACCTTAATGCTTAATGACATCCATTTCATTTATAAAAAACGTATACTTTACTAAAAATATAGTTAAGAATGATAATCAAAACCTGCGCAATTAGCGTTTCGATGGCATTAACCTGATCTAGTTGATCGTTGACAAATTGCCCGATAATATCGGGATAAGATGTAACAAAGATATAAGTTAAAAGAACGTCAAGACCAAGAGTAGAGAGACGAGCTAAGAAAAACTTAGCCAGGCGAGTCGGCCAATTCTTTCTCTTTTGCTTAAAGACGATGGTGTCATTTGTGATAAAGGCAAAGAGAATCCCAATGATATTTGCGAGTACGGTTGCTAGGATTTCCTGGTGACTGATATGGTAAATAAGCAAACGTGATAAAATCGAGATCAGAGTAGTAGCACCACCAAAAAATAGGTAGGATAGGATTTCGTTATCAAAGAAAGTCTTTATTATTCTTTTCATGGTTTTAGTATAGCATAAAGCTGGCTATTGTGCTATACTGGTAAGGTTGATAATCTCAACCCTTGGTGCTTAGCTTCTTTCACCAAGCATATTCTACGCGGGAAACCGCCAAAGGAGAAAACATGAAAAAATTAACTGTTCGTGATATGGCAGACATCGCTATTGTTGCTGCTATCTATGTGGTTTTGACCATCACCCCACCCCTTAATGCCATTAGCTACGGTGCCTACCAGTTCCGTATTTCTGAGATGATGAATTTCTTGGCCTTTTACAACCCTAAATACATCATCGGTGTGACGATTGGATGTATGATTGCTAATTTCTTTAGCTTCGGTCTAATAGATGTCTTTGTCGGTGGGGGATCTACCCTAGTTTTCCTTAGTCTAGGTGTATGGCTATTTAGCAAGTACAAGAAAGACTATCTGTTCAATGGTTTGATTCGAAAAGATCATTTCTTCTTTTCAATCCTGTTCTCAATTTCAATGATTACCATTGCAGCAGAACTCTATATTGTCGCAGAAGCTCCATTCTTCTTGACATGGTTTTCTACTGGAATTGGTGAGTTTGCATCACTTATCGTAGGTGCGATTTTGATCAATAAACTGGGACAGCGAATCGACCTTACAAGATAAGAAGTTTTTTAAGCTAGATTCTTGCTAAATCTAGCTTTTTTCATTCCATAAAATTAAAAGAGAGCGCTTGACAATAGCATAGAACTATAGTATACTTTTTAGGTAAGCTGATTTAGCTCAGTTGGCAGAGCGCATCCATGGTAAGGATGAGGTCGCCGGTTCAATCCCGGCAATTAGCATGATAGAAACAAAATAACCTTGGGAGACCAAGGTTTTTCTTATACACCTGTGTAAATGAAGCTAAAGAGTTTTGTCTGTTGACAAAAGAGATTCTCTTTAGTAGAATAGTAGGTGCGATGAGTCGATAGGTAGTCTTCGGACTGCTATTGAGCATAAGGAGGTCATAACGCAGGAGCGGACCTTGATGAGTTGTGTGAACCTGCTCATTACATGAAGATGCCTCTTAGTCCCTGGTCAATGACTAGGGATTTTTTATTTTCAGAAAATATAACCCAAAAATGCTTTTCAATTTCTGGAAAAAGTAGTATAATACTTCTATTATAGAAATTTTTAGAAAATTCCGAAAGAGGTTAGTTATGGGATATACAGTTGCTGTAGTCGGCGCGACAGGTGCTGTCGGAGCTCAGATGATAAAAATGTTGGAAGAATCAACACTTCCAATTGATAAAATCCGTTACCTTGCTTCTGCACGTTCAGCAGGCAAGACTTTGAAATTTAAAGACCAAGATATTACGATTGAAGAAACAACTGAGACAGTTTTTGAGGGTGTTGATATTGCACTCTTCTCAGCAGGTGGTTCGACATCAGCTAAGTATGCACCATACGCAGTTCAAGCTGGAGCGGTAGTGGTGGATAATACATCTTATTTCCGTCAAAATCCAGACGTACCATTGGTTGTTCCAGAGGTCAATGCTCATGCACTTGATGCCCACAACGGAATCATTGCCTGCCCTAACTGTTCCACAATCCAAATGATGGTGGCTCTTGAGCCTGTTCGTCAAAAATGGGGCTTGGACCGTATCATCGTTTCAACTTACCAAGCGGTTTCAGGTGCTGGTATGGGAGCGATTCTTGAAACACAACGTGAACTTCGTGAAGTCTTGAATGACGGTGTGAACCCACGTGATTTGCATGCGGAAATCTTGCCTTCAGGCGGTGACAAGAAACACTATCCTATCGCCTTTAATGCTCTTCCACAAATCGATGTCTTTACTGACAATGATTACACTTACGAAGAGATGAAGATGACCAAGGAAACTAAGAAAATCATGGAAGACGATAGTATCGCAGTGTCTGCAACATGTGTACGTATTCCAGTCTTGTCCGCTCACTCTGAGTCTGTTTACATCGAAACAAAAGAAGTGGCTCCAATTGAAGAAGTGAAAGCAGCCATCGCAGCCTTCCCTGGTGCAGTTCTGGAGGATGATGTAGCTCATCAAATCTATCCTCAAGCTATCAATGCTGTTGGTTCACGTGATACCTTCGTAGGTCGTATCCGTAAAGACTTGGATGCAGAGAAAGGAATTCATATGTGGGTTGTGTCAGATAACCTTCTCAAAGGTGCTGCTTGGAACTCTGTACAGATTGCAGAAACGCTTCATGAGCGTGGTTTGGTCCGTCCAACAGCTGAGCTGAAATTTGAATTGAAATAATGGTTTAGGAGTTCGAATGAACTCCTTCTTTGAAATAGAGAGGTGTTTTCATGTCTTATCAAGATTTAAAAGAGTGTAAAATCATCACAGCCTTCATTACCCCTTTCCATGAGGATGGTTCCATCAACTTTGATGCCATTCCAGCCTTGATTGAGCATTTATTGGCCCATCACACAGACGGCATTCTCCTAGCTGGAACGACTGCTGAGAGTCCAACTTTGACTCACGATGAAGAGTTGGAATTGTTTGCGGCTGTACAAAAGATTGTCAATGGACGCGTTCCTTTGATTGCGGGTGTAGGTACCAACGATACCCGAGACTCGATCGAGTTTGTCAAAGAAGTCGCAGAATTTGGAGGGTTTGCTGCTGGTCTTGCTATCGTCCCATACTACAATAAACCTTCTCAAGAAGGGATGTATCAGCACTTTAAGGCGATTGCGGATGCTTCTGACTTACCTATTATCATCTATAACATTCCAGGTCGTGTAGTTGTCGAATTGACTCCAGAAACCATGCTTCGTTTGGCGGACCATCCAAATATCATCGGTGTCAAAGAATGTACCAGCTTGGCCAATATGGCTTACTTGATTGAGCACAAGCCAGAAGGGTTCTTGGTCTATACTGGTGAAGATGGTGATGCCTTCCATGCCATGAATCTTGGTGCGGATGGGGTTATTTCTGTTGCCTCTCATACAAACGGGGATGAGATGCACGAGATGTTTACTGCCATTGCAGAAAGCGATATGAAGAAAGCTGCAGCTATTCAGCGTAAATTCATTCCTAAGGTCAATGCGCTCTTCTCTTATCCAAGTCCTGCTCCTGTTAAAGCAGTACTTAACTACATGGGATTTGATGCTGGACCAACTCGTTTGCCATTAGTTCCAGCACCAGAAGAAGATGCCAAACGCATTATCAAGGTCGTTATTGACGGCGACTATGAGGCAACAAAGGCAACTGTAACAGGTGTCTTAAGACCAGATTACTAATAAAGACTATAAAATCCATGACCAAATGATCATGGATTTTTCTTATTTTCCTAAACAGAATTGGCTAAAGAGTTGTGTAATGAGTTCATCTGGAGCAGCATCCCCAGTGATTTCTCCGAGAATTTCCCAAGTACGAGTCAAGTCAACCTGTAGCAAATCAACTGGCATACCCAGTTCAAGACCTTCATTAACTGCTTGTAGGCTTTCAACGGCCTTCTCAATCAAGGAAATATGACGGGCATTAGATAAGTAAGTAGCATCTTGCTCGACCAAACCAGCATTTTCAAAGAAGAGGTTGTTAATGCGTTCTTCAATCTTATCAATGTTTTGATTTTTAAGAACTGAAATACGGATGATATCTTCTGGTAGTTCAGAAGTTTCAATCGCTTCTGGCAGGTCAGTTTTGTTAAGCAGAATAATGCGATTAGTATCTTGGCTGATTTCTAAGAGTTGGCGATCTTGGGCGGTCAGTGGTTCACTGGCATTTAGCACTAGTAGTACCAAGTCAGCTTCTTTTAGGGCTTTTCTAGAACGTTCGACACCGATTTGTTCCACGATATCATCTGTTTCCCGAATTCCAGCTGTATCAATCAATTTGAGTGGGACACCGTTGATGTTGACGTATTCTTCGATGACATCACGTGTAGTACCAGCAATGTCTGTAACGATAGCCTTGTCCTCACGCAAGAGGTTGTTGAGGAGGCTGGATTTCCCAACGTTAGGACGGCCGATGATAGCAGTGGAAATTCCTTCGCGAAGGATCTTACCACGTCGGGCTGTTCTAAGGAGATTGGTCAGCAGTTGTTCAAACTCCATAGTCTTCTCACGGACGACTGCAGTAGTGGCTTCTTCAACATCGTCATACTCAGGATAGTCGATATTGACCTCAACTTGGGCAAGTGTATTGAGGATTTCTTGGCGAGTATTGTTAATGAGATCAGAAAGAGAACCGTCCAATTGTTTGACTGCGATATTCATTGCCTTGTCAGTCTTGGCACGGATGATGTCCATCACCGCCTCAGCCTGTGTCAAGTCCACACGACCGTTTAGAAAGGCGCGCTTGGTAAATTCACCGGGTTCTGCCATTCGGGCTCCTTCACGGATAGCTAGCTGGAGAATTTCATTGGTCACTGCAATCCCACCATGGGTGTTAATCTCGATAATATCCTCACGAGTGAAGGTCTTTGGAGACTTCATCGCCCCAATCATAACCTCGTCCATGACCTTCCCTGTCTGCGGATCAACAATGTGACCATAGTTCAGCGTGTGGCTGGCAACCTTGCTCAAGTCTTTTCCTTTAAAAATCTTTTGCGCAATGGCAAAACTGTCAGTTCCGCTCAAACGGACAATACCAATGGCTCCTTCACCTAGTGGAGTAGAGATAGCAGCGATGGTATCAAATTCACGTGTAATCATACTAATTCCTTTTGTATTTCTTTTCTTAGGATATGTATCCAAACATCTCTTCAAATTGTAACAAAAATAGACTATTTCTTCAATGGATGCTACTTGGAGATTGAAAAAGCCTAAGCAATTCTGCTTAAGCTAGTTTATTTGGTGCGCATTTCCCCCTGTGGGAAGTAAGTTCCTTCTGGCATATCGTTGATGATGACATGAACGGCTGATTGAGGTGCTCCAGTGTTACGGACAACAGCTTCCGTTACTTCCTTAGCAAGAGCTTTCTTTTGCTCGAGCGTGCGACCTTCGAATAAATCGATGCGTACAAATGGCATAATAGCTTCCTCCACTAGTTTTTGATTTCTTCTATTTTACCACATTTTGCCGTTTAAAGCTTCAGAAAATTATGATATACTAGAATGTAGCAAAAATTTAGAAATGGACGTGAAATAATAGCATGGCACAGTTGTATTATCGTTATGGGACCATGAACTCTGGTAAGACGATTGAGATTCTCAAGGTGGCCTATAACTACGAGGAGCAAGGAAAGGGAGTTGTGATTATGACTTCTGCTCTGGATACGCGTGACGGTGTTGGCTATGTATCCAGTCGGATTGGCATGAAACGCCCAGCTATTGCGATTGAGGAAACGACGGATATCTTTGGTTATATCCAAGACTTGCCTGAGAAACCATACTGTGTGTTGGTCGATGAGGCCCAGTTTCTCAAGCGTCACCATGTTTACGACCTAGCTCGTATTGTTGATGAGTTAGACATACCCGTTATGGCCTTTGGTTTAAAAAATGACTTTCGTAATGAATTGTTCGAAGGTTCCAAATATCTCTTGCTTTTAGCAGATAAAATCGATGAGATAAAGACCATCTGTCAGTACTGTAAGAAAAAGGCGACTATGGTGTTGCGAACTCAAGATGGTGTGCCAGTCTATGATGGCGAACAAATTCAGATCGGTGGAAATGAAACCTATGTCTCAGTCTGCCGTAAACATTATTTTGCCCCTGAAAACAATAAGGAGAATGAAGAAAAATGAACATCTATGATCAACTACAAGCTGTAGAAGACCGATATGAAGAATTAGGAGAATTGCTGAGTGACCCTGATGTAGTATCAGACACCAAGCGTTTCATGGAGCTTTCAAAAGAAGAGGCTTCTACTCGTGATACCGTAACAGCCTACCGTGAATACAAACAGGTCCTTCAAAACATCATCGATGCCGAAGAGATGATTAAGGAATCTGGCGGAGATGCGGACTTGGAAGAAATGGTCAAGCAAGAGCTCAAAGATGCCAAGGCTGAAAAAGAAGAATACGAAGAAAAATTAAAAATCTTGCTCCTTCCAAAGGATCCAAACGATGATAAGAACATCATCCTTGAAATTCGTGGAGCAGCTGGTGGAGATGAAGCAGCACTTTTCGCTGGAGATTTGCTAACTATGTACCAAAAGTATGCGGAAGCCCAAGGCTGGCGCTTTGAAGTCATGGAAGCTTCTATGAATGGTGTCGGTGGTTTCAAAGAAGTGGTTGCTATGGTTTCTGGTCAGTCTGTATACTCTAAACTCAAATACGAGTCAGGTGCCCACCGTGTGCAACGTGTCCCTGTAACAGAAAGCCAAGGCCGTGTTCATACCTCAACAGCCACAGTTCTTGTCATGCCTGAAGTGGAAGAAGTAGAGTACGATATTGATCCAAAGGACCTTCGTGTTGACATCTACCACGCATCAGGTGCTGGTGGACAGAACGTCAACAAGGTTGCGACTGCCGTTCGTATCGTTCACTTGCCAACCAATATCAAGGTTGAAATGCAGGAAGAACGTACCCAGCAGAAAAACCGTGAGAAGGCTATGAAGATCATTCGTGCGCGTGTTGCTGACCATTTTGCTCAGATTGCCCAAGATGAACAAGACGCTGAGCGTAAGTCTACTATCGGTACTGGTGACCGTTCAGAACGTATCCGTACTTACAATTTCCCACAAAACCGTGTCACAGACCACCGTATCGGCTTGACCCTTCAAAAACTAGATACGATTTTGTCTGGAAAATTGGACGAAGTTGTAGATGCCTTGGTGCTCTATGACCAAACACAAAAATTAGAAGAATTAAACAAATAATGAAATTAGCTCAATTATTCTCAGATTTTGAAGAAGAGTTGATAAGACAAGGAGAGGAAGCAGAAAGCCTCTCTTTTGTCTATCGTAGCGTAAAAAATCTCTCTTTTACAGACTTTGTCTTTGCCCTTCAGCAAGAGGTAACAGAGAAAGAAAGACAATTTGTAGAAGAGATTTACCAACAGTTAGCAGCTCACAAACCAGCTCAGTATATCATTGGTTACGCAGATTTTTATGGAATGAAGCTAAAAGTGGATGAGCGAGTCTTGATTCCCCGACCAGAGACAGAGGAGTTGGTTGAGCTCATCCTGGCTGAAAATTCTGATGAGAATCTTAAGGTCTTGGATATCGGCACGGGAAGTGGTGCCATCGCCCTTGCTTTAGCAAAGAATCGTCCAGACTGGTCAGTTACAGCAGTTGATATTTCACAGGATGCACTAGATTTGGCAACTGAAAATGCTAAAGTTCAGAATCTCCAGATATTTTTAAAAAAATCCGATTGTTTTACAGAAATTTCTGAAAAATATGATATAATTGTATCCAATCCACCCTATATCTCTCGTGAAGATGAGTCAGAGGTTGGTTTGAATGTTTTGCATTCAGAACCTCATCTAGCTCTCTTTGCAGATGAGGATGGCCTAGCTATTTACCGCAGAATTGCGGAGGATGCAAAAGACTATCTCACAAATGGTGGTAAGATTTACCTTGAAATTGGATACAAGCAAGGTCAAAGTGTTCCTGCGCTTTTTAGGAAACATCTTCCTGAAAAACGGGTACGAACACTCAAGGACCAATTTGGTCAAGATAGGATGGTTGTAGTTGATGATGGACAGGATTAGACAAGAGTTGGAAAAGGGCGGAGCTGTTGTTCTACCTACAGAGACGGTTTATGGTCTCTTTGCTAAGGCCTTAGATGAAAAAGCTGTCGACCATGTTTACCAACTCAAACGTCGTCCTAGAGACAAGGCACTCAATCTTAATGTCGCTTCTCTAGAGGACATCTTGCACTTTTCAAAGAATCAGCCAACTTATCTAGAAAAACTTGTAGAGGCCTTTTTACCGGGTCCCTTGACCATTATCCTCGAAGCTAATGGCCGAGTTCCCTATTGGGTCAACTCTGGTCTAGCAACTGTTGGATTTCGGATGCCGAGTCACCCCATTACACTTGATTTGATCCGAGAGACAGGTCCTTTGATTGGGCCGTCTGCCAATATTTCAGGTCAGGCAAGTGGAGTGACCTTTGCTCAAATTTTAGAGGATTTTGACCAAGAGGTTCTGGGTCTGGATGACGATGTTTCTTTAACTGGACAGGATTCGACGATTTTGGATTTGTCTGGAGATAAGGTGAAAATCTTACGCCAAGGGGCGATCAAGCGTGAAGATATTCTTGCTCAGTTGCCAGAGATTTCTTTTGAGGAGGAATGAGATGCTAAGAGATTTGCAAGAAACAGATGTAAAAGCTATATGTGACATCAATCAAGAGACTTTGGGCTATACTTTTAGTCCAGAGGACACAGCTAGTCAACTAGCTAGACTATCTCAGGATTTACATCATTTCCTTCTTGGCTATGAGGATGAAGTCAGCCATGTCCTACTTGGATATGTCCATGCTGAGGTCTATGAGTCCCTTTATTCCAAAGCAGGATTTAATATCTTAGCCTTAGCGGTTTTACCTCAAGCACAAGGGCAAGGTATCGGTAAAAGCTTACTGCAAGGGTTGGATCAAGAAGCAAAAAGACGTGGTTATGGGTTTATCCGCTTAAACTCTGCTGATCATCGTCTGGGAGCTCATGCATTTTATGAAAAAGTTGGTTATACTTGTGATAAAGTGCAAAAACGGTTTATTCGCATCTTTTAGTTTATTTTGTAAAAACAAACTAAAGGACCAGTCACACTATAAAGGAGAAGACCTATGATTTTTGACAAAGATGATTTTAAAGCATACGATGCTGATC
This sequence comes from Streptococcus oralis, assembly GCF_019929365.1. Classification (GTDB taxonomy): domain Bacteria; phylum Bacillota; class Bacilli; order Lactobacillales; family Streptococcaceae; genus Streptococcus; species Streptococcus oralis_BT. The sequence continues at coordinate 364,987 of NZ_JAHZPH010000001.1, read as the reverse complement.
TCTGGAATGCTATTGCCAAAGAAGAAGAACGCCAACAAAACAACATTGAGTTGATTGCTTCGGAAAACGTTGTTTCCAAGGCTGTAATGGCTGCTCAAGGGTCTATCTTGACCAACAAATATGCCGAGGGTTACCCAGGACGCCGTTATTATGGTGGAACTGATGTAGTAGACGTAGTAGAGACTCTTGCTATTGAACGCGCGAAAGAAATTTTCGGTGCTAAATTTGCCAATGTCCAACCTCACTCAGGAAGCCAAGCCAACTGTGCAGCTTACATGGCTTTGATTGAGCCAGGTGATACCGTAATGGGGATGGATTTGGCAGCAGGTGGTCACTTGACCCACGGAGCTCCTGTCAGCTTCTCTGGTCAAACCTACAACTTTGTTTCTTATAGTGTGGATCCTGAAACGGAACTTTTGGACTTTGACGCTATCTTGAAACAAGCCCAAGAAGTAAAACCAAAACTAATCGTAGCAGGTGCTTCAGCCTATTCTCAAATTATCGACTTTTCAAAATTCCGTGAAATTGCTGATGCTGTTGGGGCTAAACTCATGGTAGATATGGCCCATATCGCTGGTTTGGTGGCAGCTGGTCTACATCCGAGTCCAGTTCCATATGCTCATATCACCACAACAACGACCCACAAAACCCTTCGTGGACCACGTGGTGGTTTGATTTTGACCAATGATGAAGACCTAGCTAAGAAAATCAACTCAGCTATTTTCCCTGGTATTCAAGGTGGTCCTTTGGAGCATGTTGTCGCTGCTAAAGCTGTTTCCTTCAAAGAAGTTTTAGATCCAGCCTTCAAGGAATATGCTGCTAATGTTATCAAAAATAGTAAGGCTATGGTTGAAGTCTTTTTGCAAGACCCGGATTTCCGTATCATTTCTGGTGGGACTGAAAATCACCTCTTCCTTGTTGATGTTACTAAGGTTGTAGAGAACGGAAAAGTTGCTCAAAACTTGCTGGACGAAGTCAATATTACCCTAAATAAAAACTCAATCCCATACGAAACCTTGTCACCATTCAAGACAAGTGGTATTCGTATCGGATCTGCAGCCATCACTGCGCGTGGATTTGGTGAGGAAGAAAGCCGTAAAGTTGCTGAACTCATCATTAAAACCCTTAAGAATGCAGAAAATGAAGCTGTCTTAGAAGAAGTGAGAAGTGAAGTCAAAGCGTTGACAGATGCTTTCCCATTATACGAGGACTAAAACTTTTATGGACATTTATATTAAGAAAGCTATTATCCATCAGTTCAGCCCGGATGATACCGAGCTGTTTCTAGCGGATAAATTTCTCAATATTACTCCAAAAATCGAAGAATACCTGCGCAAAAAAATCGAACGTGTGTATTCAGATGAAGCCAAGACTGGGATTTTCGAAGAAGAAAATCCCTTCTTCAATCACATCACGGATGATTTGTTGGAGACATCAGTAACACTGGCTAATCTTTGGAAAGAGGAATTCAGTATTTCTGAAAACCTCAAGACCAATGACTTGATTTTTGTGCAATTTTCGAAAGAAGGCGTAGAACATTTCGCTTTCTTGCGAATTGCCCTGCGTGAGACCTTGACCCACCTCGGTGGAGAAGTTGATAACCCAATCAAGCTAACTCAGAATAATCTACCTGGATTTGGAACGGGAGCTGACGAGGCCTTGGTGGTCAATCTTCAAAGTCGCAAGTACCATCTGATCGAGAAACGAATCAAGTACAATGGAACTTTTTTGAACTATTTTTCAGAAAATCTTCTTGCTGTCGCTCCTAAGATTTCTCCCAAGAAATCCATCAAGGAACTGGAAAAAACGGCCCAGAGAATTGCTGAGTCCTTTAACGCAGATGATTTTCAGTTTCAATCCAAGGTCAAATCTGCGATTTTCAACAATCTTGAAGAAAGCAATGAATTGTCACCTGAAAAATTGGCTAATGACCTTTTTGATAACAACCTGACAGCTCGCTTAAGTTTTATCGACCAAGTCAAGGAAGCTGTACCAGAACCAGTCCAGTTCGATGAAATTGATACCAGTCGTCAACTCAAGAAATTTGAAAATCAAAAACTTTCCTTGTCAAATGGAATCGAACTTATCGTTCCCAATAATGTTTACCAAGACGCAGAGTCTGTTGAGTTTATCCAAAATGACAATGGAACTTATTCTATTTTAATCAAAAATATCGAGGATATTCAAAGTAAATAATGTTTAAATTACTACGAAGAGTGCTAGTGCTAGCAGTCTTCCTTTTCACTGTCTATAAAGTCTATCATATCCATCAAGATGTGAAGCAAGTCATGACCTACCAACCTATGGTTCGGGAAATTCTCAGTGAAAGAGATACTCCAGCCAATGAAGAGCTTGTGCTCGCCATGATTTATACCGAAACGAAGGGAAAAGAGCGAGATGTCATGCAGTCTAGTGAGTCTGCTAGCGGTACTACAAATACTATCAATGACAATGTGACGAGCATTCGTCAGGGGATTCAGGCATTGACTGATAATCTCTACCTAGCTCAGGAAAAGGGCGTTGATGTCTGGACAGCTGTGCAAGCCTATAATTTTGGTCCTGCTTATATCGATTTTATCGCTCAAAATGGCAAGGAAAACACTCTCGCCTTGGCCAAACAATATTCTCGTGAAACTGTCGCTCCAATCCTTGGCAATACTACAGGGAAGACCTACACCTATATCAACCCGATTTCTATCTTTCACGGAGCAGAACTTTATGAAAATGGTGGAAATTATTACTACTCGAGACAGGTTCGCTTTAACCTCTATATCATGAAATTCTTTAATTTCTTTTAAACATCTGGTTTTTTGCCAGGTGTTTTTCACTATAAGTTTTCTTTAAGATTGTTTTATTAACCTAGAAAGGTAAAGGAGGGAATATCCCATGAGAAAGAAATTCTTTCTAACAAGCGCTGCAATTTTGTGGGCAGCAACAGCTATGACGAGTGTCCACGCAGCAACAGATGTTCAAAAAGTAATCGATGAAACCTATGTACAACCTGAATATGTCCTAGGTTCTTCTCTATCCGAAGACCAGAAAAACCAAACTCTTAGCAAACTTGGCTATGACGCATCAAAAGACACCAAAGATATCAAAACTATGACACCTGATGTCTATTCGAAAATCATGAATGTGGCTAATGATGCTAGCTTACAGCTCTATTCGTCAGCTAAGATTCAAAAGTTAGGTGATAAGTCGCCTCTAGAAGTCAAGATTGAAACGCCTGAAAATATCACCAAGGTGACGCAGGATATGTACCGTAACGCAGCAGTGACGCTGGGAGTGGAGCATGCCAAAATCACAGTTGCAGCACCCATTCCAGTTACAGGAGAGAGCGCCCTAGCAGGGATTTACTACTCGTTAGAGGCCAATGGAGCCAAAGTACCGCAAGCCAATAAAGACTTGGCTCAAGAAGAGTTAAAAGCCTTATCTGATATTAATGCTGAAAACAAGGACAAGTCAGGTTACGATGCCAATAAACTCAATGTTGCTTTGGCAGATATCAAGTCAGGAATTGCAAAGGCAAAAGAAGCCAAAGGAAATCTGACAGAAGAGGATGTTCGCAAAATCGTTGAAAATACCCTAAAAAACTACAAACTCGATCAGGTTATAACAGGAAACCAGATCAATATTATCATCAATTTTGCCCTCAACCTCTCAAAGAGTGACATTTTGAACAATGCTGATTTCACTAAAACCCTAAATGACCTCAAGGAAAGCATTGTATCCCAAGCTGGAGATAGTTTTAAAAATATCAACCTCAACTTTGATGCCAATAAAGCGCTAGAAGAGGGGGGCAACTTCTTTAGCTCTCTTTGGCAAGCCATTGTCAACTTCTTCAAGAGTTTTGGTGCTTAGGTCATTTCATGATATAATAGATGGTAGCAGAAATGTTGCCGTCTTTTTTTGTCGGCCGATAGAAGGTGAAAAATATGCTAAAGAAAAATGATATTGTAGAAGTTGAAATTGTCGATTTGACCCATGAAGGTGCTGGGGTTGCTAAGGTAGATGGTTTGGTTTTCTTTGTAGAAAATGCTCTACCAACTGAGAAAATCCTCATGCGAGTCCTCAAAGTCAATAAAAAAATTGGTTTTGGGAAGGTTGAAGAATACCTTGTTCAGTCACCTTATCGTAACCAAAATTTAGATTTGGCTTACCTGCGTTCAGGTATCGCTGACTTGGGGCATCTTGCCTATCCAGAGCAGCTCAAGTTCAAAACCAAGCAAGTCAAAGACAATCTCTACAAAATTGCTGGCATTAGAGATGTAGAGGTCGCTGAAACACTAGGTATGGAAAATCCAGTTAAGTATCGAAACAAGGCACAGGTGCCCGTTCGTCGAGTGAATGGTGTTTTGGAAACTGGCTTTTTCCGTAAGAATTCGCACGACCTTATGCCCCTTGAAGATTTCTTTATCCAGGATCCTGTCATTGACCAAGTCGTAGTTGCTCTTCGAAATTTGTTCCGTCGCTATGATTTGAAACCATATGACGAAAAGGAACAGTCTGGCTTGATTCGGAATCTTGTGGTGCGTCGTGGTCACTATTCAGGACAAATCATGGTCATTTTGGTGACAACTCGTCCGAAAGTTTTTCGTATTGAACAGTTGATCGAGCAACTAATCAAGCAGTTCCCAGAGATTGTATCTGTCATGCAAAATATCAACGACCAGAATACCAATGCTATTTTCGGCAAGGAGTGGCGGACTCTCTATGGTCAAGATTACATTACTGACCAAATGTTGGGAAATGACTTCCAAATATCTGGACCAGCCTTCTATCAGGTCAATACAGAAATGGCTGAAAAACTCTATCAAACAGCCATTGACTTTGCGGGGTTACGAGAAGATGATGTTGTTATTGATGCCTACTCAGGAATTGGAACCATTGGTTTATCCGTTGCTAAGCATGTCAAGGAAGTCTACGGTGTTGAAGTTATTCCAGAAGCGGTAGTAAATTGCCAGAAAAATGCTAGTATAAATGGCATTACCAATGCCCACTATGTCTGTGACACAGCTGAAAATGCTATGAAAAATTGGCTCAAGGAAGGTATTCAACCAACTGCCATTCTTGTTGACCCACCTAGAAAAGGTCTCACCGAGAGCTTTATCAAGGCAAGTAGCCAAACAGGAGCTGACCGCATTGCCTATATCTCTTGTAATGTCGCAACCATGGCGCGTGATATCAAACTCTACCAAGAATTGGGATATGAGTTGAGGAAAGTCCAGCCGGTGGATCTATTTCCGCAGACGCATCATGTTGAGGCGGTATCACTGCTTGTACGAGCTGAGGCATCAGCGAAGTAGAAGTAGATGCTCCGCCCATGGGATAGGACTCGTAGAATGAGGAGGGAAACCGACGAAATGATACGGTAAGTCCGAACCGCTGAGTGTGTAAGCTTGTTAGTGAAACGTAATTAAAATCTCGCTTTTTCATTTCAAGGCGAGAGGCTTCAAAGCTCCACTGGAGCTTTGAACTCCCCAAACCTTTTGAGTTCCACAGACGCATCATGCGGAGGCGGTATCACTGCTTGTTCAAATAGATTAACAAGGATGTAGCTAGTGAAAGTCCTACAGTAAGGAGTTTAAACATGAAATTCCATGAATTTGGTGATAAGAATTTGCCTCCTATTTTACTGATACATGGTGGTGGAAGTTCTTGGTGGAATTATCTTCGTCAAGCACGAATCTTGTCAGAAGAATACCGTATTATTCTACCCACTTTGAATGGCCACGGCGAGGAATATCAACTTGATTATGTTTCTACTGAAGATTCTGCTTTGGAGATTCTAGACTATATCAAAGCAAACTGTGGTGGGAAATTGTTTGCAATCGGTGGTGTTTCACTTGGTGGTCAAATTGCCATGGAGCTTTTGTCTTTAGACAGTGAAATTGCTGAGAAGGCCATCATAGATGGAAGCCTCTGTATTCCTCAACCAAGGTTAGCTAAAATCAGCATCTTTCTAGTGTTTCTATTCGGTAAACTGATGTTCAATAAATTCTCTTGCAAACTTCAGTTAAGCATGATGAACAAACTCTATCCTAAACTGGCTTATCCAGAGGAAATAAAAGCTTATTATTTGGAGGATTTGCCAAGGACGCCTGTCAAAACATTGGTGACCATTTACAAAAACTATATGGGATGTTACAAGCTGAAAGATATGATTTCTGCTAGCAAGGCTCAGATTCTGTATATTTATGGTGAAAAAGAATTGAACTGTGTGAAAGAATCAGCGAAATTATTTCATCAGCTACATTCAAATACAATTTTGTATGAAGCAAAGGGCTATAAACACGGCTATTTATCAGCTTACTTGCCTTATGAGTGGATTGATTTGGTGGTGCCATTTTTAAAGAGTGATTCATTAGAAATGTGTAACAAATCTGATATGCCATAAGGAGGAAACGGATGCTAGGAGCAATAGTTGGAGACATTGTAGGTTCTGTTTACGAATGGAACAATATCAAAACGAAAGACTTTCCTTTATTTTGTGAGGATTGTTTTTTCACGGATGGTACGGTAAGTCCGAACCGCTGAATGTGTAAGCTTGTTAGTGAAACGTAGTTAATCCTTAAAATAAAGAAACTAAAACTCCATTATTTTTAGATGAAAACCTAAACTGTTTTTAAGGAGGTGAAATATTGATAGAAAGCAGACCTGAGTTTGATAAAATCGAATCCTTTGATGAGTTCAGTAAATACTATTGGTATCGTGAGGAACTTTCACAGATATGCAAGTCATTAGGGCTTGAAAATAGAGGTACAAAACAGGAACTCAATGATATTATTGAGCAGTACTTTAAGGGGAATTTGATTAAAAAATCATCAGTAAAAAGGAAAAAGAAACGAGTAGAAGTCGTTACCTTAGATACGCCCTTACTTGAATGCGGATTCTCCTTTAATGCACAATTTAGAGAATATTTCTCAACTTTAACAGGTGTTTCGCCCTTTAAATTTAATGCTGATATGGCCACTGCTTGGAGAAAAGTAAAAAAAGAACATGATTTAAGTTTTACCATTCAAGATATGCTAAAAGTTTATTATGGAAATTCAGACTATGCCAAGTATGATCATTCGGTTTGTCAATGGAATCAATTTTTAAAGGATTTCTGTGCAGACGAAAATAGTGGCAACTACTCGAATAAACTAAAAGTAGCTTCTATTCTTTGGAAAGAAGTTAGAAATTCAAAAAATGAAAAAATTTATTCAAAGAATCTTTTGACCGAATATGCTGATAAAGTAAAAGAGTATGGCAAGGTAGTTCAATAGAAGTGCCTTTGTTTTGAAAATCTGAATTTTTAACTAGCTATTATACATGTCTTGTTTTATGATTTAGAGACTTTAAAACCTTTTGATTTGATTGCTGTTCGCTTAGCTGAATTAAAGCAGTATCTAAGTTTAAAGTAAGCTACAATCATTTTAAGCGATTTTGAGCAAGTCAAGGATATTTTTTCTGAAGACGGAGTAAGTAGTGAGCTAATGTAGATTTACCCACATCTATTTGTCTTTTTAAATGGATTTATAAAACCTAAAAATATGGAGGATATTTTATGATGCAAGTAAATGAGTTTATTAATAAAGTAGATATTACAGATAGTGATAATGTCACTTGTGAATTTGAAGTACGTAAAAAGGCAATGGATTTTTATAAGAAGTATCCTTTTTATGAGGAAGATGATTGGAAGATTATTAAGTTTCAAAACTCAGTTGATAAATATAATAAATTAAAGAATAATAAAGATATTGAAGCATACAAAGAAAAATCAAAATCAGGATATAAGGGAGCTCATTTGCTTGTCAATAAATCGAAAGGTATTGCACTTACGGCTGACATTCTTACTTCAATCACTGTTCCGTATAAAAAAATTACCAATGTTGAACCTAGCTTGAAAGGTGGTAAAGAAATAAAAGACGGGATATTAAAAGGTGATTTAGAAATACCACATGATTTGGAACCTTATTTTAAAGCTTTTGCTATTGTTTACTATTGGTGTGGAAATATGATGCCAGTGGTGGAAAGTTTCATCCCTGGAAGTGATGGAGCAGATAACTGGCTTTGGAAGATGAATATAATAATTAATTGTCATAAAGGTGGTCCCCATCAAAACTGGAGAGATTGGATTAAAGAAAACTGGGGAGAAGATCTAAACAAATTCATCACAGATTACTATTTTGAAGATTGTTTTGACAAGGATAGTTTAATCATAAAGAATATTGTTCCAAGTCTCAAAGAAGACTATGTTGTTTCATTAAGTTGTCATTACTTACATCTCATTCAAGAAAATGAACATAAATTAGCAAAAGAATTTTTAATCAATCATGTAAAAGTGATTATTCAAAGAAGTTACCGAATTGAAAATAAATTTCATGGGGATTGGAAGAAAAAGGAAGAGGACGAGGTAAAAGAAATTTTTAAAGAGATTTTCGCGCAAGCTGGATTTAATGGCAAACAGATTAATAAAATGCTTTCTTTATTTTAGATAATCGTTAATATTCTAGCGCCAATCGTTTGATATTATCTGATAATCTTTACTTTAAACTATGTTTTATATGCTCGAAATTCACAGTAAACTCTTTGTCTATGTTTTTATAAATTAATGCCCAGTACGTCAAAGTTCTTTTTTCTGAGTTTTCATTATATAATAGCATTATATGTAATGAAATATATAGCAACTCTAACATTTCTATTTAAAATTCAAGGAGAAAATCAATGAAAAAAGCAATGTTAATTATTAACCCTACCTCTGGTGGGGAAAAGGCCTTGGATTATAAGGTCAAGCTGGAGAATAAGGCCAAGGATTATTTTGAGCATGTGGAAACCAAAATTACTGAAAAAGCGCTAGATGCGACACATTTTGCTGAGGAAGCGTCTCGTGAGCAGTACGATGCAGTGGTTGTGTTTGGTGGAGACGGGACTGTCAATGAAGTCATTTCAGGTATTGCTGAGAGAGACTACACTCCGAAGTTAGGGATTATCCCTGGCGGTACAGGCAACCTCATTACGAAACTTTTGGAAATCAATCAAGACATCGATGGCGCGATTGATGAACTCGATTTTAATTTAACCAATAAGATTGATATTGGTAAAGCAAATGACAACTATTTTGGTTATATCTTTAGTATCGGTTCTCTGCCTGAGGCGATTCACAATGTGGAGATCGAGGACAAGACAAAATTCGGTATTTTAGCCTATGCTGTAAATACTATGAAGTCTGTGATGACGGATCAGGTCTTTAACATTAAGATTGAGACAGAAAATGGAAACTACATTGGACCGGCAAGTCATGTCTTGGTTCTCCTTACCAATTATTTCGCTGACAAGAAGATTTTTGACGAAAACAAGGATGGTTATGCTAATATTTTGATTTTAAAAGATGCCTCAATCCTTACTAAATTGTCAGTTATCCCTGATTTATTAAAAGGGGATGTTGTCGTAAATGACAATATCGAGTATCTGAAAGCTCGACATATAAAAATCTCTTCAGATAGTGAATTGGAAACGGATGTTGATGGTGACAAATCCGATAATCTACCTGTAGAAATCAAGGTACTAGGTCAGCATATCGAAGTATATTCTCAACCGAAAGAGTAGAAGGAAAACTAGTTTATCTTTCATTGAGAAATAAATTTTTATATCAAGGATTGGAGGAGGGATGAATTCTCTATTTGATGAATTCCGAACAATTTGTTCTCATTTAAACCAAGTCGGAATTACACCGACGCTTATGGGGTCTTTGGGGTTTGAATACCGTTCAAATGAAGATTGGGAGCCGTCTGACATTGACATTCATGTCTCTGGAGATCCTAGAGGCTGGGATGCGCCTGATCATCTCAGAATTTATGACTGGGACAAGATAATGAAAGTGATGAACCACTTAGGCTACACTTTAATAGATATTCATGAGCATGAATTCCAAAAAGATGGCTTGAGTGTTGAATTTGGAAGTATCGATTCCTTACCTGATTTTGCAGGAGTTTCGGAATCGGATATAGAGCTTATTCATCTTGAAAACATCACTTTTCGTGTTCCAAGTCTGGCACAGTATCTAAGTATTTACAAAGCTTCTTCTCATGACTCCTATCGAAACAATCAAAATAGCAATAAAGATTTTAAGAAGATTGATTGGCTGGAAAGACATTTGTAAATCATCATTTAAAAAGTAGTAAGTTGTGAGATTTACTGCTTTTTTATTTTCATAAACAAACTATTGGAAAATACAAACGAGCCTTGCAAATAAAATTTTAAAGTAGTATACTGGAGTTATGATTATGAAAACGTTTGCGTCGCAGATGAATGAAAGTAAATCAGGAGACAAAACAATGGAATTAACAGCTATTTACCATAGACCAGAGTCGGAGTATGCTTATCTTTATAAGGATCAGACAATGCACATTCGTATCCGGACCAAGAAAGATGATATTGAAAGTATCAACTTGCATTATGGAGATCCTTTTATCTTTATAGAGGACCGTTATGAAGTAATCAAGGAGATGACCAAAGTCACCTCCGATGCCATATTTGATTACTGGCAAGTGGAAGTTACAGTTGGCTATGCCCGACTCCAGTATCTCTTTGAACTCAAGGATAAGCAAGGTCGGAGAATCTTATACGGCGATAAGGGGTGTGTTGAAAACACACTCGAAAATCTTCATTACGAGGGGAATGGCTTTAAGCTTCCTTATATTCATGAAATTGATGCTTGTCATGTACCTGACTGGGTTTCAAGGACGGTTTGGTATCAGATTTTCCCAGAACGCTTTGCCAACGGCAATCCTGCTCTTTCGCCAGAAGGAGCTCTAGCTTGGGATTCGTCAATCAAACCGAAGACGAGCGATTTCTTTGGTGGGGATTTACAAGGAATTATTGACCATCTGGATTACTTGCAGGACTTGGGGATTACAGGTCTTTATCTCTGTCCGATTTTTGAATCCCCAAGCAATCACAAGTACAATACAACGGATTATTTCGAAATTGATCGTCATTTTGGAGATAAGGAAACCTTTCGTAAACTGGTGGATGAGGCCCATCAGAGAGGCATGAAAATCATGCTGGACGCTGTTTTCAACCATATCGGTGACCAATCGCCACAGTGGCAGGATGTTCTCAAGCATGGTGAAGATTCTGTTTATAAAGACTGGTTCCATATTCAAGACTTTCCAGTCGTTAAAGAAAATCTTGTTAATAAAAGAGAACTATCCTACCACACCTTTGCCTTTGAAAGCTATATGCCTAAGCTCAATACGGCAAATCCTCAAGTAAGAGACTATTTGTTGAGCGTTGCCACCTACTGGATTGAAGAGTTTGATATCGATGCTTGGCGCCTGGATGTGGCCAATGAAGTCGACCACCAATTTTGGCGAGATTTCCGTAAGGCTGTCTTGGCTAAAAAACCTGACCTTTATATTCTTGGAGAGGTCTGGCACACTTCTCAGCCTTGGCTAAATGGCGATGAGTTCCACGCAGTTATGAACTATCCTCTCTCTGACAGTATCAAGGATTATTTCTTGCGTGGGGTCAAGAAGTCCCATCAATTTATCGATGAGATCAATAGCCAGTCTATGTACTATAGACAGCAAATTTCGGAAGTGATGTTCAATCTCTTGGATTCGCATGATACGGAGCGTATTTTGGCTACAGCCAAGGGAGATGTCCAACTGGTTAAGTCTGCCCTAGCCTGCCTCTTTTTACAAAGGGGAACACCGTGTTTCTACTATGGAACCGAGCTAGAATTAGACGGAGGACCAGATCCAGATTGTCGTCGCGTTATGCCTTGGGAACGTGTTTCCGACAGCAATGACATGCTTAATTTCATGAAGAAATTGATTCAGATTCGCAAGAGTGTTTCAGACATTATCCAACATGGAACATATAGCCTGAAAGAAATCAAGCCGGACGTGCTAGCTCTCGAATGGAATTATGATGGACAAAAACTCCAAGCTATTTTTAACCAATCAACTGAAAATTATCTTGTAGATAGTGATGCTGTAGCGTTAGCCAGTCATTGCCAAGAATTGGAACAGCAACTGGTGATATTGCCTAAAGGATTTGTGATTCAATAAAAAATGTAATCAAAAAGACTGTAATGATGGGCAACCATTCGTTCCAGTCTTTTTTCTATTTATGTAGTATAATAAAGGAAATACCAAAGGCAAACCCTTAGAAAAAAGAGAACGATGAACCATCTAGTCCAATCTTTAAAAGAAAAGATCACTGACTAAACGTCCATGGTTCGACAAGTTCCTAATGACGATGAAGAATTTTATCAAGTCCATTTAGATATTTTCTATAAGCCGACTAGTGAGAATGCAGAGTTTAGTGAGTCTATATGGGACAAAGATCTTGATGAGTATATCTTTGACTATATTCGAAACTCTGAGGTCTTTGCCGATGCTAAAGACAAGGAATACCTCAAAGTAAAAATTTATTTAGATGAAACTTAGTGAGGAGAAATCATGTTTAATTTTTTTAAGCGAAAAAGAAACAAGCGGTTCAATCAGGAGTCACATGACAAGGCTAAAGAAAATCAGGCTGTTTCTGAAAAGAAACTTGATTTAGAAAATGATGAAGCAAAAGTGGATTCTGAACAAATCCTCCATTTTGATCATTTGAATTTTAAATTGGCCGTGATTCAGGTCTTAATGTACGATTTACAAGTATTGAAACCATCCTTTGATATATATGATTTTGCTGATCGATACAGTACAGAAGAGATTGATACTGAAAGCATGGAAGTTATAAGACCGGCTCTTGAGTATTTTGAAGCCTTATCTATTCCTAAGAAATATGCTGAAGAGGTCAAAGAAATTTACATGGATGGTGGAAATGAGATTTATATGAATATCATTCCGCAATGGGATGGAGAAGATGGAACATTTGATTTAAATGAGCTCAGTTTATCCGAACTGCAACAATTTCCAAACTTGAAAGAAGCAACTATTTTAAGTAGCAATTTTGATAGCGTGAAAGAAATCTTTGATGCGGCTGGTGTTGAAGTAGAGCTATTATAATTTTAGTTATCAAGACAGTTCATGTTAAAACAATAATTGGGTCACGCTTTAAAAGGAGTATGAAAATCAATGGATGCCAACACACTTAGAGTTGTGAAAATAGATAAAGAAGCACTTTATGAATTCATCTATGAAAACTTTATAGCACAGCAGGAAGAATTGTTAGACATATCCAAATCTGAAGTGATGAATGATTTTGCAATAGATTGGGAAAAAGGGGAGTTTCTATTTACTGCGCATAGACAGGAAAACATGGCTGGAGAATTGATTTCCTTACCACAAGGACTAAATGCGGAAACATTACTGGAAAACTTGCCTGTTACAACTGATTCTGTACTTAAACCAAATCAAATCTATAAAGATTATTCATTTGACGATTTGAGCAAATTTATTTGATGAGAGTATTTTATATCGCAGAGGTTGTAGATGCTAGAGTGCGGTGAGTTACAGTTAATTACAAGAGAAAAGTGTGAAAAAATACAATTTTTACTCAATCTGGTGTAACTTACTCGAATTTAAATAGTCGATCTAGTGTTGAAGAAGTGAAGAATTTATTATCCACTCATACTATCATTAGAAGG